>NZ_QRHS01000012.1:0-116174 GCF_003470905.1 Roseburia sp. AM23-20
AGTACAATGTAGCAGATGGAAATTTTGGCAAGTCATTAGTCTGAATATCAATGATACAGTACATTAGGATCATAAGCAGATTATAGGCATAATGAATATCAAAAATTCGCACCTACGCCCCCAGTTTTGAGATGAACCGCCCACCCAAATGGTGTTTCATAACCTGGAGGCTGGCATCTTGCGCAAAGTCGAAGTAATTTTGTGACTTTGGGAGAAAATTAGAAAAACTTGGTCTGCCTGTAGTTACACAGTGATGTTCTGCCACGGATGGCAGAACAAGGCTTCACGAGCCAAGGATGGCTCGTTGAACGCCGGTCACGTCACTCCGCCATAACCTAAATCAGGCAGACCTAGCTTTTCTTATTTTCGGACAACGAAACCAAAATTAACTTCGGCTTTGCGCAAGAAGCCACTCACAGACCTACAACACACCATTTGGGCGGGCGATTTATTTCATAAACAAATCATCATTTTGACAAACGATTTTCCATTCTGTGACGGAAAATGAAAGGAAACCTTGGAAACCGCATAGAAAATTTCGTAATTTTTCGGGACAAATCCTCCATATTATAGTATAATGGCGGTACTAAAGTAATATAAACGAAAAATACACTGGAAAAGGAGAACAATCTATGATGAATCCGGCTTCAATTATGAAAATCATGAATGCAAAAAATAAATTCACGGCAAACCATCCGAAATTTGCCGCATTTTTAAATGCAGTATTTTCGACCGGCATCACGGAAGGAACCATTATTGAGATTACCGTGACAAAGCCCGGAGCAGAACCGATCACAACAAATATGAAAGTGCAGCAGTCGGATCTTGATCTGTTGCAGGAATTACAGGATATTGCAAAAATGTAAAAAGAAAAGGAGAAATATATGTTAGGGAAAAAACTTTCTTATCAGATCAATAGCAGTACGGTAGAGTTTGAATTTGAACATGGAACGGCATATGTCACAGTAGTTACGGATACGATCATGAATGTATTTGTTCCGTATCAGTCAAAAGATCACCGCTCAAAGGCAATCGAAGGAGATAAAAGACAGAATGTTTCCGTAAAAGTCTCTGAGGAGAACGGAGCAGTACAGATTAAAACAGATAAACTGACAGCAGAAGTACATGATGATTTTCTCATTGATTTTTATAAAGAAGACGGTACACTTTTATGCGAAGATTTCAGGGGAGAGCGAAAGAAAAAAGCAAGATTAAGTGATGAAGCACTTGCAACTTTAGAATCTGAAGGACATGCTGTCTCTGCAGATGGTGAAAAAGAAGATCCTGTCATGGTCATAAAGAAGATGGACGGAGATGAAAAATTCTATGGGCTTGGAGATAAGACAGGCGTTTTAAATAAAAGAAACTATGAATATGAAAACTGGAATTCTGATCTTCCGCAGGCGCACACGGACGATTTTAAGGCATTGTATAAATCAATTCCATTCCTGATCACGTTAAAAAAGACAGGTGTATTTGGAATGTTTTTTGACAATACCTACAGATCCCATGTTAATCTCGGAAAAGAGAATGATGCATACTATTATTACAGTGCAGAGAACGGAAATCTCGATTACTATTTTATTTCCGGAGAGAAAATGACGGATATCGTGGAAGGTTATACCTATCTGACCGGCAGGACACCATTGCCGCAGTTGTGGACATTAGGACATCATCAGTCGAGATGGGGATATCTGTCCGCCGAGGATATCAGACGTGTGGCGCATAAATACAGAGAACTACAGATACCGTGCGATACGATTCATTTTGATATCGATTATATGGATGGTTATCGCGTATTTACCTGGAATGAAAAGGATTTTGGAGCACCGGGAGGAATCATAAAAGAAATTGCAGAGGATGGTTTTAAGGTTGTCTGCATCATCGATCCGGGTGTGAAATTAGATCCGGGATATGCAAAATATGATGAGGGAATTGCGAATGATTATTTTGCAAAAACACCGGAAGGTGAAGTATACGTTAATGAAGTGTGGCCGGGAGAGGCTGTGTATCCTGATTTTGGAAAACCGGATGTCAGAAAATGGTGGGCGGACAATCAGAAGTTTTTAGTTGATCTTGGTGTACGTGGAACATGGAATGATATGAACGAGCCTGCAAGTTTCCGTGGAGAACTTCCACAGGATGTAGTATTCACGGATGAGGATCAAAAAACGGATCATGCAGCAATGCATAACGTTTATGGTCATCTGATGTCAAAGGCTACCTACGAGGGATTAAAGGAAAATGATAAAAGAAGACCGTTTGTCATCACAAGAGCATGTTATGCAGGAACGCAGAAATACTCTACGGTATGGACAGGAGATAACCAGAGCCTCTGGGCACATCTTAGAATGGCAGTCCCACAACTCTGCAATCTCGGTATGAGTGGAATTGCATTTGCAGGAACAGACGTCGGCGGATTCGGAGCAGACTGTACACCGGAACTGATGTGCCGCTGGGTTCAGGTTGGTGCATTTTCACCACTGTTCCGTAACCATTCTTCCGTGGGAAGTACATACCAGGAGCCATGGCAGTTTGATGAGAAAACGCTTCGCATTTACCGCAAATTTGTAGAATTAAGATATCAGCTGCTTCCGTATCTGTATGATCTGTTCCACGAGTGTGAACTGACGGGACTGCCGGTTATGCGTCCGCTGGTTCTGCATTATGAAAATGATCCGGAAACATGGAACTTAAACGGTGAATTTTTAGTAGGAGAGAATCTTCTTGTTGCACCTGTTTTAGAGCAGGGAGAGACAAAGAAGATCGTATATCTTCCGGAAGGTACCTGGTATGATTATGAGACAAAGAAACCATATCAGGGAAAACAGTATTACATGGTGGATGCACCGCTTGATACCTGTCCGATGTTCGTGAAAGAGGGAGGAATGATTCCGACTTATGAACTGGCACAGTATGTTGGTGAAAAGCCGTATGATACCTTGAAAATGCGCATATATCCGGGAGATGGAACATACCTGCATTACCAGGATAACGGAGAGGATTTTGCTTATCGTGATGGTGCTTATAATGAGTACATGTTTACGCATAAGGGAAATGAAAAAGAGGCATCCGTACAGATGAACAAAGAAGGTTACACAAAATACAAAAATATTCTTTTTGAGTAGGATTTATGGTATGGCTGATGACACAAAAATATTCCTTAAGCATATGATATAGAGATGTTAGTGACAGGAGTAATGTGTGGACTATAATCAGGAACAGTTTTTCCGTATGCAGATGGATGTACCCAAAATGCCATTTTACATGAGTTATCCGATGCAGAATCTGTATCTTACGGAAATGGAATATGAAAAAGATATGGAACGCATGAAAGAGCTTTATCCGAAAGAGGTAAAGACGATCCTTTCTTACGTGGAAGATGAGTGCGATAAAATGGAGTATGAGGGAAGCCTGATGTTTGACGAATATCCGGATCGTCTGATGTTAGAGCAGGTGGCAGAGCGGATTTACCGTAAGGTGGCAGGAGAAGAAAATAATGTTGAGGCAGAACAGTACTGGGGTGGAATGAATCCACCGCCAGGACCGGGAATGCCTCCACCGCCGCCACCAGGACCGGGGATGCCGCCTCCACCGCCCAGAGGACATGATGATATGAGGAGTCTGATCGGGGTATTATTAAATAACGAGATGTATAAACGGCGCTGCAGACACAGAAGATGCAGACGCTGGTGGTAAAATAGCTGATGCAGGAAAAAGGGCAGGTACCTCGATGTGAGGTGCCCTTTTTTTGTGTAATAGGAAAATTCGTTGAAAGTGCCTATTACATAAAAAGCCCTCCGGGCAGGATTCTTTCTTACTTGATATCTTAAATTTTCTAAAAGAATCGGCAATAGGCATTGCGGATTTGAAAAAAAATGCATACAATATAGCTATCGCTTTTTTTGCGGTTTAACAGAGAAAATATATTTCATTCACATAGAGCAAGGAGATAATATCGTGCAGAAAGGTGCAATTAAGGCAGTCGTACTGACCGTCATTTTTTTTGTGGCGGTCGGAATATTTAGTATGATGACAAATCATGTCAATGAAGATCTGACAACAGAAATGAAAAATGCTACGTTACCGGTTATTTCATTAGAGAGCAGCGAACAGGAAATCAATGAATTACATGGATATCGTACAAAAATGAATGCCGCAAGCATGCGCGATACGATCACGCCGATCGGAAAAGACAGAAAACTCCCGGTTACAATTCAGACGTATGAGACGAGTATAGATGCTATATCTTATGAAATACGGAGTCTTGATGGGGAGAGACTGATCGCTAATGCAGATGTCAGTTCCTACGATGAAAAAAAAGGTATGATCAGAGCGGAACTGGAAATTCAGAATCTTCTTCAGGAGGGGGAAGAATATTTACTGCTCATTAATTTAGAGAGCGGGAATGATGTGATCTATTATTATACAAGAATCGTGGAGATGCAGAATGCGCATATAGATGAATCCCTGAAATTTGTTAAGGAGTTTCATAATACCACATTTAATAGTGAAACGTCGGGAACGTTGTCAACGTACATGGAAAAAACGACCGGGGATAATACCACCTTACAGTTTGTTTCGTTAAATTCTTCGTTGAAACAGCTTGCATGGGCAGATTTTAACGGAGAGCAGTTAACGACACCAGTGCCATCGATAAAAGAGATCACAGATACTTATAATGTGATCGTGCTGGATTATGTTGTAACGAGTATCGGGGAGGACGGCGAGAGCGAATATTATAATGTAGAAGAATATTATCGTGTGCGTTATACGAGCAGCCGTATGTATCTGCTTAATTTTGAACGCCGTATGAATCAGATCTTCCGTGGGGAAAATGTCAACTTTTTTGATAATTATATTGAGCTTGGAATACGTTCGGGAAATGTGGAGTATCAGGCAAATGAGACTGGGACTACAGTAGCCTTTGTACAGGAGGGGGAGCTGTGGAGCTATAACGAGACAGAAAATACGCTTGCAAAAGTATTCAGTTTCCGCGGATATGAAGGAATTGACAGCCGCGAAAATTATGGCGAACATGATATCAAGATCGTCCGGATTGATGAGGCAGGGAGCCTTGATTATATCGTGTATGGTTATATGAACCGCGGAAGCCACGAGGGGGAAGTGGGAATACAGGTAAATCATTATGACAGTCTTTCAAATACAAACGAAGAACTGGCATTCATTTCTTCCGATAAAGCATATGAAGTTATGAAATCAGAACTTGGTCAGCTGATGTATGTGAATGAGGGCGGAGAATTATATCTGATGGTGGACGGCAGTGTATATGGGATAGATCTTAGTACATTGGAAATGAAAGAGCTGATAAAAGGACTGGATAAGGAAATATATGCAGTTTCGGAGTCTGACCGCTATTTTGCATGGACAAAAGGCAGCCAGAATGGACAGAGTGATACGATCTGTCTCATAAACTTTTCGAATGAAAAAATAACAACGATAACAGAAGGAAGCAGCAAATATGTAAAACCGCTTGGATTTATGGGAGATGATTTTGTATATGGTGTAGCGAATGCTGCAGATGTATCAACAGAAGCTGCCGGGAATGTTATTTTTCCGATGTATCAGATTAAAATTCTGGATGTGTCGTCCGATGAACCATCTGTGTTAAAAACTTATGAAAAAAATGGTTATTATGTATCAGGTGTTGATATTGATGATTATACTATGTATTTAAACCGCATCCAGTATAATGGAACCGCCTATGTTGATGCAGATCAGGATATGATCATGAACAGGGAGGGAGATGGAAATAAAATTGTTTCCATTGTAAGCAGTAATTCCGACAGCAAAGAAACCCAGTTTGAAATATCTCTGCCGGAAACTGTAGGGGCGAAGGCTCCGAGGCTGCTTACTCCGAGAGAAACCATATTAGAGCAGGAGCGTACACTCACACTTGAGGATAAGGGTGATAGTAGGAAATATTATGTTTATGTAAAAGGTGATGTGGTCTATACTACAGATCAGGTGGCAGATGCGATCACAAAAGCGAATGAAAATATGGGAGTTGTGGTAGGAAAAGATCAGGAATATATCTGGAAACGTTCCAGAGATGCGATCAGACCGGCTCTTTCCGATATTGCGGTTGGCGCGGAAGATGCATCCTCTAACAGCATTGCGCAGTGTATCAATGCAATGCTTGAAAAGGAGGGAATTAATATCAGTGTAAGTGCATTGATCGCAGGCGGAGAAACACCAAAGAATATCCTGAGCAATACCATGAAAGATGCAAGAATTTTAGATCTGACAGGATGCAGTGTGGAGGAAGTCCTTTACTATGTAAGCTGTGGTAATCCTGTATTTGCGATGACGGGAAGCGATGAAGCGGTACTTGTGGTAGGCTATGATGCCAATAATGTCATTATCTTTGATCCGTCAACCGGAAGTAATTTTAAGCAGAGCCTGACAGATGCGGATGAAGTTTTTAAGGAAGCCGGAAATGTATTTTTCACATACCTCAAGTAAAAGAACAAAAATGCGGATATACAGACACATTGTAAGTATATATACATGAAAAAAACGAGAAAACTGCATAAAAAAACAGTGCTTCCATAGAATAGTTCGTTGAACTTTAACAGATTTAAGTGAGACGTATTGCAAATTAAAGTCGAATGGGTTATATTTTGAGAAGTACTTGAAAAGAGGAAGAGGATGAATATGAGCAGAAAAGAAGTAGTGGTTTCGAATGTTTCTAAAGAACACGATAATCCGATTGCAGAACTGGTTCAGGTGGCATGCCGCTATGACAGTGAGATTATCCTTGAGAGCAATAACCGCCGGATCAATGCAAAGAGTATCATGGGAATTATGGCATTTAATCCTTCAAAAGGTATGACTGTCAATATCGTTGCAGAAGGAAGCGATGAAGAAGAAGCATTAGACGCAATGGAGAAGTTTTTAGTTTGTGAGTAATTTTTGTTGAGGAGGGAATTCATTATGGCAAAAGAAACTATAGCAAAAAATAATGCAACAAAAACTAATGTTGTAAAAACAGCAGAGCCAAAGACAAACGAAAAGCAGGCAGAAGTATTGCAGGCAGCAAAGAATGTGGCAGCAACAGCAAAAACAGTTGTAAAAGAATCTGCAACTGAGGTAAAAGCAGCAGTAGCTGAGAAAACAACAGCAGTTAAAGAAGCAGTAGAAGAAATGACAGCAGCAAAGGCTGCATCGTCAACAAAACCAGTTGTCGAGAAAAAGGAAACAGCAAAACCTGTAAAAGAGAAGAAACCTTCAAGAGCAGCAAAGAAAGCGGCAGCGAAAGCAGCAAAGGAAGAATTAGTTCCGGAAGTATTTATTCAGTATCAGGGAAATGAAGCGATCGTTGCAGATGTGATCGAGAAAGCAAAAAATGAGTTTGTTGCAGAGGGTCACAGAGCATCATCTATCAAGAGTCTTCAGGTATATTTAAAACCGGAAGAATTTGCAGCATATTATGTGATCAACCAGAAGTTTGCAGGAAGAGTTGATCTGTTTTAAATAAGTCTGTAAGACACAAATACATAGAAGTGAAATAGAAGGAACCGATGTACCAAAAAGTACTGAGGTTCCTTTTTTAATTCATGATCATGGAATGAAGGCATCCTGTTATTTGTAAAGAAAAGCCGGCACAAAAAGTACCGGCTTTTGAAAAGTATTTCAGGATTATTTCTGCTCTGCTTTGTATTTGGATACCAGACGTTCGATTCTGTCATACGGGTTTAACAGATCGCTGATGGAAGAATCATGGTTTAAGGTATCAATGATATAAGCGATGTATTTACTCATATCACAGCTGATGTAATAAGGTTTGGATAAGAGCTCAGGTGTCTGATAAGTAAGGTTTGTAGTAACGACTTTGTAGATGATACCATCAGCAACTGCCTGATCAAATTTTTCTAAACCGTTTGTGAAGAGTCCGAAAGTTGCAACAACGAAGATACGGTTTGCTTTACGTTTCTTTAATTCAGTTGCAACATCGATCATACTTTCACCGGAAGAGATCATGTCATCAATAATGATAACGTCTTTTCCTTCCACGGAGGAACCTAAGAATTCATGTGCAACGATCGGGTTACGTCCGTCTACGATACGGCTGTAATCACGTCTCTTATAGAACATACCGACATCTAAACCGAGAACGCTTGCAAGATATACAGCACGGTTCGTACCGCCTTCATCCGGGCTGATTACCATCATATGATCAGAATCGATCTTTAAGTCAGTCACTTCACGCAGGATGCCTTTTACAAACTGGTATGCAGGCTGTACAGTTTCAAAGCCTTTTAATGGAATTGCATTCTGGACACGTGGATCATGAGCATCAAATGTGATGATGTTGTCTACACCCATTGCAGTCAGTTCCTGTAATGCTAAAGCACAATCTAAGGATTCGCGGGAAGTACGTTTGTGCTGACGGCTTTCATATAAGAAAGGAATGATGACTGTGATACGTCTTGCTTTACCGCCAACGGCTGCAATGATACGTTTTAAATCTGCATAGTGATCATCCGGTGACATGTGATTTTCATGACCGCATACAGAGTAGGTAAGGCTGTAATTTGTCACATCGACCATCAGGTACAGATCGTATCCACGAACAGATTCTTTGATCACACCTTTTGCTTCACCGGTTCCGAAACGCGGAACAGCGGTAGAGATGATGTAAGAATCGCGGCGGTAATCCTTGAAGGCAAGATCAGATGCATGCTGATGCTGTCTTTTTTCTCTCCAGCCGACCAGATACTTGTCTACTTTCAGACCAAGCTCTTTGCAGCTCTCAAGCGGGATCAGACCAAGTGCTCCATCAGGTAAGGTTTCTAGGTTTCTTTCATCGTTTGGCATTGAATGGTTCCTCCATAAAAATTTGTTTACATGTATTTCAATAGATTGCTCTAATTGAAGGCAGAAAAAGTATCGTGTGTCTGTTGCAATGATTAACGTCTCCGCTTCTGCATCCTGATATCTTCCCCGAATAATTTGATCAGAACATAATTATCCATGATTCTCGATAAGATTCGCTCCGAATACAGATCGGTAAGCTGTGATAATCCGAGATTTGTGGAAATGATGGTTGATTTCCGGTGCAGGATTCTTTCGTTTAAACATAAAAACAACTGGGAAGTTGTAAAAGAATTTGTAAGCTCTGTGCCAAGATCATCTATGATCAGAAGATCGCATGTAAAAATATTTTCATTTGCGGCAATCGCATCTTCATCTTTTGCAAATACACCCTTGCTTAATATATCAAATAATTGGAACGCCGTAAAGTAAATTACAGAATGACCGTGATCCATCAGCTCTTTCGCAACGCAGTTTGACAGAAAAGTTTTGCCGATACCGGTATCTCCGTAAAAGTAAAGATTGGAAAATGTATCATCAAAGTGATCGATAAAGTCGTGACATTTTGCGACAGCATCTTTTGCTGTTGCCAAAGATGATAACCCGGTTGCAGGATTTATGTCTTTATCAGAATAATAGTCAAAAGAAAATGTGGAAAAATTCTCACGGAGCAGGATGCTTTTTAAATTCGACTGGGTATAGACCAGATCGATCGCAGCCTGTGTAAAACAGTGGCAGCGTTTCCCGTCGATAAAACCGGTGTCCTTACAATCCGGGCATTCATAAGAAGTCTCCAGATAATCAGCAGCCAGACCGGCTTTTTTTAGAAGATCCTTTTTCTCACTGCGGTAGGAGGCAATCTGTTCTTTTAAGGTATGAAGAGCTTTGGTATCGCCGTCTAAGAGCTTCTTTGCCTGTGCAACGGAACAGGTTGCGATGGCATCATCAATCTCGCGGAGACGCGGAATCTTGATGTAGGCATAGCGTGTCCGTTCTTCCCTGTCATGTTCATTTTTTAACTGTCGGGCATCGTATGCCCGTATGATCTCGTCATATTGCGAATTTGTCAGAGGCATGTTCTTATCCTAATCTCCATTTTTGCCTGTTTTAGTATGAAGACAATATTTTCATACTATTCTATGGTATCAGCGTTTTGAATTGGTTGTCAGTAACATTTTTTCAAGCTCATCATATTCATAGGAACGGTGTCCGATGTTGTTGAACTTATTTTTTGAACCAGCCGCTTCCTGTGCGGAAGTCTTTGCACGTTCTTTATGTTCAAGATTTAAACGTTTTACATCTTCCATGGTATGTACGTTTAATTTACGCCAGTTCGAAAGCATTTTATCCGTGTAAGGAAAACTCGGCTGATGGATACTCTGTATGGTCTGCTGACATGCCGCACAGATGATGTCGATGGAAAAACCATACTCGGAACGCCATTTTTCAATGAAGTCTGTTTCAGATGGAACGAGATTCCTTCCGGTAATGCCAAAGGAACGCATTACTGCATAATAAGCCGGACTGTGGATCTTTGCTTCCTGTTTGGCGGAGGTTACAGTCCGGATACCGCTTTCTGCCCATTTCAACGCCGTAGCTTCGATGTAGCGGATCGCAGTATGGTTTTTGCTTACGCAGTATTCCACCAGATATTCGATCAGATCCGGTGAAAAAGAAAGTTCTTCATATAAATACAAAAGCGTGTTTGTATCAGTCTGGCTGAGAGGGCGTCCGAGATAGCGTTCTGTAATAAAAAGAAGTTCTGCGATCTGGTCATTTTCCTGAAACTGCTTTAATTCATCGCGGGTGTAATCCCTCTTTGGAGGAAAATTTTCCGTATCTGCAGAAGAAATACCATCATCATCTGAGGAGGTGTATTCGTCTGCAGATGATGAAATGCTGTTTGAGTCGGGTGCCTCTGCGGCAGATTCATTTTCTGAAAATTCGCCGGTTACATCAGTTTTATCCCTGGATGCAGAATCAATAAGGCACACACCGGTTAAGTTATGATCTGTATCGTATTCCAGACGCAAAAGATGCATGCGTTCCCAATAACTTAAGGCACGTTTTACATCTTTTTCTGTGTGTTCGAATTTATCTGCAATGGAAGAAATCGAAAAAGCGGAATCCGGGGCATTCATCAGACGCAGCAGGTACAGGTAGATCTTTACAAATTCTCCATTTGCGTCAGACATATATTCATCAATAAAAATATTCGATACACTCGTGGCAGAAGATGCGCTGTCACTGTGGATTAGTATTTTAGCCATGAAGGAAACCCTCTTTCGATAATATTCTAAAAGTATAAGCATAAATATTTGCTGCGCCACAAATTATAGCATAGGAAAAGAAAAAAGAGAAGAACAATTTTGAATACAAATGCTGTAAAATCAAGGGTTAAGGGGAATGTGGATAATGTGGATAAAAAGTGAATACATAAAAAACGAAAGTGATGGCAACTGTGACAAAATACAGAAAACAAGGGACATGAAAGAAAACGGAACAATAAAAGAGGGACATGTTATGTCGACAAGAAAAATCCACATTCGATGGTTGAAGTTTTCCCCAATCGAATGTGGATAATGTGGATAACTTATCTGCCAAGAAGGTGTTCACCAACGTTTACGATATCTCCGGCACCCATAGTTATCAACAGATCACCGTTTATACATTTTTTCAATAAAAATTTCTCGATTTCTTCAAAGGAAGGGAAATAATAACATTCTGTTCCTTTGTCCTTTAATTTTTCAAGGATATCTTTCGAGCTGATTCCGTAAGTATTTTTCTCGCGGGCAGCATAGATATCTGCAAGAACGACTACGTCAGCCATGGAAAGCACATCTGCAAAGTCATCTAAAAATGCTTTTGTCCTGGAATAAGTGTGCGGCTGGAAAGCTAAGACCAGACGTTTGTGCGGATAATTCTTTGCAGCAGTTAATGTTGCACGGATCTCTGTCGGATGATGCGCATAATCATCAATGATAGTAACGCCATCCACACATCCTTTATATTCAAAACGACGGTCTGCACCTCCGAAAGCGGATAAACCGGCGAGGATCGCATCCTTTGAAATGCCAAGGTCAAGTGTAAGTGCAATCGCTGCAAGCGCATTTGAGATATTGTGCATGCCTGGAACATGCAGTTTGACATCCATGACCGGAGAACCGTGATGCATAGCTGTAAAGGAAGCACATGCTGTCTCATCAAATGTAACATCGGACGGATAATAGTCGCAGGAGTCATTCAGACCGAAAGTGATCACCTTGGGATCTAAACCATCTGTAAGCTCGGTGTAATTTTCAATTTCACCGTTGATAATGATCGCACCGTCTTTTTTTGTATTTCCTGCAAATTTTCGGAATGAATTGCGGATGTCCTGAATATCTTTAAAGAAGTCAAGGTGTTCCGCTTCCACGTTTAAAATGACACTGTAGCGTGGATAAAAATGAAGAAAACTGTTGGTATATTCGCACGCTTCGGATACAAAAATATCGGACTTGCCTACTTTTATATTGCCGTCGATGGCTTTTAAAATCCCACCCACGGAAATAGTAGGATCTGCATTTGCGGCAAGAAGGATCTGACTGATCATGGATGTGGTCGTCGTTTTTCCGTGGGTACCGGCAACGGCGATGGAATTGTTGTAATTGTCCATGATCTGGCCAAGCAGTTCTGCACGGCTTAACATTGGGATGCTGCTCTCTTTTGCGGCCGCGTATTCCGGATTGTCTTCACGGATGGCTGCGGTGTAGACGATAAGATCAATGTCATCGCTAAGGTTTTCGGCCTTCTGACCGTAAAAAATACGGGCACCCATGTGCTCTAAATGTCTGGTCAGTCCGGATTCCTTTGTGTCAGATCCTGAGATGGTAAAATGTTCTTCTAAAAGTATCTCAGCAAGACCACTCATGCTGATACCGCCGATCCCGATGAAATGGATGTGCAGCGGCTGGTTGAAATTGATTTTATACATTTATTGATACCTGCCTGTTTTATTAATAATTCTGTTTGTTTCATTATACCCGTATGGAATCAATTTGCAAATTCTTTTGAGGAAAAATCTTTTCGACAGAAAAAAAGAATTGTAGATAAAATTTTATCAATTTGTGCAATGTGTCAAAAATATGTAAAATCAAAAAAAAATATTGTGAAAAATGATGTACATGAGATTTGGAGTGTGGTATAATTAAAAATACCAAAAGGAATAGATTGACTAGAAAGTGACGAGAGGTGATTGACGTGATTCGAAAAGAAATGATAGCCATGCTATTGGCTGGAGGACAGGGCAGCCGTCTTGGAGTGCTTACAGCAAAGGTTGCCAAACCCGCAGTTGCGTTTGGAGGAAAGTATCGTATTATCGATTTCCCACTCAGCAACTGTATTAATTCAGGAATTGATACCGTTGGTGTTCTGACACAGTATCAGCCGTTACGTTTAAATACCCATATCGGAATCGGTATTCCGTGGGATCTTGACCGTAACAATGGCGGTGTAACGGTGCTTCCACCTTATGAGAAGAGCAATAACAGCGAGTGGTACAGTGGAACAGCAAATGCAATCTACCAGAATATGAATTACATGGAGAGCTATAATCCGGAATATGTCCTGATCTTATCAGGTGACCATATTTATAAGATGGATTATGAGGTAATGCTCGATTTCCATAAAGAAAATCATGCAGATGTAACGATTGCAACAATGCCGGTACCGATCGAAGAAGCAAGCAGGTTTGGAATCGTGATCGCGGATGAAAATAAAAAAATACAGGATTTTGAGGAGAAACCGGCAGAGCCGAGAAGCAATCTTGCATCCATGGGAATCTATATTTTCAGCTGGAATGTTTTGAAGGAAGCATTACATGCCATGAAAGACCAGAGTGGCTGTGATTTCGGCAAGCATATTATTCCATACTGCCATGAGAGAGGAAAACGTCTTTTCGCCTATGAATTTAATGGTTACTGGAAGGATGTTGGAACCTTAGGCTCCTATTGGGAAGCCAATATGGAACTCATCGATCTGATCCCGGAGTTCAATCTGTATGAAGAATACTGGAAGATCTACACAAAGAGCGATATCATTGAACCGCAGTATCTGTCAGAAGATTCTGTGGTTGAGAAGAGTATTATCGGTGAGGGATCTGAAATATATGGAGAAGTGCACAGTTCTGTCATCGGTGCAGGTGTTACGATCGGTAAAGGCAGTGTAGTAAGGAATTCAATAATTATGAAAGGGACACAGATTGGTGAAGGTGTCACGATAGATAAGTCAATCGTTGCAGAAAACTGCCATATTGGTAACAATGTGGTGCTTGGAGTCGGTGAGGAAGCACCGAACAAGCTGAATGCAAGTATATATTCTTTTGGTCTTGTAACAATAGGTGAAGATTCCGTGGTGCCGGATGGCGTTCAGATAGGAAAGAATACGGCAATTTCCGGAGTTACGGAAAAAGAAGATTATCCGGATGGAATTCTTGGAAGCGGTGAAGCAATTATTAAGGCAGGTGACTCAGAATGAAGGCAATAGGTATTATTTTAGCTGGCGGTAATAACAGCCGTATGCAGGAACTATCCAATAAAAGAGCGATTGCAGCAATGCCTGTCGGAGGCAGCTATCGCAGCATTGATTTTGCACTCAGCAATATGAGCAATTCGCATATACAGACAGTTGCAGTACTGACACAGTACAGCGCCAGATCCTTAAATGAGCATCTGAGTTCCTCAAAATGGTGGGATTTCGGAAGAAAACAGGGTGGACTGTTCGTATTTAACCCGACAGTTACGGTTGATAACAGCTGGTGGTATCGCGGAACGGCAGATGCCATGTATCAGAATATCAGCTTCTTAAAGAAACGCCATGAACCGTATGTCATCATTACGAGCGGTGATTGTGTTTATAAGATTGATTACAATAAAGTACTTGAATATCATATCGAAAAGAAAGCGGATATCACGGTAGTGTGCAAAGATATGGCACCGGATGTGGATGTAAGCCGTTTTGGTGTGGTACGGATGAATGAAGATTCCAGGATCGTAGAATTTGAAGAGAAACCGATGGTATCCCAGTCTAACACCATTTCTACCGGTATTTATATCGTGCGCAGAAGACAGTTGATCGAGATGTTAGAGCGCAGTGCAGAGGAAGGACGCTGGGATTTTGTTACGGATATTCTGATTCGTTATAAAAATATGAAGCGTATCTATGGTTACAAGATGAAAGAATACTGGAGCAACATCGCAACTGTTGAGTCTTATTACCAGACAAATATGGATTTCCTGAAACCGGAGGTACGCAGATACTTTTTCCATGATGAGCCGAAGATCTATTCAAAGGTTGATGATCTCCCACCTGCAAAATATAATGCAGGCTCTGATGTGCGGAACAGCCTGATCGCGAGCGGATGTATCGTGAACAGCAAAGTGGAAAATTCTATCCTGTTCAAAAAAGTATTTGTTGGCAAGAACTGTGTAATTAAAAACTCTATTATCTTAAATGATGTATATATTGGCGATAATACACATATCGAGAACTGTATCGTGGAGAGCAGGGACACATTGAAAGCAAATACATATTATTGTGGAGACAATGGTATCAAGATTGTTTCTGAGAACAATGAGCGCTACGTGTTGTAAAAATGCATTTTCGGGACAAGGGTAAAACAACTTAAAGGGGGACATAAGACATGCAGATAACGGACGTGAGGATCAGAAAAGTAGAAAAAGAAGGCAAGATGAAAGCGGTAGTTTCAATCACGATCGATGAAGAGTTCGTGGTACATGATATCAAGATCATTGAAGGGGAAAAAGGTCTTTTTATTGCAATGCCAAGCCGCAAGGCTGCGGATGGAGAATACCGCGATATTGCACATCCGATCAACTCTGGTACAAGAGAACGGATTCAGAAACTGATCTTGGAAAAGTACGAGGAGACATTAGCTGCTGAGGAGTAAGGAGCTTTTGGCAGCAGGTCTTTGAGGAAGATTGTTGTGTCGGCAGAATAAAAAGAATGAGCGGCTGTAACAGGGGATTGTTGTTACAGCCGCTTTTTGGTGTGTGTTAAACAGTTGATTCGCCAAATGATGGTTTGTGGTTGTGATGTGAGTTTCCCTGTGTAGGGTGGTTCTGGGGGGTTACGATTGGCAAATTGCATCAAGCCGGGACTGTTTTGTTTCGTTGTCCGAAAATAAGGCAATCTAGGTCTGCCTGCTTAGGTTGTGGTAGAGTGACGTGTGCGTCCTAAATGTGCCGTCCGGGCACATTAGGACTTGTGCTGCCGTCCGTGGCAGCACAACACTGTGTTACGAACAGGCAGACTAAGATTGCCTAATTTTCTTCCAAAGTCACAAAACGAGTCCCGGCTTGATGCGATTTGCCAGCCGCAAGGATGTGAACCACCCTTCGCCGGGGAACTCATTTTACAACTTTGGGGGTGCGTAAATTTTTAGTGTTTTGTGTCTTTATTTCCATACACATTTGAAAATATTTTGTGTTATTGGTCTGGAAATTTACGAAAAAATCATGTAATACAATGTAGCAGATGGAAAATCTGGGAAGCCATTAGGTTGAATATTAATGATACAGTATATTAGCATTTTAAGCATATTTCCATTTGTGCGAATATCGAAAATTCGCACCTACGCCCCCAGTTTTGAGATGAACCGCCCGCCCCAATGGTGTTCATAACCTGGAGGCTGGCATCTTGCGCAAAGCCGAAGCTAATTTTGTGACTTTGGGAGAAAATTAGAAAATCTTGGTATGCCTGTCTACACACAGTGATGTTCTGCCACGGATGGCAGAACAAGGCAGCATCGAGTCATGGATGACTCGTTGTTGCCGGTCACGCCACTCCGAGAAAACCTAAATCAGGCATACCTAGACTTTTCTTATTTTCGTACAACGGAACAAAAATTACTTCGGCTTTGCGCAAGATGCCATTCACAAGCCTATGAAACACCATTTGGACGGGCGATTTATTTCATAAACAAACCATCATTTGGTGGCAGCTTATTATAATGACGGTGTGAAAAATACTTGTAAAATCAGGAAAGTCCTGTAAAATAAAACATAGACTGCAATGAGAAAAACAGTATGGTATGGTGAACAATATCAGAAAAATAGCACGTAGATGCAGGAGGATACATATGGAACAGTTAAAAGCGGTAATACTTGCAGCAGGTAAAGGAACACGTATGAAATCAGATCTGCCGAAAGTGGTACATACAATAGAAGGAAAATGTCTGGTAGATTATGCAATCGAAGCAGCGATCGGAGCAGGGGCAGAGGACATCTGTCTGGTTGTCGGATACAAATATGAAGTCGTACGGGAGACGATCCTGCATCAGGAGGTCAGCTTTGTATTACAGGAGGAACAGCTTGGAACCGGGCATGCAGTGCGCTGTGCAAAGGATTTCTTAGGAGATGCGGGACAGACGATGATCCTGTTTGGAGATACGCCTTTGATCACCGCGGAAACATTGAAGCGCTTGAAAGAATACCATACAAAGAATAAAAATACGGTTACCGTATTATCCGCCATGGTGGAAGATCCGACCGGATATGGAAGGATCATTCGTGATGCAGATGGTAATTTCGTAAAAAGTGTAGAGCACAAAGATGCAAGTGAGGAAGAGAGAGCTTCTCATGAGATCAATTCCGGCATGTATATTTTTGATACAAAGGAATTAAAAGAGGCACTTGAAAAAATCCAGCCGAATAATGCGCAGGGTGAATATTATCTGCCGGATACGCTGACAATTATAAAGAACAAAGGACTAAAAGTGGATGCATTTGCATTAAGTGATCCGGAGGATATCATGGGTGTGAATGACCAGGAGCAGTTGAAATCTGCAGCAGAGATCATTCGCAGACGGAATCAGGCAAAATAAATGGGATGGAAAGATTTATTCCGGTCACGGTGGATAAAAGATACAGAAATGGAGAAATACATGTTTTTGATCGTAGGGCTCGGAAATCCGGGAAAACAGTATGAGCACACCAGACACAATATCGGATTTGATGTCATGGATGCGCTTGCAGAGAAATATAATATCAGTATCAGTGAAAAAAAACATAAGGCACTCTGTGGAAAAGGTGTCATAAACGGTGTGAAAGTTGTGCTGGCAAAACCACAGACATATATGAATTTAAGCGGGGAGAGTGTGGCAGAACTGCTCAGTTATTACAAGATGGACCCGGAAGAAGAGATGATCGTGATCTATGATGACATCAGCCTTGCGCCGGGAAATCTGCGCATCCGCAAGAAAGGAAGTGCAGGCGGGCACAACGGCATCAAAAATATCATTGCGATGACCGGGACGCAGAATTTTTTGCGCATCAAAGTCGGTGTCGGGGAAAAACCGGCGGGCTGGGATCTTGCAGACCATGTGTTAGGACATTTTGATGCCGCAGACCGCGTAGAAGTTGAGAAAGCGATCGGGCATGCCGTAGAGGCTGTTGAAATGATGGTTGCCGGTGAAACAGATGCAGCGATGAATCATTATAATGTAAAAAAGAAAGAAGCGTAAATGGGATTTGTGTGAATAAAGATTTTCACACACCGGAATGGGGATTATCATGAGAGCTTTTTCGGAACCTTTAAAAGAGCTGAAAGAATTTGAAAATTTAAGTGCGATAGTGCAGAAGCTGCGCGGGATCGCGCAGATCTCAGGATGTATAGATGCGGCAAAACCACATCTTATGTACAGTGTAAACAATGGTTCTGGAAACAGGATCATTGTTACGTTTCAGGAGCAGAGAGCGAAAGAAATCTATGAAGAATATCGGTTCTTTGATCCGAAGGCAGCGTATTATCCTGCAAAAGATATCCTTTTTTATCAGTCGGATATCCGTGGAAATGTACTTACTGCGGAGCGTATCAATGCATTAAAAATGCTTGCAGAAGAACCGGCGTGCACCATAATAACTACATTTGACGGACTTATGAATCCAATGCCAGTACCGGAAAATTTTATTCAGTCCGTGATAAAGGTTGCGGTCGGGGATACATTAAATCTCGAAGAACTGGTAAAACACTTAGTGGAGCTTGGTTACGAAAAAAACTATCAGGCAGAAACGATGGGAGAGTTTTCGGTGCGTGGCGGAATTTTAGATATATTTCCACTGACAGAAGATAATCCGTTTCGAATTGAATTCTGGGGGGACGAGGTTGACTCTATCCGTTCCTTTGATGCGGAAAGCCAGCGATCGATTGAAAATCTGGAGGAAATTTTAATTTATCCTGCCTGTGAACTGGTACTGACAGCACAGGAACGGCAGGCGGGGATCGGAAGGATCTTAAAAGAGGCTGATAAGGTATCTGCAAAACTCCGGAAAGAAATGAAAACGGAGGAGGCACACCGCATAAAAAGTACTGCTGCCCAGATTGCAGAGGAAGCGGGAGAGTTAGGTATCAGTGCAGGACTTGACGCGTATCTGTCGTATTTTTGTGAGAAAAGAGTATCGTTACTTGATTACTTTAACAGGGAGAATACGATTATTTTTGTGGATGAGCTGGCACGTTCCATTGAGCGCGGCATGGTGACGGAAACGGAGTTTTCCGAGAGCATGAAACAGCGTCTTGAAAAAGGTTATATTCTGCCTGGACAGATGCGGGAACTTTTTTCCTGTAAGGAAATCCTGGCAAAAATTGAAACAATGGCATGTATTTCTTTGGTGGCACTGGATTTAAAAAACAGTCATGTGGATATCAAAGAAAAATTTACCATCGACTCAAAGACGGTCAATCCATACAATAACAGTTTTGAACTTCTGGTCAAAGATCTCACCCGTTACAAAAAAAACGGATACCGTGTGATTTTGCTTTCCGGATCAAGAACGCGTGCGAAGCGGCTGGCAGAAGATCTGATGGCAGAGGAACTGAATGCTTTTTATTCAGAAGACTTCGACCATGAGGTAAAACCGGGTGAGATCATGACCGGTTACGGTAAGATCAAAAAAGGTTATGAATATCCGTTACTCAAATTTGTTGTGATCTCAGAGAGCGATATTTTCGGCAGTGAAAAGAAAAAAAAGAAACACCGCCGCACCTATGAGGGAGAAAAAATTGCAAGTTTTACCGACCTTAACGTTGGTGACTATGTTGTTCATGAAAATCATGGACTCGGAATCTACCGCGGAATCGAAAAGATCGAAGTTGATAAGACGGTTAAAGATTATATCAAAATTGAGTATGCCGGCGGTGGAAACTTATATATCCTTGCAACACAGTTAGAACTGATCCAGAAATATGCCGGTGCAGATGCGAAAAAACCAAAGCTGAATAAATTAGGCGGACAGGAATGGAATAAGACCAAGACGAAGGTGCGCGGTGCAGTAAAAGAGATTGCACAGGATCTTGTGAAACTTTACGCAATGAGACAGGATCAGGATGGATTTGTCTATGGACCGGATACTGTCTGGCAGAGAGAATTTGAGGAAATGTTCCCGTTTGAAGAGACGGAAGATCAGGAGCTTGCGATCGAGGCGACGAAAAAAGATATGGAAAGCACGAAGATCATGGATCGCCTGATCTGTGGTGATGTCGGGTATGGAAAGACGGAAATTGCGATACGTGCGGCTTTTAAGGCAGTGCAGGACGGAAAACAGGTTGCTTTTTTAGTGCCGACGACGATCTTAGCGCAACAACATTACAATAACTTTGTGCAGCGTATGAAAGATTTTCCGGTCAATATTGATCTTTTGTGTCGTTTCCGGAGCAGTGCAGAACAGAAAAAGACAGTGGAGGCATTGAAAAAAGGAAGCGTTGATATCATTATCGGGACACACAGACTGCTGTCGAAAGATGTGGTATATAAGGATCTTGGACTTTTGATTATTGATGAGGAACAGCGTTTTGGTGTGACGCACAAAGAAAAGATCAAACAGTTAAAGACAAATATCGATGTGCTCACGCTCACAGCAACACCGATTCCAAGGACGCTTCATATGAGTCTGATCGGAATCCGTGATATGAGTGTATTAGAGGAACCGCCGATGGACCGTGTACCGATCCAGACGTATGTAATGGAATACAATGAGGAACTGGTACGCGAAGCAATCTCAAGAGAGCTTTCCCGTGGGGGACAGGCATATTATGTATACAACCGTGTGAAAGAGATTGCAGATGTGGCAGCTAAAATTGCAGAGCTTGTGCCGGAGGCAAATGTTGCCTATGCGCATGGACAGATGAAAGAGACAGAATTAGAAAATATCATGTATCGTTTTATTAATGGTGAGATTGATGTACTGGTCTCCACAACGATCATTGAGACAGGACTGGATATTTCAAATGTGAATACCATGATCATCCATGATGCGGATAACATGGGATTGTCACAGCTTTATCAGCTTCGTGGACGTGTCGGCAGATCGAACCGGACAGCATATGCGTTTTTAATGTACCGCAGGGATAAGATGTTAAAAGAGGTAGCAGAAAAAAGGCTGGCTGCGATCAAAGAGTATACGGAGCTTGGAAGCGGTTTTAAGATCGCCATGCGGGATTTAGAGATCCGCGGTGCGGGAAATCTGCTTGGTGCCAAGCAGCATGGGCATATGGAGGCAGTCGGATACGATCTTTACTGTAAAATGTTAAATGAAGCGGTTAAGGAAGCAAAAGGCATGGAAGTTGCTGAAAGTTTTGACACTTCGATCGACATTGATATTGATGCTTATATTCCGATGGGATATATTCCGAACGAGATGCAGAAACTTGACATTTATAAGCGTATTGCAGGCATTGAGACTGCGGATGAGTCAGAAGAGATGTTAGAAGAACTGATCGACCGTTTTGGAGATCCGCCAAAATCTGTCGAAAATCTGCTTTATATTGCAAGGGTAAAATCCATGGCACATCATCTTTATTTCACGGATATTTCACAGAAAGGTGATGCACTGCGGTTTACCCTGTATGAGAAAGCAAAGATCAATGTGGCGGCAATTCCGGAGTTTACAGCATCCTTTAACAATCATGTGAAGTTTACCATGGATGCGAAAGAACCGTATTTTACTTATTTCCTGAAACTGAATACCAGGGAAAAATATGTGGAAGCAAAAGATGTGATGGAGATATTTTTAAAGCGTGCGGGAGAGATGCTGATGGAAAAATAACTTGCGGCTTTTGATAAAACGAATTATAATAAACTGAATGACTGCCTATATCTGAAAAAGAGGGCACTGGGAGGAATATATGAACAGCAGAAAAATTACCGCATTATTGTTAAGTGGCGCTATGGCTTTATCTGTACTTACAGGCTGTGGCGGAGTCAATAAAGATAAAACAGTGGCAACTTTAAATGGAGAGCCGGTAACACTTGGAATCGCAAACTTTGCAGCAAGATTTGGGCAGGCGGGAGCAGATGATTTTTATACCGCATATTTTGGAAAAAATGTCTGGACATCTGATCTGTATGGAAATGGAACGACCGGACAGGATAATTTTAAAGACAGTGTGATGGATTCTTTAGAAGATATGTACGTGCTGCAGCTTCATATGGATGAGTATAATGTCAGCATTACAGATGATGAGAAAGCGGCGATCACCGCAGCTGCAACACAGTTTATGGAAGATAACAGTAAAGATGCGATAAAGGCACTCGGTGCAACGCAGGAAATCGTGGAAGAATATCTTACATTAGAGACGATCCAGAGCAAAATGAAAGCAGCGATCGTTGCGGATGCAGACACTAATGTAACGGATGAGGAAGCAAAAACAGGCGCATATAGTTATGTAGGTGTTTCTAAGACGACACATAGGGATGAGAGCGGCAATACCGTAGATTATACGGATGAGGAGAAAGAGGAGCTTGCAGCAAAGGTGGCTGATTTTGCAAAGGCAGCAAAGGAAGACGGTCTTGATGCAGCAGCAGAGGATGCAGGCTATACAGTAAGTACCGGCACGTTTACACAGGAAGATGATTCTGTGGATGAGAAACTTTTAGCGGCACTGAAAGATTTAAAAGAAGGCGAAGTGACAGATCTGATCGAGGGTGACAGCTCTTATTTTGTGGCACGTCTCGATAAAGAAGTGGATGCGGATGCGACAGAGGAGACACGCCAGAGCATTATTGAGCAGCGCAAAGATGATCTGTATAATGAGACGCTCGATGGATGGAAAGAAGGAATCGAGTGGGCAGTGAAAGAAAAAGTCTGGGATGACGTGAATTTTGATAACCTGTTTACAACTATAAAAGATACAGAGACAGAAAGCACGACGGAGCAGGCAACAGAGTAAAAAGAGAACGTCGAAAGCACAGTCTTTCGACGTTTTTTATAGTGGGAGAAAACAGATGGAGAAAGAAAATATTGTACTGATCGGAATGCCTGGTGTCGGAAAAAGCACCGTGGGAGTCATATTGGCAAAGGTATTAGGCTATCAGTTTGTAGATGCAGATCTGGTTATTCAGGAAAAAGAGGGAAAGCTGCTGCGCGAGATCATTGCAGAAGAAGGACCTGACGGATTTATTGCGGTCGAAAACCGTATTAACAGTGAAATAGAAGCACATCATTCAGTCATTGCCACCGGAGGAAGTGTTGTATATGGAAAAGAGGCAATGGAGCATTTAAAGCAGATCGGAACTGTGATCTATTTAAAATTAGATTATACAGGAATCAGCCGCAGACTGTCGGATATTAAAGGCAGGGGCGTTGTTTTAAAAGATGGACAGACTTTAAAAGATCTGTATGATGAGAGAATTGTACTGTATGAAAAATATGCAGACATTACGATTGCAGAGAATGGTCTGAATGTGGAACAGACGATCGAGAAGATTGTGGCACAGATCCAAAAAGAATCTTTGTAAAATCACATCAATGGAATGAAAGAGTCAGAAGATGAACAAAAGATTAAAAGATAAAAAACTATTGTCTGGAATGATCGTTACCGGTGGATTTCTTATAATATTGGCGGGAGGTGCACTGACGCAGCAGACGGCATTAGGACAGAGTTATCAGAGTGTGTATATAGATGGAATATTTGTCGGTTATGTGGCAGAAAATGTCGATGTGAAGGAGGCAATCCGGAAGGCAAGAAGAGAACTGGCAGCAGAGTCAGAAAAACGTCTGTGTATGGATTATGAATGGTCAGTAAAGACAGAAAAGAAGCCGTTTGTGCATCTGGAAAAGAAAGAAGCATTAGAAGAGCAACTGAAAAATGTGCTGTCAGAAAAGACGATTGAGAGCAGAGAGCGTGCATATACAGTTGCGATCGGTTCCTACCGTGGGAATTTTACAACAATCGATGAAGTGACGGATTTTTTGAACCAGGTCAGAAAAAAAGCGGATGAAGAAGATGCGTATACAGTTACATACCAGTCGTTGGAAGGACAGATTGACGGAATATTAACGGCGGATCTGAAACAAAAAGAAAGCGAAGCCGATTTGGCAAAAGAAGGGGAAAAAGAAACACAGGATATACAGGCATCATCGCTTGCAGGTGTCTCATTAGAGTCGGCAACACAGCTTTTGGATGCTGTGACGTCGGATGCGGCGGATTTTTATGAAACAGGTGTCCTTGACATGGCATTTGTGGAAAATGTTGAGGTTTATGAAAATTACGTGCAGCCGGATGCATTTACTAATCCGGGTGATGCTGCTGCGGAAGTAACAAAAGAGAAAGAATCGAATAAAATATATGTAGTAGAGAGTGGTGACTGTCTCTCTGTGATCGCACTTGACCATGACACAAAAGTTACGGATATTATGGCATTAAACGGACTCGAAAATGCAGACGCACTGCGAGAAGGACAGGAGCTTATCATTGCGGTTCCGGAACCGGATTTAAAGATCAGGCTGACTGTAGGGGAAGTTTACGAGGAAGATTATGAGGAAGAACCTGTCATTATGGAAAATGATTCCTGGTATACCAATCAGGAGGAAGTTATAGAAGAAGGTGTGTCAGGACATCGTGAGAGAAATGATATCGTCGTATATGAAAACGGCTCTGAGGTAAGCAGGGAGCTGGCACACCAGAAAATCATGACGGCAGCGAAGGCAGCAGTTGTGGAACGGGGAACGATCGTACCACCGACATACATCAAACCGATTGCCGGAGGAAGATTTACATCGGGATTCGGAAGACGCTGGGGAAGAATGCATAAAGGTGTGGACTGGGCATGCCCGGTTGGAACAACCGTGTATGCGTCCTGTGCCGGAACTGTGATCCAGGCTTCTTATAATGGAGGATACGGTAACAATGTCGTGATCAGCCATGCAGATGGAAGACTGACACGTTATGCACATAACAGTAAACTGTTAGTGAAAGTTGGCCAGAAAGTAGAGCAGGGAGAACCGATCGCACTGAGTGGAAGCACCGGACGCTCCACAGGACCGCATGTGCATTTTGAAATCTATATCGGAGGCGCAGCAGTTAATCCACTGAAGTATATCAGTAACTGATAAAAATTGAATGTAAAGTGTGTGGAAATGCAGATTTTTTTGGGAATATCTGCATATTTACAACAAAATTGAAACTGTGATATAATTCTTGACAAAAGCACATAATAGCAACTATAATTATGTGTTTGTATGAAAAGGTTCATAGAGGTGTGATATGGAACAATATGTCATTAAAGGAGGCAATCCGTTAGTCGGTGAAGTGGAAATCGGCGGGGCAAAAAATGCTGCGCTTGCCATCATTTCTGCGGCAGTCATGACGGATGAGACCGTTACAATAGAAAATTTACCAAATGTCAGAGATATCAATGTGCTGTTAAATGCGATCAGTGATATCGGAGCGAAGGTAGACAGACTGGATACACATACGGTGAAAATGAACGGATCATTTATTCACAATCTGGTTGTGGACAATGAATATATCCGTAAGATAAGGGCATCCTATTATCTGCTTGGAGCTCTCCTTGGCAAGTATAAACATGCAGAGGTAGCTCTTCCGGGTGGCTGTGATATCGGAAGCCGTCCGTTTGACCTTCATCTGAAAGGATTCCGTGCATTAGGTGCGACAGTAGATATCCGGCATGGTCTTGTGGTTGCAGATGCAAAGCAGTTAAAAGGAACGCATATATATCTGGATAAGGTATCTGTCGGTGCAACGATTAACATTATGATGGCAGCAGCCATGGCAGAGGGAAAAACAACTTTGGAAAATGCTGCAAAGGAACCTCATGTTGTAGATGCAGCCAACTTTTTAAACAGCATGGGTGCTAATATCAGAGGTGCAGGTACGGATGTGATCCGTATCGTCGGAGTGGAGAAGCTGCATAAAACAGAGTATTCTATCATTCCGGATCAGATTGAAGCCGGAACATTTATGCTTGCTGCAGCAGCCACAAAGGGAGATATTACAGTAAAAAATGTAATTCCGAAGCACTTAGAAGCGATCAGCGCAAAACTGCTTGAGATCGGATGTGAGGTGGAGGAGTTTGATGATGCGGTACGCGTGGTATCTTCAAAACCATTGCATCATACACAGGTTACAACGCTTCCGTATCCGGGATTTCCAACGGATATGCAGCCACAGATCGCAGTGGTATTAGGTATTTCAGAGGGTACGAGTACCGTTACGGAAAGCATTTTTGAAAATCGTTTTAAATATGTGGGCGAGCTTGCGCGCATGGGTGCCAATTTTAAAGTCGAGAGCAATATAGCGATCATCGGCGGAGTTGACAATTATACCGGAGCACGTGTTAATGCACCGGATCTGCGGGCGGGAGCGGCTCTTGTGATCGCAGGGCTGGCAGCAGAAGGAATCACAGTGGTAGATGATATCTACTATATTGAACGTGGATATGAAGAATTTGAGAAAAAACTCGCATCACTGGGGGCTGTGATCGAGAAAGTAAGTACAGAGAAAGAGATTCAGAAGTTTACACTGAAAGTATCTTAGGAGTAGAGAAGGGCGTTTCCGGGTATAGGAGACGTCTTTTTTTGGTTCATAGGAAATGAGGATAAAGATGAGAAAAATATTTCAAAAAGAACTGGATATGATACTTCACTGGAATCTCACGCTGGTTGGTGGATTCCTTGGAACTTATGCGATATTGCTGCATGCAGGAAATTTTGGATCTGCACAGACCGGAAACGTTATGGAGATGGCAGCGGCACTTACCGGTAAAGATTTTGCAGAAGTGGGAATAAGATTTCTGGCATTTCTTATTTTTGGCAGTGCGATCGTTATCTCCTATCTGCTGACGAATTTTACCAGACTGGATATGCGAAGGCTGGTACTCTGGGTAGATGCGGCAGGACTTACCGCAACAGCGGTCATGCCGGAGGGAATGTCTGCGGTTGTGAGTCTTTATCCGATATTTTTCTGTTCGGCATTCCAGTGGGGAAGTTATTCCGGTGCATCCGGGTATAACAGCGCAAGCATTTTTACCACGAATAATTTTAAGCAGTCGCTGCTTGCATGGACACAGTACATATTGACAAAGGATCCGGAATTTCGCAGAAAAGGAATCATGTATACCATGACAGTACTTTCTTTTTTTGCAGGTGCATGTATCGGATGTGTGTCTGTCTATGCATATGGTGTGTATGGCGCATTTGTGGGATTTGTTCCGTTGATTGCCGCACGTGTGTTTATGCATATTGGAAAGATACCGGTTTTGAATGGAACACCGGAAGAAATCGAAGAGGAAGCAGAAGAAGCGCTCGAAGAGGCAGTTCTGTTAGAAAACGATCAGAAAATATGATCGTTTTCTAAGGAGCCTCTTTGAGCGCTTCTTTTTGAAACTGCAGGTATATCCGAAAAATAGTGGATTCTATCTACAGCAATCAGTCCGCTTACAGAATACTCTGGATATGCAGATCAAGACGTGTAGACAAATCAATGCAGGAGTTATCGTTCAACTGTACGATCGGTCTTGCAAGATGCTGCTGGTTTAACATAACGATATTGGCACTCTGCCCGTTACTTAAAAGAACACGGTTGTTCTGATAAGTGGATGCGATATGCTGTAAAAAAGTCAGGATGAACTTTGGCTTATACTTCTGAAGACCTTCCTGTTCAAAACGCTCAATGACCTGAAATGGACAAAGAGGAGCACGGTAAGATCTTGCAGCAGTCATGGCATCATAAACATCAGCGATCGCAACGATCATTGAGCAGTCATCTAAGTCTTTCTGGGTCGCTTTCAGCGGATAACCGGATCCATCACAACGCTCATGATGAAGCAGGGCAGCTTTTTTAATATGAGGATCGATCTGCAGCGGTTTTAATAATTCATAGCCAAATTTTGTATGTCTTTTGACGAGATCAAATTCTTCGTCTGTATATTTGCCTGGTTTATTTAAAATATCATCCGGGATCTTTAATTTCCCGATATCATGCAAAAGACCACAGAGTGTTAAAGTGTCTAAAGTGTCAGCATCTACTTTCAGCCATTTACCGATACGCCGGCAGATCAGAGCTACATTTAAAGAATGTGCATAAGTGCTGTCATCGTAAGCACGCATATTGTGCAGCATATCAAAAAGCTCAAGTGATGTTTTACAGGAATTAAACAGTTTAACTGTCTGGTCAAGAAGATCATTTGTGTCAAGCGGCTGATCATGAAAAACATAGCCTTCCATGGAAGACTTTAAGGAGTTCAATACGAAAGAATGATCAAACTGGAATGTCTGAAATTCTTTCGAGGCTTTTACCTTCTGGGAATAAGCCGGAATAAAATGTGGTGTTTCCGGTTCTTTTGGTTCATCCGGATCTTCAATACCGACCTCTAAAACACAGTAAAAAGAAAGACGCATGATAAGTGGTCTTGTAAGTGTGACACCTTTATCAACGATCATCTGTCCGTTCTTTGTCAGAATCTGTTCGGCAGTAATCATGCCGGGTTCAAGTTTGTTGACTGTTACCTTTTTCATAAAAAACCCCATTTCATTCATGATAACAGAATGTCCGCAGAACATGCATTCTATTATATGTACGTTTATAATTAAGTATAGTATAGAATTTTCATATTTGAAAGTCAATCGGGTTTGTGCAAAAGGTTAAGAAATTATACCTTGACATTTTAGAAAAACAGGTGTATGTTAGTCACTGTGAGTTTTATAACTTAATAACTTTTAGAATTTTCTTATTCAGAGTGATGGAGATACAAAGGATCTGTGAAGTCACGGCAACCCCTCTACGGAAGGTGCCAACCTGAGCGAATTGTACGTTACAGTATATATGTTCGAACAATAAGAGGATTTGATGATTGATTTACAGATATCACTTCCACTTGTTTTTCGCAAGTGGATTTTTTTTGCGAAAACGCAAAAAACACTATCAGAAAAAGGAGCAAAAGAATGGAAAAAAGATTATTTACATCAGAATCCGTAACAGAAGGACATCCTGACAAAGTCTGCGATGCAATCTCTGACGCAATCTTAGATGCATGTATGGCAGAAGATCCAATGAGCCGTGTTGCATGTGAAACCGCAAGCTGTACAGGTTTCGTTTTAGTAACCGGAGAGATCACCACAAAAGCACAGTTAGATATCCCGGCAATCGTTCGTAAAACGGTAAATGAGATCGGTTACAACGATGCCAAGACAGGATTTGACGGAAATACATGTGCAGTTATGGTAGCACTTGACCAGCAGTCACCGGATATTGCAATGGGTGTTGATAAAGCATTAGAAGCAAAAGAGGGTGCCCTGACAGATGATCTTGATACCGGAGCTGGTGATCAGGGTATGATGTTTGGTTATGCAACCAACGAGACACCGGAGTTAATGCCATATCCGATCTCTTTAGCACACAAACTGGCATTACAGTTAACAAAAGTAAGAAAAGACGGTACATTAACCTACTTAAGACCGGACGGAAAAACACAGGTTTCCGTAGAGTATGATGAGGCAGGAAAACCGATACGTCTTGAGGCAGTTGTATTATCTACCCAGCATGATGATGATGTAACACAGGAGCAGATTCATGCAGACATCAAAAAATATGTTTTCGATCCGATCCTTCCGGAAGATATGATCGATGCAGATACCAAGTTCTTCATTAACCCGACCGGACGTTTTGTAATCGGCGGACCACACGGAGATGCAGGTTTAACAGGACGTAAGATCATCGTAGACACTTACGGCGGATATGCACGTCATGGCGGAGGAGCTTTCTCTGGAAAAGACTGCACAAAGGTTGACCGTTCTGCAGCATATGCAGCACGTTACGTTGCAAAGAACATCGTAGCAGCAGGTCTTGCAGAGAAATGTGAGATCCAGTTATCCTATGCGATCGGTGTTGCACAGCCGACATCCGTTATGGTAGATACTTTTGGAACAGGTAAATTATCCGATGAGAAGTTAGTTGAGATCATTCGTGAGAACTTCGACCTTCGTCCGGCAGGTATCATCAAGATGCTTGACTTAAGAAGACCGATCTACCGTGGAACAGCAGCTTACGGACATTTCGGACGTACAGACTTAGACCTTCCGTGGGAGGCAGTTGATAAGGCTGATACATTAAAGAAATATCTATAAGGAAATAAATTTCCTTGAAATAAATTTCCTCGAAATAAATTTCCTCGAAATAAATTTCCTCGAAGATTTTAAGTGAAAAGACAGATCCGGTTTCACAAAAAGTTTAGACAATTTTATATAAAATAAATGGGATTTGTAATTTTTCATGTTATAATAGGTCATAAAGGTATTTTTATGAAATCATAAAGATGCTTTTATGACCATTTTTTATGGCAGGGAGATTACAATGAAACTGAAATCCAAAATTATTATTTCTTTTTGTATTATTATTTTTGTCCCGATCGTGCTGATGATGGCGGCACTTTTCAGTTTTCAGCGTATCCAGGTAAAAGCGATTGAGCAGACTTATGGGATCACGGAAAATAATTATAGTTATTTTTCAAATTCCATGCAGCTCCTGAGCCGCTTTACCAAAGAATGTTTCAAAGAACTGAAGGATACGGCGAAGGATGATCCGGCGCGACTGGAAGATCAGGATTATTTAGATGAACTTAATCAGACTTTAGAGGAGAAGAGTTCCTATCTGATCGTAAGAAAAGATAAGGAGCTGATTTACATTGGCGAGGATGCAAGTATTTCACTTCTGACACAGCTGCCATCCTATGGGGATACTGTGAAAGATGAGGATGCCGGAACTTACATTGACGGTGATGAACAGGTGCTGATCAAGCAGATCGATTTCCAGTTTCAGGATGGAAGTGCGGGAAGTGCATTTATCGTTACAATTTTAGAGGAGACTGTTCCTGAGGTAAAGAAACTGCTCATTGATGTATTAGTTTCCATTATTCTCATTCTAGTGCTGACAGCGACAATGTTAACCATCTGGATGTATACGAGCATGATCAATCCGATCAGAAAACTGCAGACGGCAGCACAGAATATCAAAGATGGTAATCTTGATTTCTCCGTGGAATCGGACAGCAAGGATGAGATCGGTGAACTCTGCAGATCGTTTGAGGAGATGCGTCTGCGCTTAAAAGACAATGCGGAGGAAAAGATCGAGGGTGAAAAAGAAAATAAGACACTGATCAGTAATATTGCGCATGATTTAAAGACACCGATCACAGCAGTAAAGGGATATGCGGAAGGACTTATGGATGGTGTAGCTGATACACCGGAGAAACGGGATAAATATATCCGCACGATCTATAATAAGGCAAACGAAATGGATACACTTTTAAATGAGTTGACATTGTATGCTAAAATTGATACAAATCGTATTCCATATAATTTTGCAAAAATTAACGTATCAGAATATTTTAATGACTGCGTAGAGGAGATCGGGCTTGACCTCGAGACAAGAAATATCAGGCTTGCTTATTTTAATTATGTGGATGAAAATGTTCTGATCATTGCAGATCCGGAGCAGCTCCGCCGTGTGATCCATAATATTATAGGTAATTCCATCAAGTATCTGGATAAACAGCAGGGATTTATCAATATCCGTATCAAAGATGTCGGTGACTTTATCCAGGTGGAGATCGAGGACAACGGCAGAGGTATCTCTGCAAGAGATCTGCCATATATTTTTGACCGCTTTTATCGTGCGGATGCGTCGCGTAATTCTGCAACCGGTGGCAGCGGTATCGGTTTGTCTATTGTAAAGAAGATCATAGAAGACCACGGTGGAAAGATCTGGGCAACCAGTAAGGAAGCCATCGGAACAGTTATGTATTTTGTAATTCGTAAATATCAGGAGGTACCAAATGAGTAAGGTTTTGATTATTGAAGACGAGGTAGCAATCGCAGATTTAGAGAAAGATTATTTGGAATTAAGTGGTTTTGAGGTTGAGATCGAGAATGACGGGGTGGTCGGGTTAAAACGTGCACTCTCGGAAGATTTTGATATGTATATCTTAGATCTGATGCTGCCGGGGATTGACGGATTTGAGATCTGTAAACAGATCAGAGAAGAAAAGAATACACCGATACTTATGGTATCTGCCAAAAAAGATGATATTGACAAGATCAGGGGACTCGGACTCGGTGCAGATGATTACATTACAAAGCCGTTTTCACCGAGTGAGCTTGTCGCACGGGTCAAAGCACATCTTGCCCGCTATGAACGGCTGATCGGAAGCAATATCGTGGAGAATGACGTCATTGAGATCCGTGGCATCCGTATTGATAAAACAGCGAGACGTGTCTGGGTGAATGGAGAAGAAAAGCAGTTTACGACCAAGGAGTTCGATCTTTTAACATTCTTAGCAGAGCATCCGAACCATGTGTTCACAAAGGAAGAACTTTTCCGTGAGATCTGGGATATGGAGTCGATCGGAGATATCGCAACCGTGACTGTGCATATCAAAAAGATCAGGGAAAAGATTGAGATGAATACCAATAAACCCCAGTATATAGAGACTATTTGGGGTGTCGGATACCGCTTTAAACTATAGCTGATGTGAGCTTTGATGAAGTTGAGACGATTATTAAGAAAAATGAGCCTGCAATGGCATAAATATCAGAATAAAATAATTTAAAAAGTCAGGGCGGCAGATTAGTAATGATTTGCCGCCTCTTTTGAAGTTTATACTGATACATCAATAGAATTACGAACGATTCTATTACTATCATCATAAAAATATGGTTATAATACTTGAGTATGATCAAAAAGTGAATTACAATGTGCGTATAATTATAAATTATAGAGTTGAGATATATGCGTATAATCTGAAGAGACTATGATTTTAAAGAGAAAAATATAAATAAAATGCGGCAATTCATAAATATTTATTTGGGGAAATATACGATTTTGCAGGGGAAGTGAGAAATGTAAATATTTCAAAAGGAAACTTTCGATTTGCTCCAGTGATGTATTTACAAGCTGCAATCGAAAATGTTGAGAAGATGCCACAGTCAACATTTGATGAAATTGTTGAAAAATATGTTGAGATGAATATAGCTCATCCGTTTCGGGAAGGTAACGGTCGAAGCACTAGGATATGGCTTGATTTAATTCTGAAAAGAGAATTGAATCAGGTTATTGATTGGAGTGTTGTAGATAAGGAAGATTATTTGTTAGCAATGGAAAGAAGCCCAATCAAAGATATTGAAATAAAATATATTTTGAAACAGGCTTTAACAGATAAGGTTGACGATAGAAAAGTTTATATGAAAGGCATAGATCATAGCTATTATTATGAAGGTTATGTGATATACAAAGCTGAGGATTTATAGAAGCGTTACAGTTCACACCCACATTTATACCAAAATAGGATAGCACTGATCCGTAAAAGGGTATATAATAAAGAAGTTCGGGCTCTGACAAAGTCAGTCATCCGGATGAAATAAAGGATAAGCGAGGAAACAAAAGATGGGTAACTATGAAAAACCAACTGTCATAGTGACAGGAGAAAATATAGAAGGTGTGTATCTTGCAAGCGGAGATCACCCGGAGCAGTGCAGATTTGGAAGAACAGAAGCATCGGCTGGTTCGGATGTATGTCAGGAATGTTCCAAGAGTGGCGGAAAGCGTTCCACTCCGCTGCCGGGAGAAGAGTCCGCAAGGAGAGAGGATTTTGTAAGCTGCGTGGATAATATGCCGGTCAAATAGTAGAAATGAGGAACAGTATGCAGCCAGCGATTATTTATGAAGATGAAGATATTATCGTCTGCAAAAAGCCGGCAGGCGTGGCAACACAGACAAAACGTATCGGACAGGCGGATATGGAGAGCCTGCTTAAAAACTACCGGGCATCCAAAGGAGAAACACCTTATATCGGTGTGGTGCACCGTCTGGACCAGCCGGTCGCAGGAGTCATGGTATTTGCCAAAAATAAAGAGGCAGCAGCGGATTTGAGCCGTCAGATCAAAACAAAACTGACAGACAAATACTATTATGCCATGACGGACGGAGTGCCGGAAGAGAAAAAGGGAACCTTAGAGGATGATCTTTTGCAGAATGGACAGACAAACACATCTGAGGTGGTAGAGAGAGGAACTTTGCAGGCAAAACATGCAAAACTTTCCTATGAAGTAATTGAGCAGAATGGGAGAAATGCCATTTTACGAATAAAGCTTGATACCGGACGTCATCATCAGATCCGCGTACAGCTTGCACATGCAGGAATGCCGATCGTCGGGGATAAAAAGTATAATTTCAAAGAAAATATTACCCCGTCAGGAAAACAGCTTGCACTATGTTCTTTCAAGATCGCATTCCGTCATCCAAAGACACATAGAAAACTGGAGTTTGAAATTGACAAGCCTTTTGGTTTATCATAAAATAAATCCAAAGGTTTTTAAAGAATAAGGAGATTTATCATGGCAAAGGACAAGAAGTTAGTAGAGGCAATCACTTCCATGGAGGAAGATTTTGCCCAGTGGTATACAGACGTGGTCAAAAAAGCGGAACTGATCGATTATTCATCCGTAAAGGGATGTATGATCCTTCGTCCGGCGGGTTACGCGATCTGGGAGAATATCCAGCATGAATTAGACCGCCGTTTCAAAGAGACAGGCGTTGAAAATGTATATTTACCGTTGTTTATCCCGGAGAGTCTGTTAGAGAAAGAAAAAGATCACGTGGAAGGGTTTGCACCGGAAGTTGCATGGGTTACTTACGGTGGCTTAAATCAGCTTCCGGAGCGTCTGTGTGTCAGACCGACTTCAGAGACATTGTTCTGTGATTTTTATAAAAATATTATCCAGTCTTACCGTGATCTGCCAAAGGTATATAACCAGTGGTGTTCTGTTGTAAGATGGGAGAAGGAAACACGTCCGTTCTTACGTTCCAGAGAGTTCTTATGGCAGGAGGGACATACCGCACATGCGACTGCAGAGGAAGCAGAGCAGAGAACCGTACAGATGTTAAATGTCTATGCGGATTTCTGTGAGGATGTACTTGCAATGCCGGTTATCCGTGGACAGAAGACAGAAAAAGAAAAATTCGCAGGCGCAGATGCAACTTACACGATCGAAGCGCTGATGCATGATGGAAAAGCATTGCAGTCAGGAACCAGCCATAACTTTGGCAATGGATTTGCAAAAGCATTTGGCATTCAGTACACTGATAAGGACAACAAACTTCAGTATGTATATCAGACATCCTGGGGTATGACAACACGTCTGATCGGTGCGATCATCATGGTACACGGAGATGATTCAGGACTTGTGCTGCCACCGCGTATTGCTCCGGTACAGGCTATGGTCATCCCGATCCAGCAGCAGAAAGATGGTGTGCTTGACACCGCAAAAGAAGTCTGCGAGCGTATCGGAAAAGTCTGCCGTGCAAAACTTGATGATTCTGACAAGAGTCCGGGATGGAAATTCTCCGAACAGGAGATGAGAGGTATTCCGGTTCGTATCGAACTTGGACCAAAGGATATTGCAGCAGGCAAATGTGTGATTGTGCGCCGTGATACCAGAGAGAAGATCGAGGTTGCATTAGATGAGCTTGAAGCAAAACTTCCGGAGTTATTAGAGCAGATCCAGAAAGATATGTTTGAGCGTGCAAAGGCACACAGAGATGCACATATCTGGGATGCACATAACTACGAAGAGTTTACAACAATCGCAAATGAGAAACCGGGCTTTATCCGTGCAATGTGGTGTGGAGATCAGGCATGTGAGGATAAGATCAAAGAAGATCTTGCAGTGACATCACGCTGTATGCCGTTTCATGATCAGGAACATATCTCAGATGTATGTGTATGCTGCGGAAAACCGGCTCACAAATTAGTATATTGGGGTAAAGCATACTAAAAAATAAAAACAGAACCGCAAAGTGATTCAGCGAATATAGACAGATTCGCTGAATCATACGGTTCTGTTTCCTTTTAACATAAAATGGAAACGATTCCGGTAGCGTTTTTACAATGGGATCATAAGACCTGCAGAAAGTACATGTAACACAAAATATTATTTTTTCAGGGGGATGGGAGAAGATGATAGAAAAGTATTATGATGGTGCGATAGAACAGGTGGCAGCCGGTTTGGGAACTGTGGAAAAGAACCATCTTCTGGTCAGATACAGTGGACAATTTTCCATAGAAGAATTAAGTTATAAAGATCAGCTGGAGAAAATGGAGAATATTTTCGTACAGATGCACGAATTTGAACCGGGTGAGATCACCAGTGCATATGAGCCGTATCTTACCATGATCTGTGATGGCTTCAGGCGGTATATGACGGGTACATTCGAAGAATTTATGGAAGAATGTGATGTGTATTATCTGCACCGGCCGGTACTGCTTGGCTATTTTAACCGGGGATATGCAAAAAGGGAAGAGATCATTTTGCTCGATGAGGTGGCATATGAACAGGAGCGCATGCTAGCGGCACTTGAACGTATGCTGTATGCCATTGCAGACAGGCATCCGGTTCTTCTTATTTTGAACCGTTTTCAGCTGGCCTCAAAAAGTACGATGCAATTGACAGCGCGAATTTTAAAAGCCGAGAACAGCAATATAGGTCTTGTGCTTGGGGTCAGTGATATTCAGGCAATGCCGGAGTTTTTAGTGCCGGACTGGGAGATGCTTTACGAGACATTAGATGATGGCAGCAAGATTTACCATATCGGAAATTCCGGCAGGAAAAAAGAAGAAATCGCAGATGATGGAAAATATGCTGACTACGGAAGCGAAAAGGTCTACCGCAAACTGCAGAATATGGTGGAATTTCTTGATTTTGACCAGGCAGCATATTATCTGGAGGTTATAGAGCGAAAGATAAAATTTGATAATCTCTTTGTCGATGATCCTGCGCGTTTTCGCATGTGGCTTTTATTTGCAAAAGTTTCCATTTTAAGGAAGGATATTCCCAAAGCTCTTGAGATCTGCGAGGATTTAGAAAAAATTCATCTTGCCGGAAGGGAAGATGAGTGTGCATATGAGCAGGACTATCTGATCGCAACTGCGTATATGTATCAGGGAAAATTAAAAGAAGCCTTAGAGATGGCAGGCGAAACATATTGTATTGCAGAAAAAATATCGGATGATTACCGGAAGTTTTTATCCGAGTTACTCAAAACCCAGATACAGATGTCCGGCTGGTATAACATATTTTTCTGTGCGCAGGATGTAAAAATAGAGAAAAGCCTGACCGAAAATCTGATCCGCTACAATTACCGCAATCATCTGGCACATGTATATATTTATGCATATGACAATAAGCCGGAAATCGTCGAGAAGGCGAATCAGTCTGAAGAACTTCTGATCTACTTCAGCAAGGGAATACGTATTGCCAAAGAAATCGAAAATGAACATCTGATCAACACGGCATACCAGAAAAATATCATGCTTTCGTCGACAAATGGCATGTATGAAATTTCCCTGCTTTATTCGGTGCGCACGTATGAAGCATTGAAAGATAAAAGATCAATCCAGGCAGGCCGTATCTATTCGGGAATTGCATATAATTTATGTGCGATCGGTGAAAATGAACGTGCAATGGCGTATTACACGCATGCCATCCGTCTGTTTTATTATCTGAGGGAGCCGGGAGATATTGCAGAAGTGCAGTATAATATGTCTTTAAACTGCATTATGTGCGGTCAGTATGAAAAGGCGGAATTTTATCTGACACAGTGCATGAAGGCTGTGGAACGTCTGCATTTAAACAGTCTGAGGGTATGCAATCTGTCAAAATTATATGGACTTCTTGCACTTGTGTCTGTTTTAGAGGGCAACAGGTTTAATTGTGAGCGCTACTTAAATAATTGCAGACAGTTTTTAAATTACGTTATAGAAAAAGAAAAGATGGGAGATGGGTTTGGAACTGTCCATGATTATGCGAAAGTTGATGACGACATGTTTTTATATACATTTTCCCGCGGATTGCTTGCCGTATACGATAGAGATTATGAAAAAGCTGACTTAGATTATGAAAAAGCGGAGAATTATCTGAGATGCTCCGAGGGAAATCAGTTTTTCAGCTATGCACTTTTCCGGAAAAAGCGAATGGAGTGTTTCAATCATCTTGGAAATAAAAAAGGGGAAGTAAAACAAAAGAACATACTGGAGGAATACGAAAACAAACATTTTAACACTTATGGAAAGCTGGCAGAAAAAATTATGGATACCCTGCCGCCTTTAGATGATGAGGATGGGAAGAAGGAGATTTCCGTACAGGAATTAGATGCGCTTCTCTGGCAGGAAAGTATGGTGCTTGCTTATAAGAGTAAAAAACACCAGCTGGATTTTATTTTAACCTGGCAGAAACTGATCGACGTGACCGGAGTCAGTGCAGAAGAAATGATCGATGCGGTCATGAAAACGTTTTTAAATCATTTTAATGTGGATTGCGCGGTATATGCGCGCTGTATGGAGAGACAGACGCAGGTATTATACAATAATACAGGGATAGAATTAAACGACGGGCAGACGGGCAGGATCATTGCTTCCCTGAAACGGAATCCGGGAGGTTATGCAATCTCGAAGATCAGCAGCAATTATAATGAGCACCAGGATATCACATCATTATTTGGTGAGGATGATGTGTGTTCTTTAGTGGCAGTACCGTATTTTAACAATTCAAAACTGGAAAATTTCCTGATCGCCTATGTGAGGATGAAGGATAACTGGCATTCTTCCGTAAACAGATATATGTTAGATGAAGATGACTTAAACATGTATCAGCTTTTGTTCCGGGAGGTAAAATACTCTTTGAACCGTCTGGACGCATATGATAAAATATACGAGATGAACAATAAACTTTATCTTTCTGCAGTTACAGACCAACTGACTGGAATTTACAACAGAGAAGGGTTTTACCGGAGAATCAAAGCCCTGATGGATGAATTCCTGGGAGGAAAACGAAAACCGGAACTGGGACTGATGTTTATTGATCTCGATAATTTTAAACATTATAATGATACTTACGGTCATGATGTCGGAGATCTGGTTTTAAAGGAAATGGCAGACATTTTCTCGGGTCTGTGTGAAAAACATGGATTTGTATGCCGCTACGGCGGGGATGAATACATTATCGTATTTTTTACTGCAGACGAAGAAAAACTTACAGAGACAGCAGAGCTGATCTATAAAAAGATCGATCAGGCAGACGGTTTTGAAGGAGCGATTTCTGAGAAACTGAAAAAACAGATTTCTATCAAAAAAGAGCAGCGTATTTCCTGTTCCATTGGAATCGTGTCGGCGAAAGACGTTCATGACGAGGAAGAAATCAACCAGATGATCAAGCGGGCGGATGATCTGCTCTATTCGATCAAGACAACAAAAAAGGGAACTTACCGTATATGAAAATCGTTTTGCCGGAAAAAGTAAAATTTATCATAGAAACATTAGAAGAACATGGCTATGAAGCGTATGCAGTCGGCGGCTGTGTGCGCGACACCATGTTACACCGCACACCGGGGGACTGGGATATCACGACACAGGCGAAACCGGAGCAGGTTAAAGAAATATTTGCCGAAAAAAAGATCCATACCATTGATACCGGGATACAGCATGGAACAGTCACCGTGATGGTGGAACATGAAGGATTTGAAGTGACAACTTACCGGATCGACGGTGAATATGAGGATGCAAGACACCCGAAAAACGTGCAGTTCACGGCGAGTCTGCTGGAGGATTTAAAACGGCGTGATTTTACAATCAATGCCATGGCATATAATGACAAAAACGGTCTGGTCGATGCATTTGACGGTGTGGGTGATTTAGAGCGCGGCGTGATACGATGCGTGGGATGTGCCACAGAGCGTTTTTCGGAAGATGCGCTTAGGATGCTTCGTGCCGTGCGTTTTGCTGCACAGCTTGGATTTGCGATTGAGGAAGAGACAAAAAAGGCGATGGTAAAACTTGCACCGAATATTGCAAAAGTCAGTGCGGAACGGATACAGACCGAACTGGTAAAATTAATTACCTCTGCACATCCGGGCGAGATCAAAACAGCATGGGAGACAGGTCTTACAGCAGTATTTCTGCCGGAGTTTGACCGTATGATGGAGACACCCCAGAATACAAAACATCACTGTTATTCGGTCGGGGAACATACCGTGGCAGCGTTAAATCATATCGTCGGGGATAAGGTGCTGCGTCTTACCATGTTGCTGCATGATGTGGCAAAACCTGCGTGCAGGACCACGGATGAGTCCGGCAGCGATCATTTTTACGGACATCCGAAGGAAGGCAGTGAGATCGCACGAAAGATCCTGCGCCGGTTAAAGTTTGACAATGATACGACGGATAAGGTGTGCCGTCTGGTGTGCTGGCATGATGATAATCCGCCTCTTTCAGAGAAAAATATTAGAAGAGCAGTAAGCAGGATCGGAGTGGAACAGTATCCGGCATTGTTTGCGGTAAAACGTGCAGATATCCTGGCACAGAGCGAATACCAGAGGGGAGAAAAGTTAGCATACGTGGATGGATATGAGGCATTATACCGGGATATTTTAGAAAAAAATCAGTGCCTTACGATACGGGACCTGGCAGTCAATGGAAGTGACCTGATTGCTGCCGGGATGAAACCGGGAAAAGAGATCGGGGAAACATTAAAAGGTCTTTTGGAACTGGTGCTTGATGAACCGGAGCTGAATACAAAAGAAAGACTATTGGAGAGAATCTGTAGTCATGAATGAACAAACCCTCTCATATGATGAAGAGACACGGTGGTAAGACCGTAATCAATTATATGGGGGGCGTTTTTTTGTATAATCGACCGGAACAGGTATTAGAACAATACGAACTGGAAGTAAAGTCCATCTCAAGAGGACGGGACAGCTATCAGTGTGATACCGAACAGGGACCAAAAATATTGCGTGAATACAGAGGTTCGAAAGAACGGGCAGAGTTTTTAGCAGATATGCTGGATCATCTTGATAGACAGGGAAGAACTGTGGAAACGATAATGCGCACAAAAGAGGGCGAGCCGTTTTCTGTGAATGAGGAGGAAACAAAATACATATTATATCAGGCGTATCCGGGTGCAGAATGTGATACGAAAAACAGGTCAGATATGTTTAGCGCAGTAAAAGAACTTGCGCTGCTGCATCAGTCTGCACAGAATTATGAGGGCAGTGTACCGGAGTTTTTACGATCGGGACAGAACAGTCTGTTAATGCTTTATGAAAAAAGAAACCGTGAGTTAAACAAAGTAAAGAATTATATCCGTGCAAAAAAGAAAAAAAATGATTTTGAGATGATGTTTGCGGTCTGGTATCCGGAATATGTGAAAAAAGCGAAAGAGACAACGGATATTTTAAAGGATCTTGGACGGCAGGAGAAACTGATCGGATTCTGTCATGGTGACTATAACCAGCACAATGTTATTTTCTCACAGGATGGAATTGCAGTCGTTCATTTTGAAAATTTCCTGTATCAGGAGAGAGTCGGGGATCTTGCAAACTTTATCCGGAAAATGATGGAAAAGAATAACTGGAATGCAGGACTTGGCATGGATCTGATACGTAATTATGACCGGGTAAAAAAGCTGTCGCCGGAAGAACTGAAATATCTGTATGTTTATCTTGCATATCCGGAAAAATTCTGGAAGATCGCAAACCGTTATTATAATTCACATAAAGCATGGCTGTCAGGGAGAAATATAGAAAAATTAGAGAAAGTTATTGCGCAGGAAGATGCAAGGGAACAGTTTTTACAGATGCTCTTCCACTTTACCGTGTAGATAGTTTGCGGTATAATTATTTGCACAATATTTTAGAAAGCAGGAGAGCACATGAAGATAAAATACAGGATTATTTTGCTGCTTGCAGCAATGATCATGCTGTTTAGTGCATGCGGAAAGAAGAATACGGTTGTGACCGGGCGTTATTATTACCCGGATCAGGAGAAAGATGCCAAAACGGAGGATGTTTCGGATGATGCAAATGAGTCGGTGGAGGCAACCGGGGAAGATGTGGTCGGAACAGACCAGTTCCTGATCAGATCGAATGATATGCAGGCAGAATGTCTGACATTAGAGCAGATCGCATCCGGTAAAGAATATGTGTATTATTACACAATCGCAACCAGATTTCTCGATAAATATGGAAACCGCACAGCGGTGTCTTATTTTGAACCCGGCAGAGTGATCACGGTGGGAGAAAAAGATGATCAGGGAAAGATCACGCAGGTGCAGATTTCCGATGCTGTCTGGGAATATCCGGATGTATCACGTTATTCGGTGGATATGGATCGGAGGATTTTTAAGATCGGAGATGAACGGTATTCCTATGATGCAGATCTTTATATCTGTGAAGATGATGTGAGAAAGCAGTTATCAGATCTGTCCGATTTAGATACACTGCGGGTGACCGGTATAGGAAAAAAAATGATCTCCATTGTTGTCACAACCGGACATGGGGAACTTGCGCTGACGAATACAGAACTTTTTGAGGGAAGTTTTATCCAGATCGGAAGCAAAATATTTGCGGAAGTGACCAAAGATATGACGATGGAACTGCCGGCAGGAACTTATACTGTGACTGTGGCAAATAACGGATATGGCGGAAGTACAGATCTTACGATCGAGAGCGGACAGAAAGAGACACTTGATCTTAACACTTTAAAGGGTGAGGGACCAAAGTTTGGAAATATTTTATTTGCTGTGGATGTGGAGGATGCGATCATTCAGATTGATGGAAAAGTGATCGACACCGAGGAGGCAGTTCCGATCCAGTATGGAGTGCACAGTCTTGCTGTTACAGCTCCCGGATATGATACCTACAATAAGAAGCTGTTTGTTAATTCAAAAGAGGCAACGATCGTGATCGGAATGTCCGGTGATGGAAGTGGAACAGAAAGCACCACGGAAGAGACAGAAACAGAAAATACAGCGGATTCCGTGACGAACGAAACAGATACTACGACAGATGGAGCAGCAGGGAGCCTTGCGGGAAGTCTTGCAGGAAGCCATACAGCTGGGGAAAGCAGCGGAACAACTGCCGGAACTTCTGTGGGAAGCAGCACTGGAACCTCGACGGGGGATTCACTGGAAAACAGCAGCGGAATTTTGACGGATGGGAATTCGGGAACCGGCACCGGGGATGGCACATCAACGGGCAGCAGTACGGATTATCTCTCTACTCTGTCAGAACTTTTGTCAACGTTATCCGGAAACAGTAATTAAAAAGGACAGAATTGTACAAATTTAGCATGGAATAGTACTTGAAAAACAAGTTTGTTATCGCTAATATAAAGACAGAATCATAAGTATGGGAGGAAAGAAAAATGGGATACAAAGAAAATTATGAGAGCTGGCTGAATAATCCTTACTTTGATGAGGATACCAGAAATGAACTGAAAAATATTGCGGGAAACGAAAAAGAGATCGAAGACCGTTTTTATATGGATCTGGAATTCGGTACGGCAGGACTCCGTGGTGTGATCGGAGCCGGAACCAACCGTATGAATATTTACACCGTACGCAAGGCTACACAGGGACTTGCAAATTATATCAGCAAGGTAAACGGGCAGAAGCGCGGAGTTGCGATCGCCTATGATTCCCGCCACATGTCACCGGAATTTGCAGATGAAGCAGCACTCTGCCTGGCAGCAAACGGAATCAAAGCATATGTATTTGAATCTTTAAGACCAACCCCGGAACTTTCCTATGCAGTACGTAAATTAGGCTGTATTGCCGGAATCAATGTGACAGCAAGCCACAATCCACCGGAGTACAATGGATATAAAGTATACTGGGAGGATGGTGCACAGATCACACCTCCGCATGATACCGGAATCATGGATGAAGTAAAAAAAGTAACCGATTATGCAACAGTAAAGACCATGCCGCTTGATGAGGCAAAAGCAGCAGGACTTTATCAGGTGATCGGAGCAGATATCGACGATCCTTACATTGCTGAATTAAAGAAACTGGTTCTGCATCAGGACTGCATTGATAAAGTGGGCGGAGAGTTAAAGATCGTTTATACACCATTACATGGAACAGGAAATATTCCGGTACGCCGTGTATTAAAAGAGCTTGGCTTCAAAAATGTATATGTTGTTCCGGAGCAGGAGCTGCCGGATGGTGATTTTCCGACGGTAAGTTATCCGAACCCGGAAGCAGCAGAAGCATTTGAACTTGGACTTGCCCTTGGCAAAAAAGTAGATGCAGACTTAATTCTTGCGACAGATCCGGATGCAGACCGTCTCGGTGTGTATGTAAAGGACAGCAAAACAGGAGAATATCACAGCTTAACCGGTAATATGTCAGGATGCCTGATCGGTGATTATGTGATCGGACAGCGCAAAGAGCGTGACGGAAGCCTTCCGGCTGACGGTGCATTTATCCGTTCTATCGTTTCTACGAATATGGCAGATGCGATCGCTGACTATTATGGAATCGAGCTGGTAGAAGTGCTGACCGGATTTAAATTTATCGGTCAGAAGATCTTGGAATTTGAGAAAACAGGAAAAGGAACCTATCTGTTTGGTATGGAAGAAAGCTATGGCTGTCTGACAGGAACCTATGCGAGAGATAAAGATGCGATCGTAGCATCCATGACACTCTGTGAAGCAGCCGCTTACTATAAGACAAAGAATATGACATTGTGGGATGCAATGCTTGCAATGTATGAGAGATACGGCTATTACAAAGATGATGTGACATCCATCACCTTAAAAGGTATCGAGGGCCTTGCAAAGATTCAGGAGATCATGAATACACTGCGTGATCAGGCACCACAGGAGATCGGTGATTATAAAGTGACTGCAATCCGCGACTATAAGAAAGACACTGTTACAGATCTTGCAACCGGTAAGGTTACACCGACAGGACTTCCATCTTCTAACGTTCTTTACTACGAGATGACAGATGGTGCGTGGGTATGTGTAAGACCATCCGGTACAGAGCCGAAAGTAAAATTTTATCTGGGTGTAAAGGGAACTTCCCTTGCAGATGCTGACCAAAAATCATCCGATTTATCAAAAGCAGTACATGCGATGATCGATAAAATGCTTTAATCATAATCCTGAACGGAAAATGTATGTAAAAATGCCCATATTTAGGGGATTTTCCTTGACAACAGAAGTAAAAACAAGTATAAATAATGAAGTAGGTATTACAGTGTACGGATATCCGTCAGGGATTGGTGCATCAGAAGACCGCAAAATTAAATTTACTGTGAAAATCCAGAGGAGGAATTTTTAACATGAACAAAGCAGAATTAGTTGCAGCAATGGCTGAGAAAACTGAATTAAGCAAAAAAGACGCAGAAGCAGCATTAAAAGCTTTCACAGACGTTGTAGCTGAAGAATTAAAAAAAGGTGAGAAGATCCAGTTAGTTGGATTCGGAACATTTGAAGTATCTGAGAGAGCAGAGAGAACAGGAAGAAACCCACAGAGCGGTAAAGAGATGGTTATTCCGGCTTCTAAAGCTCCAAAATTCAAAGCTGGTAAGGCTTTAAAAGATATGGTTAACGCATAATCATAACAGAAAAGATTCTAAGCGGGTTCCGGTTGCGGAATCCGCTTTTTAATGTAATAGGAAATTCCCTATTACACAAAAGGCCCTCCGGGCGGGATGCGCATCTCGCGGAGAAGAAGTTAGCTGTAAACAGCACCACTCGAGCGCGAAAGAGTCGCAAGCGACTCTTTGTTCATTGCATTTTATGAATAAGAGGAGGATTATATAATGAGACTTGATAAATTTTTAAAGGTATCCCGTCTGATCAAACGCCGTACGGTGGCAAATGAAGCGTGCGATGCAGGAAGGGTATCGGTAAATGGAAAACCGGCAAAGGCATCGGTTAATGTCAAAGTCGGAGATATCATTGAGATCGCATTTGGAACGAAAACCGTAAAAGTGCGTGTGCTTGATCTGTTGGATACGACAAAAAAAGAACAGGCAAAAGATTTATTTGAATATATAGCATAAAAACAAAGACCTTCTAATATATTTAGAAACGGTGATAGATATTTCCGCTAATAAGTATCAGGAGGTCTTAGGATGGATGATAGAAATACAAATGTGACAAAGTCACATAAAGTACTGCTTGCAAACCGCAAAAGCGGGGCTTTTTCCGGAGTTGTGGACGTGTTGTCATTTGATGTGGCAGAAATTCTGTTAGAGACAGAACTGGGTATGCTTTTGATAAAAGGGCACGATCTCCATGTGAATCGTCTGACTTTGGAAAAAGGCGAAATTGATATTGAAGGAAGAATCGATTCCCTGACTTATTCCGATATCAAAAGTGCAGGAAAACAGGCAGAATCTATTTTAGGGAGATTGTTTAAATGATGGCTGTCAGCGCGGCGATCAGTGAACAGGCAGCCTCACTTGGAGTATCCATACTGATTGGCGGAGCATTGTTTCTTTTGTATGATATCCTGCGTATTTTTCGCAGAATCGTGCCCCATGGGAATTTCTGGATCGGCATGGAGGATTTTGTATACTGGATCTGCTGTACGGCAGTGGTTTTTGTGATGCTGTATCGGGAAAATGACGGCATGGTGAGAGGATTTTCCATAGGTGGAATCGTGCTTGGCATGCTGCTCTACTATCTTCTGCTCAGCCGTTTTGTCATACGGATCAATGTGATGGTCTTTGGGGCGGTTTTTGGTCTGCTCGGCAAAATGTTTGGTACTATTTTACTACCAGTCAGAAAACATGGGAAAAAAATTATACATTTTTTCAGAAAACGATTGAAAAAAGTGTGCAGAGCAGTTAAAATTGGGTTATGTAAACTATAGTCTGACGGTATGTTTGCGAAAAACAGTCAGGACAGCGGTATATCAGATGGAAGGAAACAGATATGGCAGGTAGGGGACGTCGAAAAAAGAATAATAACAGAGCAGGCAAGCTTTGTATTGGATTGATCGTCATTGCATTTGTTGCGGTAATGTCTGTTCAGATCATCCGGGTTTACCAGAAGGATCAGGAGTACATACAGCAGGAAGCATCACTCCAGAAGCAGTTAGAGGATGAAACTGCAAGGGGAGAACAACTGAGCAATTATGAGACATATACAAAGTCCCAACAGTATGTGGAAGATACTGCAAAGAGTAAATTAGGACTTGCCTATGATAATGAGATCATCTTCAAGGAAGCGAAAAAATAGATTACAGATAATGATTAAAAAACAGTTCCATGATGTGCGGATAACGCATCTGGAACTGTTTTTTTGTTTACTTATTTTGCGATAGCGTCGATTTTTTCAAGTTCTTCTTTGGAGAAAGAAGTATGTCCGATGATACCGATATTGTCTAAGATCTGTTCCGGTTTTGAGGCACCGATCAGAACACTTGTCACATGATCGTCCTTTAAGATCCAGCTTAATGCCATCTCGGCAAGTGTCTGACCACGTTCTCCTGCCAGTTCATTTAATGCTTTGATCTGAGCCAGGCGTTCCGGCGTTAAGGAAGATTCATGTAAAAAGCGGCCGTCCTTTGCAATACGGCTGTCTGCCGGGATACCGTTTAAGTAGCGGTTGGTCAGCATACCCTGGGCTAAAGGTGAGAAGGCGATGATACCTTTATGAAGATCATGCGCAGTTTCCTTTAGGCCGTTATTTTCGATGGTACGGTCAAAGATCGAATAGCGGTTCTGGTTAATGATGAACGGGCATTTTAAGTCATTTAAGATAGCTGCCGCTTTCTTTAAGGTTGGTCCATCATAGTTAGAAAGTCCGACATAAAGTGCCTTACCGCTTTTTACGATGGAATCAAGAGCACCCATTGTCTCTTCAAGCGGTGTTTCCGGGTCCATGCGGTGATGGTAGAAAATATCGACATATTCAAGTCCAAGTCTCTTTAAGCTCTGGTCTAAACTTGCGATCAGGTATTTACGGCTTCCCCAGTTGCCATAAGGTCCCTCCCACATATCATAACCGGCTTTTGTACTGATCAAAAGCTCATCACGGTAAGGCATAAGATCATCTTTTAAGATCTGACCGAAATTGCGCTCTGCACTTCCGTAGGCAGGACCGTAATTGTTGGCGAGATCAAAGTGGGTAATGCCGTGATCAAAGGCGGTGCGGCACATTGCCTTCATGTTGTCATAACATCCGGTATCACCGAAATTGTGCCATAATCCCAAAGATACGAGCGGAAGTTTTAATCCGCTTGCTCCACAGCGGTTATACTGCATGGTTTCATAACGTTTACTGTCTGCTGTATACATTTTATTCCTCCCATGAAACGTTTTATATAAGATGTAATAATGAATTATACCATATAACGTGAATAAGGTGTGATGGCATTTTGAAATTCCTAAAAATAATCAACTGTTTTGAACTCCCTCGAAAGGATATCAAAAAAGGAATTTTGGCGAAAACTTTTTTGAAACCGGGTTTTTCTTTGACAAAGATTTTTGTTCCTGACTCCTATAATGGGATGCACCCGAAAAAATCAGCCGGATGAGATCTGGTGGATGGCGGGGAAAATAAGAAAGTGTAAGGAGACAGTAAATGAAAAAGACCAGAATCAGACAAATGATATTCAGTATACTTGGGAGCCTGGTATGCAGTGTCAGTGTGATGGGATGTTATCCGCTTGTGCCCGCATATTTTACGGCACTCTATTTAGAGCAGGTAAACGGAGTCATGCTGCTTGCGTTTATGTACATAGGAATGACCATATTTATGCCGCTTACCGCTGCGGTAAAATATGGAGTAACACTGATCGTTATGATTGGTGCTGTAAAGCTGATCGAATGGGCAAATGAAGGATGTCCTGCATTTTTAGCAGGTGTGATGGCGGGGCTTACCACACTGATCTTATCGTTTTGCGGGAGTCTTCTGGAATGGAAAAACCAGCCGGCTGGTGCGGCGGTATTTTTAGAGTCTATATTTATATTTGGTGCAGTGATCCTTTTAAACCGCAGCATTCATTTCCTGATGGAGTGGACACCTGTGCAGCAGAAAACGGAGGATCTGCCGGAGACAGGAAATGGCGAGCGTTTAAAAAATTATGCGGAATCTTTCCAGGGACTATCTCAGATTTTCTTAAATATGAGCACAGGAAAAGAAAAATATGCAGCGGACGAGCTTGGCAGGGTACAAAATGAGCTGACCGGAAAAGTCTGTGCTTCCTGCGATTCCTGCACACTTTGCTGGGAGAGGGACTGCACACCGCTTTATGGGATTTTGTCCTCGATGATCACCTCAATCTGGCAGAAGGGGGAGCCGGGAGCAGAAAATGAGGCAGAACTGAAAAAGTATTGTGCAAAAAGCCGGGATATGGTGGAGGAGGCAGTACGTGTATTTGAACGTGTCAGTTTAAATCATGCATGGTACAACCGGCTTTTGGAAAACAGGCAGGTGATCGCGGAACAGCTTGATGCCATGGCATATATCATGCAGGACTGTGCAAGAGAAGAACGCGTGCTTGATGCGCAGGAGAGGAGGGCAATCTCCGAGATACGCTACCGTGCGAAAGAGAAGGGAATCTCGATTGAGGAGATTCATCTGATCGAGACATTAGATGGCAGGTTAAAACTGAGTGCGACTTTAAAAAGCAGAAGGGGAGGGTGCATTGCTTTAAAATCATTTGTGACCGCGGCAGAACATGCTTTAGGAAAGCAGATGCGTGCAGCGGCAGATACGAAAACTTTTATTTCGAGGGAACCGGTCAGTTATGTTTTTTATGAGGATACGGTGTACCGCAATGTGCAGGGAATTGCGAGAGTCAAAAAAGACGGGGCAAAAATATCGGGAGATAATTTTTCTTTTCTGGAGTTAGAGCGGGGGGAATTCCTTCTTGGACTTTCTGACGGCATGGGTTCCGGAAGCATGGCATGTAAAGAGAGTGAGATGGTATTAGACCTTGTTGAGCGTTTTTTAGAGGCAGGTTTTTCTGTGGAGACAGCGATCCGCATGATGAATTCTGCGATGGTCATGAAAGGAGCAGATGATCTGTATTCCACAGTTGATCTCTGCAAGATCAATCTGTATACAGGAATGGCAAGGTTATATAAGATCGGTGCGGCGGCAACTTTTATAAAGAGAGGAACGGAGGTGGAATGTATTGCTTCACAGAGCCTGCCGGTGGGAGCACAGGTACAGATGGATATTTCCATGCAGGAAACAAAACTCATGGGTGGTGATTTTGTTGTCATGGTAACGGATGGTGTGTTAGAATATCTGCATGTAAAGAAACCGGAGGACACCATGCAGGAGATCATAGAGAGCATACAGACGAATAATCCGGGGATACTGGCAAAGAAGATCATGGAGCGTGTGATGCTTTTTACGGGAGGAAAGGCTAAGGATGATATGACCGTGTTAGCGGCATGTATATGGGAAAAATAAATGACAGAAGATGTATTAAACTGGATCAAAAAAGAAAAACTGATGACAGAAGGGGATACCGTGATCGTAGGGCTGTCCGGTGGGGCGGATTCTGTGGCACTTTTGCTGGTGCTTTTGGAATTGCGCGAAAGAATCGGATACACGCTTTTGGCAATACATGTAGAGCACGGTATCCGGGGAGGAGAGAGCAGGAAGGATGCAGCGTTTGCAGAAGAACTCTGCAGACAAAAAGGGGTTCCATGCAGGATATGTCCGGTCAGTGTGCCGGAATATGCGGCTGCGGAGGGACTTGGCATTGAGGAAGCTGCGAGGATACTCCGTTATGACTGTTATCAAAAGGAGGCAGAGAAACTTAAGAAAAACGGAGCGGGACATGTCTGCATTGCCCTTGCACATCATGCAAATGACAATGCAGAGACGGTTTTGTTTCAGATGGCGAGAGGGAGCGGAATCCATGGAATGTGCGGAATGCACCCGAAGCGTGTACTTGCAGGAGACATTTCCATTGTGCGTCCGCTTCTTTGTGTTTCAAGAAAACAGATTGAGGAGTACCTTGATAAAGCCGGTCAGGAGTACCGGACAGATGGCACTAATCTGGATATAAATTACAGCAGAAACCGTATCCGTCACTGTGTTCTGCCGGAACTGTTAAAGGTCAATGAACAGTCGGTTTCCCATATCAATCAGAGTGCACTGCTTTTACAGCAGGCAGTTGATTATATGGAACAGGAGACTAAAAAGGCAATGCAGACATGCTGCGCTTTTACAGATGGCGCATATACTATTTTAAAAAATGAGTGGCAGCAGTATCCTGATATCATCCGGCAGGAGATCGTTCATGCGGTATTAGGAAAAGCATCTGGCAGCAGGAAAGATATCGGTATGGTACATGTGCAGGATGTCTGTGCCCTGATGGAAAAACAGACCGGACGTGAGATCATGCTTCCGTATCAGGTGACGGCATGCAGGGTCTATGAAGGGGTAAGACTGCGCCGTGGGGAAATCCAAAAGGATGTCGGGGGAGCATGGAAGAAGCTGGAACCTGAAGATAAAAACGAAAATGTCCGGCCGGTTTATAAGCTCACAGAGACAGATTTTGCAAAATTAGAAGCGGGAGAAACGGTAACGATCACATTGCCGGATGCCAGTGTGAGCCTCAGACTGCTTTTATTTTCGGGAAAAATTGACGAAATTCCTAAAAATCAGTATACGAAATGGCTGAATTATGATAGGATAGAATGTGGCTTGCAGTTTCGGAGCCGGGCATCCGGAGATTATCTGACGGTGGATGATGCAGGACACAAAAAGAAATTAAAGAGCTATTTTATTGATGAAAAAATACCGCAGATAAAAAGAGATCACATATGGCTTTTAGCGCAGCAGTCGCATGTGTTATGGGTCATTGGCGGGCGGATCAGTGCCGTCTGCAAAATAAAAGAAGATACAAAAAGGATCCTGGAAGTAAGGATCGACGGAGGAAATTATCGTGAAGATTAAAAACATTAATGTTCATTTTACGGAAGAAGAGATTGACAAGAAGATCAGGGAATTAGGTGCAAGGATCAGTGAGGATTACGCAGGGGAATCTGTATGTCTGATCTGTATTTTAAAGGGAGCATCTTTCTTTACCTGTGAGCTGGCAAAAAGAATCACCGTACCGGTGGAAGTGGAATTTATGTCAGTTTCCAGTTATGGTTCCGGCACAGAATCCAGTGGTATCGTAAAGATCGTACAGGATTTATCAACCAGTATTGAAGGAAAAAATGTTATTGTTGTTGAGGATATCATCGATACAGGAAGAACTTTAAGTTATCTTTTAGAGAATTTGAAAACAAGAAGTCCAAAGAGCGTTCGTCTGTGTACACTGCTTGACAAACCGGACCGCAGGGTTGTGGATGTAAAGGTTGACTATGTCGGATTTGAGATACCGGACGAGTTTGTAGTAGGTTATGGCCTTGATTATGATCAGCAGTACCGTAATCTGCCTTATATTGGATTTGTGGAGATAGAGGAATAAAGGAGAAAAAGGATTGAATAATAAGAGAAGCGGTTTTAGAGGATTTGGAGTATATCTGATATTAGTGCTTGCTGTCATTGCAATCTGGTACTGGCTCGACGGTAGCAATGTGACCAATACTTATACGAGGCAGCAGTTTGAGACGGCGTTAGCAGAAGGTAAGGTGACACAGGTTAATGTGGTACCGAACCGTGAGGTGCCTACGGGAAGTGTGAACATTACATTCAGCGATTCGAGTACGCAGGTGATGCTTGTCTCTGACGTAGCAGAGATTGAGCAGTATATGCGGGAAACCGGATTTAAGACCTATACGGTACAGAATCCGCCGGAGGAGAGCTGGCTTTTGACACTGCTTCCATATCTGATCATTTTTGCTGCGATGTTCATTTTCTTTATGATCATGACAAATCAGGCGGCAGCAAATTCAGGTGGCGGAAGCAAGATGATGAATTTTGGAAAGAGCCGTGCGAGAAGGATGAGTGATGATCCGGCGAAACGTGTGAAGTTCTCGGATGTGGCAGGATTGCAGGAAGAAAAAGAAGAGTTAGAAGAAATCGTTGATTTCTTACGCGCACCGAAGAAATATACACAGCTTGGTGCGAGAATCCCCAAAGGTGTACTTTTGGTGGGACCTCCTGGTACCGGTAAGACATTGCTTGCAAAAGCGATCGCAGGAGAGGCGGGAGTACCATTTTTCTCTATTTCAGGTTCTGATTTTGTAGAGATGTTTGTCGGTGTCGGTGCATCGAGAGTTCGTGACCTTTTTGAGGAAGCAAAGAAAAATGCACCGTGTATCATTTTTATCGATGAGATCGATGCAGTTGCAAGACGAAGAGGAACAGGTATGGGCGGCGGTCACGACGAGCGCGAGCAGACCTTAAACCAGATGCTTGTCGAGATGGACGGATTTGGCGTGAATGAAGGCATTATTGTCATGGCTGCGACCAACCGTGTGGATATCTTAGATCCGGCGATCATGCGTCCGGGACGTTTTGACCGTAAAGTTGTTGTGGGTCGCCCGGATGTGCGCGGAAGAGAGGAGATCCTTTCCGTTCATGCAAAAAACAAGCCTCTTGGCGATGACGTTGACTTAAAACAGATCGCACAGACAACAGCAGGATTTACCGGTGCAGATCTTGAAAATCTTCTGAATGAAGCTGCGATCGTTGCGGCAAAAGATAACCGCGCCTATATCAGACAGGATGATATCAAGAAGTCCTTTGTAAAAGTCGGAATCGGTGCGGAGAAGAAAAGCCGCGTGATCTCTGACAAGGAAAAACGTATCACGGCATTCCACGAATCCGGTCATGCAATCTTATTCCATTTATTACCGGATGTAGGACCTGTTTATTCTGTTTCGATCATTCCGACCGGAAGCGGCGCTGCAGGATATACCATGCCTTTGCCGGAAAAGGATGAGATGTTTAACACGAAGGGCAAGATGTTACAGGATATCGTTGTATCACTTGGCGGACGTGTGGCGGAAGAACTTGTATTTGATGACATCACGACCGGGGCATCACAGGATATCAAGCAGGCGACCCAGATGGCAAAAGCCATGGTCACTAAATATGGTATGTCTGATAATATCGGTCTGATCTGCTATGACAATGATGATGATGAAGTATTCATCGGACGTGATCTTGCACATGCCAGAGGATACAGCGAGGGTGTAGCAAGTGCGATCGATCAGGAGATCAAGCGTATCATTGATGAATGTTATGCGAAAGCAAAGCAGATGATCACAGATAACCGTGATGTATTAGATGCCTGTGCAAACCTTCTGTTAGAAAAAGAAAAGATCAGCCAGCAGGAATTTGAAGCATTATTTGATAAATAATTGTGCAAAATTTTCTGTTTTCGGAAATATTTAGTACCAAGGTACTGTACAATATGTATAAAAACAACTATAAAAAATTGTGAACTTTGTGCACACTTATTTGCGGGGGCATGCTATTATAATAACCGTAAAAACCCCCCAATAGATTATATATAGTTTTTGCTATACCCCATAGTAAAAATACCTTCTCCTAAAAATGGAACCTGACCCCAGGTTTCATTTTTTTTGTCTATAACCGGATTATCTCCGGATCAGATCAACATTACATAATTGAAAAAAATTTCCAATTATATCTTGACACATTAGCGAACTAAAGTTATAATCCTAGTAATCTTATAGGAAATATATGAAAAGAAAAAGCAGCTACAGAAGACACAGATTTTACATATGCATGATGCAGGTTTTACGGAGTGGAGGGACAATGAGAAAGAGGATGGCAGCAATCCTTGCGGCAGTGATGCTTGCAATGGAGACATTCGCCGGATGCGGCAGTGTGGCAGATGCGGATACAGTAGAGATTGTCAATGTTTCCTACGATCCGACCAGAGAATTATACAAGGCCTACAATACCATGTTTGAACAACACTGGGAAGAACAGGCAGGGCAGAAAGTAAGGATCATCCAGTCTCATGGCGGTTCCGGAAAACAGGCACTTGAGGTTGCAAACGGACTGGACGCAGATGTGGTAACACTTGCATTAGAAGGTGATATCCAGACCATTTCCGATTTCGGGCTGATCGATCCCGGATTCGTATCAGAGTTTCCGGATGACAGTGCTCCATATACCTCAACGATCGTATTTCTTGTGCGGAAAGAAAATCCCAAACAGATCAAAGACTGGGATGATCTGCTAAAGTCCGATGTCAGTGTCATTACACCGAATCCGAAGACTTCCGGCGGGGCGAGATGGAATTATCTTGCAGCGTGGTACTATTTTGAAAGTCAGGGAGAGAGTGAAGAAGAGATCACGGAGCATATGAAAACGTTATATCAGAATGTGTTGGTATTAGATTCCGGCGCACGCGGTTCGACGACCACATTCATTGAAAATGGTCAGGGTGATGTTTTAATTGCATGGGAGAATGAAGCATTTTTATCCATGCGGGAAGAGCCGGGGGAATATGAGATCGTTGTTCCATCGGCATCGGTACTCTGTCAGCCGACCGTGGCAGTTGTGGATGAAGTGGTTGACCGGAGAGGCAGCAGGGCTGTGGCAGAGGAATACTTAAATTATCTGTATTCGGATGAGGCACAGAAACTTGTGGGAGAAAATTATTACCGTCCGGCAGATCCGGATATTGAAAAGGAATTTTATACAGAGGAAGGAACACGTGAGATCGCAGAAATTCCTTCCGATGGAAAATGGATGGTGACGGATGTTGATCTGGCAGATATCAGTCATTTTGGGGGATGGAATACAGTGATAGAGAAACATTTCTCAGATGGCGGGATCTTCGATACAATCTATGAACGTAACAGATAATGATGAAGGGGGCAGGATTCATATGAAAAAAAGTAAAAATAAACGAGTGATCCCCGGATTCGGGCTGTCATTTGGGATCACCATAACAATGCTTGGACTGATCGTTATTATTCCGTTATGTTCGCTGGTTATATTTTCTGCGAAACTTTCACCGTCAGAATTTATTCAGACGATCACAAGACCGCGTGTTTTATCCAGTTATGCAGTCAGTTTTTTTACCGCATTTGTGGCGGCAGCGATCGATGCAGTTATGGGTATGATCATTGCATGGGTGCTTGTAAGGTATGATTTTCCGGGAAAAGCGATCATGGACGGCATCATAGAACTTCCATTTGCGCTTCCGACTGCAGTGGCGGGCATCGCACTGACACATCTGACTACGACGGAAGGCTGGGTAGGAGCATTTTTTCAGAAGTTTGGAATTAAGATCGCATATACAAGACTTGGAATCATCGTAGCACTGGTGTTTATCGGAATCCCGTTTGTTGTGCGGGCGGTGCAGCCGGTTTTGGAAAAAATAGATATCCAGTACGAGGAGGCGGCAAATATCCTTGGGGCAAACAGCAGACAGACAATGTTCCGCGTAATCTTACCGGAAATTTTACCGTCTCTGATTGCCGGATTTACAATGTCCTTTGCAAGAGGGCTTGGCGAATACGGAAGTGTGGTATTTATCGCAGGAAATACACCTTATGAGACAGAGATCGCACCGCTTATGATCATGTCAAAACTTCAGGAATTTGATTATGCAAGTGCAACATCGATCGCACTTGTCATGTTAGCGGCGGCATTTGTGATTCTTTTTATCAATGCATGGCTGCAGAGCAGGGCGTCGAAGATTGTCAGCGGTATCGCATAATATTGCAGGTGCATGGATATTGGCACAACATCTGTCAGATTTTATCAAAATCAGATAAAAGGAAGGAGAAAAGCTATGGAGATAAGAAAAAATTCAGGACCGTTCAAATGGATACTGATCGGCATCAGTGCTTTATTTCTTATAGTGATGCTGATACTGCCGCTCACATATGTCCTTGTAATTGCATTCGGGGAAGGCATCAAGGTATTTGTGGCAGCAGTTACCGATTATTATGCATTAAAAGCCATCGGACTTACATTAGAGGTAACGCTGATCGCAGTCGTTGTCAATACCATATTTGGAATAGCGGCATCCTGGTGTATCACGAGATTTCAGTTTCATGGTAAAAAGATCTTATCCACGCTGATCGATCTTCCGCTTACGATTTCACCGGTCATTGCCGGATTGATCTATATCCTGACATTTGGACGACAAAGTATCCTTTACGAGTATCTGCGGTCAGCGGGGATCAAGATGATATTTGCAGTACCGGGAATCGTGGTAGCAACCGTGTTTGTGACATTCCCATTTATTTCAAGGGAGATCATACCTGTGCTTTCCACACTTGGTACGGATGAGGAAGAGGCGGCAGCGCTGATGGGGGCAAATGGCTTTACGATTTTCCGGAAGATCACTTTTCCACATATCAAATGGGCACTGCTTTATGGAATCGTCCTTTGTACAGCAAGAGCAATGGGAGAGTTTGGTGCGGTGTCTGTTTTATCCGGACATCTTCAGGGAAAAACAAATACGATGCCGCTTTACATTGAACTTTTATATCAGGGTTATGATTTTACGGGTGCGTTTGCAGTATCGGCGATTCTGGTGTGTATGGCAGTCGTGATCTTAGTGCTTCGCAGTGTGTTAGAGCATAAGGGAAAAGAAGCGTAAAAATGTTACCGGAAGTACTTGACAGAGAATAGAAGGAACAAAAAAACAGATAATGCAGCATGGAAATGGAGCAGGTTATGACGGAACAAAATTATGTAGAACTTAGGCATGTGAATAAAAAATATAAAGATTTTCAGGCATCCGATGATATTAATTTTGGAATCGGAAAAGGAAAACTGATCGGTCTGCTTGGACCAAGCGGCAGTGGAAAAACAACGATCCTTCGGATGCTTGCAGGGTTAGAACATGCAGATTCCGGGGAGATCATTATTGATGGAAAAGTCGTTAATGATGTGCTGGCGAGTGAACGGGGAATCGGATTTGTGTTTCAGAACTATGCATTGTTCCGTTATATGACCGTATATGATAATATAGCATTTGGACTGGATGTAAAAAAATGGAAAAAATCGGATATTAAGCGCCGTGTGGATGAACTTGTGGAACTGGTAGGCTTAAAAGGATTTGAAAAGCGCTATCCGAACCAGCTATCCGGCGGACAGAGACAGAGGGTTGCGTTTGCAAGAGCCTTAGCACCGAATCCGGAACTTCTTCTTTTAGATGAACCGTTTGCAGCCATTGATGCAAAAGTGCGTCAGGAGCTTAGAAGCTGGCTTCGGGAGATGATCACGAGAGTCGGTATTACCAGTATCTTTGTCACACATGATCAGGATGAAGCGATTGAGGTTGCCGATGAGATCATCATAACCAACCACGGACACATCGAGCAGGCGGGAACTCCGATTGAGATATACAGCCAGCCGAAGACGCCATTTGTCACAGAATTCATGGGTAGTCCGACAAGGATCAGCAACATCACGAGTTTTCATGGATATGAGCAACTGGGTGAAGGTTTTCATGCTGTGGTAAGACCGGAGCATGTGAGTGTCACAAAGGAAACAGAGCAGAGCCGTTTTTCTTCTTCTGTGGAGGAAGGTGTTGTGGAGCGTGTGATGTTCCGTGGCAGAGAGGTAGAACTTCATGTGAGGGTACATGATGTGCTGCTTGTGGCTAACCGGAGATTAGAGGAGACTCCGATCACGGAGGGCGAGCGTGTCAATGTATTTATCTATCAGGTGTTTGCGTTCTTAGCAGACGGGGCGGGAATGCAGAATGTACAGATTGTAGAAAATGCCAATATCGAAACAGAGAAGCTGTTCTATATTTAAGGAGTCAGGAGAATAGAGATTATATGAAAACAGAAATCATTACATCAGATGTGCTGATCATTGGGGGTGGAACCTCCGGTTGTTACGCGGCACTGACGATCGCAGAGCAAAGACCGGAACTTAACGTTGTGATCGCAGAAAAAGCCAATATTATAAGAAGCGGCTGTCTTGCAGCAGGAGTGAATGCGTTAAATGCATACATTACAGAAGGGAGAAAGCCACAGGATTATGTGGACTATGCTACAAAGGACGCCAATGGCATTGTAAGAAGTGATCTGCTGCTCTCCATGTCGCAGGGATTAAATCGTGTGACAGCAAGGTTAGAGGAATTAGGACTTGTTATTTTAAAAGATGAAAATGGAAAATATGTGACAAGAGGCAACCGGAATATCAAGATCAACGGCGAGAACATCAAACCGATCTTAGCGGAAACTGTGAAGGCACAGAAAAATGTGAAGGTCATCAATCACGTGAACATCACAGATTACATTACTGCGCAGGATCAGGTTACCGGGGCATACGGTTTTGATGTCAATGAGAAAAAGGCATATATTTTTTCGGCAAAAGCCATTCTCTGTGCGACCGGTGGTGCGGCAGGACTTTACCGTCCGAACAATCCGGGATTTTCGAGACATAAGATGTGGTATCCGCCGTTTAATACAGGAGCCGGATATGCGATGGGAATTTTAGCCGGAGCAGAGATGACGACCTTTGAGATGCGTTTTATAGCACTCCGCTGTAAAGATACGATCGCACCGACCGGAACGATCGCACAGGGAGTCGGGGCAAAACAGATCAACTCACTTGGGGATGTCTATGAAACAAAATACGGCATTACGACAGAGGAACGTGTCTACGGTACGGTTGCAGAGAATCAGGAAGGCAGAGGACCGTGTTACCTGCATACGGAAGGAATCAAAGATGAGCAGGGCAAAGATCTGTTAAAAGCATATTTAAATATGGCACCGAGCCAGACTTTAAAATGGATCGAGAGTGGAAAAGAGCCGAATGAGCAGGATGTCGAGATCGAGGGCACTGAGCCTTATATCGTGGGTGGCCATACCGCGAGCGGTTACTGGATCGACGATGCGAGAAGAACCACCTTGAAAGGACTTTATGCAGCCGGAGATGTTGCAGGAGGATGCCCGCAGAAATATGTGACAGGAGCGCTGGTGGAGGGCGAGATAGCGGCGGAAACGATCTTAAAGGATCTTGAACTCGCAGATGCAGATCTGCAGTCAGAGGAAGAATTAGAAAAGCTGGCAGAAAAAGCAGACCGGGAATATGAAGCCTATTTTGCGGAGAAAAAATCATTCTTCGGTACGGAGCAGGTCGAGGAGGCAATGCAGAAGGTTATGGATGCCTATGCAGGTGGAATCGGAACCAATTACCGCTACAATGAAAAACAGCTTAATATCGCAGAAGAAAAAATTGACCAGCTTTTAGCACTGACAAAAGATCTGACCGCAAAAGATACAGATGATCTGTTACATATTTACGAAGTAAAGGAACGTTTAGTCGTATGTAAAAGTGTGATCGCACACTTAAAGGCGAGAAAAGAGACACGCTGGCGCGGTTTCGGACAGAATATGGATCATCCGGGAACAAAAGAAGAATGGAACAGGAAGGCAGTTAATTCCGTTTATGAAAATGGAAAGATCAAAATTCTGCTCCGTGATCTGGCACAGACACCGGATTTTGGTCAGAAAGGAGGCACCCTGTGAGCATAGCGATCAATAAAAGTAAATGTGTAAAATGCAGACGCTGCATCGAAGTATGTCCGGGAAACCTGATCAAGGCAGATGAAAACGGCAAGGCATACATCAAAGAGCCAAGAGACTGCTGGGGCTGCACATCCTGCGTCAAAGAGTGCAGGGCAGAGGCAATCGATTTCTTTTTAGGAGCCGACATCGGCGGCAGAGGCAGTACCTTAACCACCAAAGAGGATGGAGACTACCGCCTCTGGACAGTCACTGCCCCCGACGGCAGTCAGACCATTATACAGATCAATAAAAAAGATGCCAATAAATATTAAAACACAGCAAAATAGAGGAGGATATTTTATGAGTGGATTATCACATTTGGACGAACTGGAGGCAGAGGCGATCTACATCATCCGTGAAGTAGCCGCTGAGTGCGAAAAGCCGGTAATGCTTTATTCCATTGGAAAGGACAGCTCCGTTATGCTGCACCTTGCCATGAAAGCATTTTATCCGGAGAAGCCGCCTTTCCCATTTTTACATATCGATACGACCTGGAAATTCCGTGAAATGATCGAGTTTCGTGACCGCATTGCAAAAGAGAACGGCATTGAAATGCTGGTTTATACCAATCAGGAAGGTGTGGATGCCGGTATCAACCCATTTGACCACGGTTCCGCTTACACGGATATCATGAAGACACAGGCGTTAAAACAGGCACTCAAAAAATATGAGTTTACGGCAGCATTTGGCGGTGGCCGTCGTGATGAGGAAAAATCCCGTGCGAAAGAGAGAATTTTCTCTTTTCGTAATGAGGCACAGGCGTGGGACCCGAAAAACCAGAGACCGGAGATGTGGAAACTTTACAATACCAAGATCAATAAAGGTGAGAGCATCCGTGTATTCCCGATCTCAAACTGGACAGAAAAGGATATCTGGCAGTACATCAAACGTGAGAACATCGAGATCGTGCCACTCTATTTTGCAAAAGAGCGTCCGGTCGTATACCGTGACGGCAATATTATCATGGTGGATGATGACCGCTTCAAATTCCGTGAAGGTGAGAAGCCGGAGATGAAAAAAGTCCGTTTCCGTACATTAGGATGTTATCCGTTAACCGGCGGCGTTGAGTCCGATGCGGAGACTTTGGATGAGATTATTGATGAGACACTTGCAGCCGTATCTTCAGAGCGTACCAGCCGTGTGATCGATAACGAAGCGGCAGGCAGCATGGAGCGTAGAAAAAGGGAGGGGTATTTCTAAATGAAAGGTTTACTTAAATTTATTACCTGCGGAAGTGTGGATGATGGAAAATCCACATTGATCGGACATATTTTATATGATGCAAAACTGCTGTATGCAGATCAGGAGAAAGCACTTGAATTAGACAGTAAAGTTGGAAGCAGAGAGGGCGCTATCGATTATTCCCTGCTGCTTGACGGTCTGATGGCAGAGCGCGAGCAGGGTATCACGATCGACGTCGCATACCGTTATTTTACAACAGAAAAAAGAAGTTTTATCGTTGCAGATACCCCTGGACATGAAGAGTATACCAGAAATATGGCAGTTGGAGCTTCCTTTGCAGACCTTGCCATCATTCTTCTCGATGCAACACAGGGCGTGCTTGTGCAGACAAGACGCCATGCAAGGATCTGTGCACTGATGGGAATCCGTTACTTTGTATTTGCGGTAAACAAGATGGATCTGATCGGTTACGACCAGGAAAAATTTAATGCGATCCAGGCAGAAATTTTGCAGCTTGCAGGTGAACTTGGATTAGAGAGCGTTAAGATCATTCCGGTATCCGCAACAGAGGGTGATAATGTCACAAAGAAATCCGATAATATCCCATGGTACACAGGAGAACCGATCTTAACCTATCTCGAAGAAGTTGATGTGACAGAAAAGTCAAAAGAGCAGGGATTTTATATGCCGGTACAGCGTGTGTGCCGTCCAAACCATACGTTCCGCGGTTTCCAGGGACAGATTGAGGCAGGCGAAGTGCGTGTGGGTGATACATTAACCGTATTACCGGGCAATGAGACAGCCAATGTAAAAAGTATTTTGGTAGCCGGAAAAGAGGCAGATACTGCACAGACCGGACAGCCGGTTACCATTCAGTTAGATAAAGAGATCGATGTATCAAGAGGATGTGTGCTGGAAAATGGCAGCGGCATTACGGCAGCACAGAAATTTACCACAACACTTTTGTGGATGGATGATAATAAGTTGTCAGCAGGTGGCGATTACTTTATCAAACTTGGAACGAAACTGATCACAGGTACCGTAACAGAGATCACATATAAGATCGATGTGAATACCGGAGAACATCATTCAACCGATACATTAGGAAAGAATGAGATCGCAGTCTGCAATATCGTGCTGGATGAAAAGATCCCGCTTGATGTATTTAAGAAACATAAGACTATGGGCGAACTGATCTTAATCGACCGTGTGACGAACATGACGTCTGCCTGCGGTGTTGTAGAGCAGTTTGTAAGCGGCAATGAGACAGATGAGCCGGTATTTGTTTATGGAGATTTAAAGGCACGGGGAGATATCTTTGAAGAGTTCTACTATAACATGGAGAAATCTTCCATTGCAAAACACAAACCGGAACAGAAAACATACACAGTAGGCGATGAGATCCCGACAAAGAGTGAAACTTATGAATATCCGGAGTATTTTGATATTCTGATATTAAGAGACCAGGTTGCAGTACAGGTGCGTGACAATAAGATCGAAGCGATCCTTCCATTAGGTGAATACCGTTACTCAGGTGTTCCGGTTGTAAATGGAAGAGGATTTGCAGTGAATGTAAAATCACAGAAAGACTTACAGACATTCTTAGATGGATATGGACAGGGAGAGGCAGATACAGAGTTCTGGAATCATTGGCTGACATTCGGAACTTACCGCAAAGTGATCTTCCATGAAAACTATTGGGAAATCTGATGCGCAATCGTTTGTGCAAAATTTTAGTACCAGTTCAAAAGCTGGTACTAAGGTACTGTTTATTTTGTATAGTTTGAGCCGTAAAAAAAGTTTAAGTTTGTGCACACTTATCCTGCCGCTCATGCTATTATAATTACTGTAAAAACCCCCCAATACATTATATATAGTTTTTGCTATACCCCATAGTAAAAATACCTTCTCCTAAAAAGATAGCTAGCCGATAGCTATCTTTTTTTATTTGCAAAAGTACAGTAGACATCGTAATAAATATGATCTTTTGCTATCATCTGTATATCGGATAAAATAATTGGCTAACAGAGGATAATGTGCTATAAAAATATTAGGTATGTGCTTGGATTTTTTCATTGCTAAAGTACCATTCTGTGTTATAATAAAATAGAATTTTCGTAAATTTTCGTAGATGAGGAGGAAAATTCTCTGATTATCGGAGAATTTATATTTTATGAATCAGGAAGAATCAGTTTATGAATTAAATCGTATACAAAGATATATTATGCAGATGCGTCCACTGTTGAAAAAGAATGCGCTATTTTCAGATGGAACGGCAGATTACAGACAGCCGGTGGAACCAAAAGCCGGTGAAGAAGTGACGATCCGGTTCCGTACAGCACGTGACAATGTCGATATCGTCTGGTTGTGCACGCAAGATAAAAAATATAAAATGAAAAAAACAGAGACCGAGGGAGCCTTTGACTATTATGAGGTAAAGATCACGCTTGGTGAGGAACCGTTTTACTATTATTTTAAGGTAGCAAGCGGTATGTTAAATGTGTATTATGACCGTTATGGCATCAGCAAGGAAAAACGTGACGAGTACCGTTTCTGTATCATTCCTGGATTTTCAACACCGGACTGGTCAAAAGGTGCTGTTATGTACCAGATCTTAGTTGACCGTTTTTATAATGGTGATACATCAAATGATGTGTTGACGGATGAGTATTATTATATCCGTTCTACCAGCAGAAAGATGGATAGCTGGGATCAGTGTCCGTCTGATTTTTCTGTCGCAGAGTTTTACGGTGGAGATCTCGAGGGAGTCAGACAAAAACTGGGTTATCTGCAGAATCTTGGCGTGGAAGTAATTTATTTTAACCCATTATTTGTGTCACCTTCCAATCACAAATATGATATTCAGGATTATGACTATATAGATCCTCATTACGGTAAAATCGTAGAGGATGGTGGAGAACTGTTAAAAGATGGCGTGAGTGATAACCGGAAAGCAACACGCTATATTAACCGTGTAACGAATAAGAAAAATCTTGAGGCGAGCAATGAATTTTTTGCAGAGCTGGTGAAAGAGATTCATGCGCGCGGCATGAAAGTTATCTTAGACGGTGTATTTAATCATTGTGGTTCTTTCAATAAGTGGCTTGACCGGGAGGAAATCTATCAGGTAAGCGGGGATTATGAGGATGGTGCGTTTATTTCAAAAGACAGTCCATATCGTAATTTCTTTGGCTTTCAGGATCAGTTTGCATGGCCTTATAATACGACTTACGAAGGCTGGTGGGGGCATGATACGCTGCCAAAACTCAACTATGAAGGTTCTGAAAAATTGTATGATGACATTATGCGTGTTGCAGCAAAATGGGTATCACCGCCATACAATGCAGATGGCTGGAGACTTGATGTTGCTGCAGATTTAGGACATTCCCCGGAAATGAACCATAAGTTCTGGAGAGATTTCCGTAAATCAGTAAAAACAGCAAATCCCAATGCAATTATTCTGGCAGAACATTACGGTGATCCAAAAGAATGGCTGCAGAAAGGTGACCAGTGGGATACCGTTATGAATTATGACGCGTTCATGGAGCCGCTGACATGGTTTTTAACCGGTATGGAAAAACACAGTGATGAATCAAAGCCACAGTTAAAGGGAAGTTTGAAAGATTTTGAGGGTTCCATGCGTCATTATATGGCAAGCTTCCAGACATCACAGCTTTTGTGTGCCATGAATGAGCTTTCGAATCATGATCATTCCAGATTTATGACAAGAACCAATGAAAAAGTGGGACGTGCAGCAGCACTTGGTACCGCAGCCGCTGAGGAAGGAATAAAGCCGGCAGTATTCCGTGAGGCGGTCGTTGTTCAGATGACATGGCCGGGAGCACCGACGATTTATTATGGAGACGAGGCGGGACTCTGCGGATTTACAGATCCGGATAACAGACGTACCTATCCATGGGGAAAAGAGGATGTCGTTCTGATCGATTTTCACCGTGATATCATCCATATCCACAAAGAAAACGAGGCACTCCGCACCGGCTCCCTCATGTTTTTAAATGGAACTTCCGCGAACGGAAATCATACAGGCAGTAATGCAGATGGTAATCTGCGAGCAGATGATAATCTGCTTTGTTACGCAAGATTTAACCGCAGTCAGCAGTTTGTTGTTCTGGTAAATAATAAAGAGGAAGAACGTGATGTAACGCTTGAGGTATGGCAGTGCGGTATACCGAAAAATGCGGTATTAGAGCGTGTGATCATTTCAAATGAGACAGGTTATTCCCTGATGCCGAAAAATTATGAAGTAGTGGATGGAGTGCTTAAAGTAAGCATGCAGAAATATTCTGCTGTTGTTCTGATGTATGACAGAACAAGAGACTAACTACAAAGAAGATAGAAAAGAATAGTGCATTATTTTTCGGGGAATTAGAAAAGACTGGAAAGGGACAACGGAAAGGAGTTACGTCGAATGATAGATATATATACAGAAAAAAGAGACTCAAAAGACTGGATACTTCAGAACGACTTGTATTTCAACTTAAATACAGGTAATGAAGAAATGTCACAGAATGAAGTTGATTTAATTCGACAGGTGGATGGGGCAAAACTGACTCCAGATAAGCACATAGAAACAAAATATGGCTTAGGTACGATCCGTAATCTGTCATCAGGCTGCAAGACATTACTCAATATTGTGAAGCATCCGGATAAAGTAGTAAATGCAGAGGAATGTGGTCCGAATGTACTTAAAATCATTTTTACAATGGACAATATAAAGATATACATGTCAAGACCAACCCTGTTTGACATACCAGATGATGTAAAAATCAGATTTAATGGTTCTGATATTGTTATTGGAGGAAGGGGTTATAATGCCTGGTGGAGTAAGGAGTATGAGAGGAGAGAGGCAGATGATTTATAAGAGTATTACATTTAAAGCAGATCCATTTTCATACGATTTAGAATTCGATGACAGAATAACGCTTGTTGGGGGCGATAGCGGTGTTGGTAAAACAGTACTTTATGAAATATTGGAAGATGTAAGACTTACGGATGAATACAGGGCTATCAAATTATTTAATTACAGGTCAGATAATTTTTCAGAATCAATAAAGCAATGCAGAGATAGCTTTATTGTGGTAGATAATGCGGATAATCTGATAAATGATGAAGTTAGAAAATTTATTAATTTTGAATTATCAAATCAATATATGCTTTTCCTACGGAATTGTGATGGACTGAATGTATCAGATCAGAGTTTCAAGGTTTTGAAGTTTGATAATAATAAGATAACACTGGAAGAGGAGTTGTGATATGAAGTATTTATGGACAGAAGATACCGGTGCAGGGCTTCATTTCTGGAAATTGGTTAATCAACTTTTCTTTGATGATGAATTTATAGTTGAAAGCAAGGGGAGCAATCAGGGATTGTTGGATGCAGTATTGGATTTAGATATTAAAGATGATGATAAATATTATATTGCATTTGATTATGTGGTTGATAATCAGGATATTCGGAATAAATATCGTGTGTTGAAATCAATAGAAAAAAGTTCAGAAGGAAAGATTATAATTCTGGATATGATTTGCTTTGAATACCTGATTCTTGCATTTGATAAACTTGTAGAGTGGACAGGCACTGGAAAGACAGATAAAATTAAAATTCGTGAAGAGGTTTTGAAAGCAGTTGAGAACCATAGAATCAATTTATTAAAGATTGATGACGAGAAGACATTGCAGTATATAGCTGGTTTTAACAGATATTCTACGGAGCGGGTGATGAAATCATTGGCAGGTGAATTTACGCAAAACGAGAAATGGTCTGTTAAGGGTTCTCTTATGGGTGAGTGTTGGTATAAGGATTGTTGTGTGTCGGAGCATTCGGATAGTCTTAGGTGTGGTAAGCCTGAGGTTGAGGATGGAAGTGGGAAGATGCGTATGCTGATACAGTCGGAGGAAATAAAGAAAATTTTATCAATTATTACGGAAATTCAAGGATAAAAAATGCTTGCATAAAAGAAGCCACTATGCTATAATCTTTTCTTGTCAGAGCGCATTTTGTGTATCTGGTGAATGGGCAGATTCCCGAGTGGCCAAAGGGGACAGACTGTAAATCTGCTGCAATTTGCTTCGGTGGTTCGAATCCACCTCTGCCCATTATGTATTGTCCGGTAGGATGACATTTTTAAGTAGCTCGTGAGTGAAAGTCTTCGAACATAGGCGGCAGTACATATGAAAAATGCCGGCGTGGCGGAACTGGCAGACGCGCAGGACTTAAAATCCTGTTGTAGAAATACAGTACCGGTTCGATTCCGGTCGCCGGCATTATAGAGAGAAGTAAGACATCGGTTTTAGAACCGGTGTTTTTTTAATTCATAGGAAATTACGTCCTATGAATCAAAAAGCCCTCCGGGCGGGATGGGCATCTTGCGGAGAAGAAGTTAGCTGTAAACAGCACCGATCGGGCATTTTAAAATTTTAGCGCAAATAGGGTGTTAACTATTGGTGGATTTGTGCTATAATGCAATTATTCAATTTATACTATAAGAAGGGAAAACCGTGTTCAGATTTGATACGGAAGAAAGGTACGATGAAACAGGAAAAAGTTACATTCATTCATTCCATTTCGGCAAAAATTACACTCCTTGCCGTTTTTATTGTTGTTGTATCATTGGTGGGAAGTATGATCAATGCCAGTTCAAAGTCGAGTGATGTTGTTGAGACAGTCAATGCGCATTACATCCTAAGTCTGGCAGAGATGGGAGCGCAGACGATTGGAAATATTCCGGCAGAGATAGCAACGGATGAACAGTTTTCTAGGGTTGTAAGTGATATCAGCATGAAAGGCGTAGACAGTGCATATGCTTATCTGGTGTCAGCGGATGGCACAATGCTTTATCATCCGACAGCAGACAAGATCGGAAAAACGGTTGAAAATCCCGTTATTAAAGGTGTGGTATCACAGCTTGCATCCGGAACCGTTCCGGAGGATGCTGTTGTTGAATATGATTTTAATGGTGCAATCAAGTATGCAGGGTATGCCCTGACACCGGATCACATGATCGTGGTCGTATCGGCTGATAAGAGTGATATTGTAGAGCCGGTCAATGAGATGATCCGTTCTATGTGTATCACAGCAGCGATAACGCTTGTTGTATGTGTGATCATTGGCTATGTGTTAAGCCGTTTTATCTGCGCACCGCTTGAAAGCCTGACAGAGATTATAAAGAATACTGCAAATCTGAATTTCAGTCACAATGCAAAAAGTGATGGTCTGTGCAAAAGAACAGACGAAACCGGTTTCATGGCGCGTGAACTTCGTATCATGAGAAAGAATCTGCGTGAAATGGTTGCAAATATTGATACGGCAAGCCAGCAGATCACCGGAAATGTAGATGGATTAAAACAGGTAACTGAGACCGTAGACCATATGTGTTCGGATAACTCAGCAACCAGCCAGCAGCTTGCAGCAGGCATGCAGGAGACAGCCGCAACTACTGTAAATATCAATGAGAATGTCGGTACCATGAAAGATGAAGCTGAGCGGCTTACAGAGATGGCAGAAAAAGGTGCAGATGTTTCCAATGAAGTTATGGACAGAGCAAAGAATCTGCGCAATAAAACAGTAACTGCGAGCTCCCGTACTATGGACATGTATACAAGTGTCAAAGAGAAATCCGAAAAGGCGATCGAGGGATCAAAGGCAGTTGAAAAGATCAATGAACTGACCAATACCATTATGGAGATCTCTTCGCAGACCGGACTTTTAGCTTTGAATGCAAGTATTGAGGCTGCAAGAGCCGGAGAGGCAGGACGTGGATTTGCAGTTGTTGCGACAGAGATCGGAAGCCTTGCAGACCAGACTTCAAAAGCAATCGCTGATATCGGTAATATTGTAAAAGCCGTCAATGAAGCAGTTGGCAATATGACAGAGTGTCTGGGTGAAACGACAGAATTTCTGGAAACGAATGTAATTGAAGATTATAAAGAGTTTGAAAAGGTTGGCGAACAGTATCAGGAAGATGCAGATGTATTCAAGTCTAACATGAATCAGGTAAAAGATTCCATGCTGCAGCTTTCAGATCTGATTGAGTCGATCGCACAGGCGTTAAGCGGCATCAATGATACTGTGGGCGAAGCCGCAGTCGGTGTATCCGATATTGCTGAAAAAACAAGCGGTATGGTTGAAAAAACAGGCGCTACACATGATATGGTATCTGAATGTTACTCCTGTGCAGATAATCTGCGTGAGATCGTTGGCAAGTTTGTATTAAAATAAAATCTATTGTCATGAATCATGGCCTGTCCTCATAAGATGTGGTAATCACAGATTATGAGGGCAGGCTTTTTTGATTCATAGGAGATTACGTCCTATGAATCAAAAAGCCCCTGGCAGAACCTTGATGTGAAAAGTATGCGGTAGGGAGGCTATGATGCAGGAAAAGTCAAATGAACAGCGAAAAGAGCAGAAACGGGGATATAACCTGTTGGATAAAGAAGAAGAAAAATCGATGCTGTCATGTTTTGTGGAACAGCTGAATGATCCGCTTATTTTTATTTTGTTTGCGGCGGCAGCAATATCTCTTCTGCTGCAGGAATTTGGGGACATGTGCATTATACTTGCAGTAGTGCTTTTAAATGCCATAGTCGGAGTGATCCAGGAGGGGAAGGCAAAGCGGGCATTAGAGGCATTGGAAAAAATGACAAGTCCGCATGCACTGCTCCATGATGAGGATGGAATCCATGAGATTCCGGCATCGGATCTGATACCGGGGGATATTGTCTGCCTTGAAGCAGGCAGACAGGTGCCGGCAGATATCAGGATCATATCGGCTGTCAATTTAAAGATCGAGGAGTCAGCGCTTACCGGCGAATCTGTTCCGGTTCCTAAAAATACGACGGATCAAAATGAGGCATATATGACCACTAATGTTACATATGGACGTGGAGAAGGAATCGTCACTGCGATAGGGATGGATACGAAGATAGGCGGTATCGCAAAATTGCTTTCCGGGACAAAAACGGAGCTGACGCCGTTACAGAAAAGGCTGGCGGATCTTGGAAAAATCCTTGGTACCGTTTCTGTCTTTTTGTGTATCCTGTTGTTTGTCATGGCAGTTTTGCAGAGGCGCAATGTTGCAGAAATGCTGATCACGGCAATATCATTAGCGGTTGCTGCAGTTCCGGAAGGTCTGCCGGCGATCGTTACGATGGTACTTGCACTTTCGGTATCACGTATGGTGAAGGTCAATACGATCGTAAAAAGACTGCCGAGTGTGGAGACATTAGGCTGTGTGAGCGTGGTATGCTCGGATAAGACGGGAACACTGACGCAGAACCGTATGACTGTGACAAGATGTTATACAGATGGAAAAATCTGCGAACCAAAGAATCTCAACCGCAGAAAAAACAGATATTTTCTGGAGGGATATACCCTTTGCAATGATGCGTCTGTCCGTGGGGAACGGATCGGAGATCCCACAGAACTTGCCCTGCTTGATATGGCGGAAAAATTTGATCTGCAGAGAGAGAGATTAGAAGAAAGTTTTCCGAGAATACAGGAAATCGCGTTTGATTCCGACCGGAAAATGATGACGACATTACACCGGGGAGAAAAAGAAAAAATTTCTTATACCAAAGGTTCCCCGGATGAAATATTAGAGCGTGCTGCATTCCTGATGAAAGATGGTGAGCGTGTGCCGATGACCCCGGAGAGACGAAAAGAAATCGATCAGGTGATCCGTACGTTTACGAAAGATGCACTCCGGGTACTGGCACTTGGGATGCGAAATCCGGCTGACGGTTTAAAGGAAAACGGGCTGACTTTTCTGGGAATTGTTGGAATGGCTGATCCCATACGTCCGGAGGCACAGGAGGCTGTAATGGAGTTTTACCGTGCAGGGGTAAAAACGATCATGATCACGGGGGATCGGATCGATACGGCATTTGCGATTGCAAAAGAACTGCACATTGCATCGGAAGAAAGTGAGTGCATTTCGGGAGAAACGTTAACGGATATGACAGATGAAATGCTTGCAGAAAAAATAAAAAAGGTGCGTGTGTTTGCCCATGTTTCGCCGGAGCATAAGGTGCGCATCGTGGCGGCATGTAAGAAAAACGGGGAGATCACTGCAATGACAGGAGATGGTGTCAATGATGCACCGTCATTGAAAGCAGCAGATGTCGGGATCGCTATGGGAAAGGCAGGAACGGATGTGGCGAAAAATGCAGCGGACATTGTGTTGACGGATGATAATTTTGCGACGATCGCAAAAGCCATTGCGCAGGGAAGATGTATTTATGAGAATATCCGGAAATCTGTGATATTTCTGTTGTCTTCTAATTTCGGGGAGATCATAACAATGCTTGCGGCTGTAGCCTGCGGATTTGCGGCACCGTTAAAATCAAGTCATATTCTATGGATCAATCTGATCACAGATTCGCTTCCGGCACTGGCGCTTGGTGTGGATGAGGAAGAAAATAAAAGTTACATGGACAGACCACCGCGCGGAAAGGATGAGAGTCTGTTTGCAGGGGGTGGGTTAAACTGTACCTGTTTTTATGGGGCATTGATCGCATTTATCAGTATGACAGCGTTTTTGCAGCTTCCGGTGGGAATCCTGCTTGGGGCGGGCAGCACGGTCACACCGGCAGCAATCAGGCTGCTTCTGGCAGATGCAGAGCTTTTAAGCCGCTGCCAGACCTATGCATTTACGGTACTTGGTATGTCTCAGCTCTTTCATGCGATCGGTATGCGTGATGTTGAAACATCGCTGTTTCAGATGAACCATCTGGAAAACAGGTTAATGATTGCTGCATTCGCAATCGGAACAGGACTGCAGCTTCTTGTGACGGAAGTTCCTTATTTTGTTAATCTGTTTGGAACCTGCAGATTAACACTGCTTGAATGGGTAAAACTGCTGGTACTTGCAGCCATGCCTTTACTCGGGCATGAACTGTTAGTATTGGGAGGCTGTCTGGGAGAAAAAAGAGATAAGAAAAATTTAAAGGGAAAAGATCAGCAGGCGGTATCGTCTGGTGGGCGGTGGAGCTAAAAAAAACATTCATTTTTTACGGGGGGTGTGGTATAATGAGGTGTCCGTAAGTTTTGGGCAGGTTTTTGCAGGAAAGGATATTGGAAATTATGGAAGAGAAAATGACAATGGAAATCACGAACGACAGACTTGAGGAGGCCATTAAGGAATATGCCGCAGACCGCACGAAAGAGAATCTTACCACAGTGCTGAATCTGCTTCGTCCGACAAAGCTGTTTGTGCCGGCAATGTTACAGGCACCGGATCGTCCGATTCCATGTTTTTTAAAGAATAGTAATGAAGAACAGTTTTTAGTAGTATATACGTCAAAAGCGCAGATTCCGGAGGAGCCAAAGAGCCAGGCGATGCTTAACATGCCATTCCCGGCATGCAATAATATCGTTGTAAAACCGGAATTAAAACTTGCCGGAATGGTGATCAATCCATTTTCTGACAACCTTGTGTTAAAGACAGAACTTGTACAGAAGTTACATGAAGTTGACGAGCAGGCGGCAAAACGTGCTGCACAGATGAAACAGGTGAAGATGACACCGGCACAGTTTCAGGTATTTGTAAAGCGTCAGGTTGAGTTTGCAGTACTGCCAAAGCGTCTGTTTACCGAAAAACAGGAGTTCATCAACAAGCTGTGTGATGAGAAAGAGGCTTTTGTCAATGAGATTTTTGCAGGCGTGTTCAAGGAGCCAAAGTTAAATCCATACACAGAGAACGATTACTCTGTAATGGCACTTGATATTGCAGAAGATCTGACATTGATCCGTGTAGATCTTCCGGAAAAAGGCTTAGTTCCGCCACTTTGCTACCGTATTTACCTGACGATCAATCCTAAGACCGGAAAAGCCGGCTATTATACGATCGAGATGTCAAAAGAAAAAGATGTCCGCATGTTAGGAGAGCTTTTAGAGGACGGAAAACATATAGATCACGGTGTGGCACCGGTAGAGGGTGCTGAACTTCAGAAGATCATGGATCTTGCCAGAGGTGAAGGCGCAGAGAGGACAAGCTAGATCTGGGATATGATGTCTCAGACAGGTAAATGAAAAAATGATATAACATGAAGGAAGGGGTTGTCTCACTAACTTTGTTAGTATGACAGTCCCTTCCTTTTATCTTTCGTTATGCTGGATGATATCGGCATATTGTCCGCGGGTGACTTTTAAGAGCGCATCCGGGTTTACCGTGATGGAGGTACCGATGCGTCCACCGCTGATATAAATCTTATCGAAGGAAGCAGCGCTTTCATGTACGACGGTTGGGAACTGCTTTTTCATGCCAAGAGGTGAGCAGCCGCCACGCACATAGCCGGTAAGCGGAGTCAGATCTTTTACGTGAAGCATTTCAAGTGATTTTTCACCGACACATTTTGCGGCAGCTTTCAGATCGACTTCCTCTGCGATCGGTACGACAAAAACATAATACTGCCTGTTCCCGCCGGCGGCGGCCTTGCCGGACATAACGAGCGTTTTAAACGACTGTTCTACCGGAGCACCGGTCTTTTCTGCGGTATGTAGACCGTCTATAAATTCATCACACTCATAATTGATAATTTCATAAGGTATTTTATTGCGGTCTAAAATGCGCATGGCATTTGTTTTTACTTCTTTTCCCATAGAGAAAACTCCTTTCATGAATGAACTGCGCTCATTGTAACACCACAGCAAAAAATAGACAACTGAAACAGAATGTATGTTTACGAAAAAATGAAAAAATGTTATTCTAATAAGGGAAATTAAGGCAATATATGAGGTGAATTAAAATGCGCCACATATAAGAACATGTGTGGCGGGAAATGAGGCAGAGTATGAAAGATTTTTTTAAGAGAGTAAAGGCGGATGCAATAATGTCAGCAGTTTTATGCATCGCATTGGGCGTGGTTCTGATCGTATGGCCAGGAGAGACGATCGATATCGTATGTAAAGTGCTTGCCGCAGGACTTATCATTCTTGGAGGGGTAGAACTGTTTTCCTATATTACCAATAGAAACGGTTATATGTTCACCGGAATCCTTGGGCTGATCGTGCTGATCATCGGTGTATGGATCTTCTTAAAACCGAGCAGTATCGTGAGCCTGGTACCGATCGTGATCGGTGTGATACTTGCTGTTCACGGTGTGCAGGATGTGAAAATGGCGTTAGAATCAAAGAATGGCGGATATGACAGATGGTGGATTATGCTGATCATTGCCATTATCAGTATTGCATTTGGCGTGCTCTGCATTGTCAATGCGTTTGGCATGGTCAAACTTGCCATGCAGTTTGTAGGAGCAGCCCTGATCTATGATGGAATCAGTGATCTGTGGGTTGTGACAAAGACGGTGCGGACGGTGAAAGATATGGAGCAGGAAGCGAAAGCAGTCGACGTAGATTATAAAGAAATCGATTAAGTGATTAAGCGGAAAGAAAGAGAAACAGATATAAAAAGTGTCCCTGAAAATCTGGATAAAAGATTTTCAGGGACACTTTTTTGGTTCGTGATAATAGAATATTTGAGCAAGCTGCATCTGATTGCCCAGACTGCGCTATACTGTAATTTTACCTTCATTGATAAGCCGGATAAATACGTCGACTAATTCCGGATCAAACTGTGTTCCACTGTTTTTTTTCAGTTCACTGACAGCATAGGAGACAGAGAGCGGATTTTTGTATGGACGTCTGGCAGTCATGGCATCAAAACAATCGGCGATGGTAAGTATTCTTGCCATATAAGGAATATCCTCACCGGCAAGACCACGCGGATATCCCGTGCCATCATACCGTTCGTGATGACCAAGTACTGCAGGAATTACATAATCCATATGTGGCAGATAACGGATCATTTTTGTGGAGTTTTCAACATGTGTCTTCATGATCTCATATTCTTCCGGTGTCAGTTCCGAGGTTTTCTGTAAAATACGTTCCGGAATACTGATTTTTCCGATGTCATGCAGCATACCGGCATCACGCACAAGTTCGATGTCATTTTCACTCATGCCAAGATCTCTGGCTAAGATCACAGCATATTTCGACACATTCATGGAATGGATAAATGTGTAGCTGTCCTTGGCATCGATCGCAGCGGTCAGTGCATAGATGGTAGGCGCAACACGTTCGTATGCAGTTCTTAAGTTCGAATCGGTGGAACGTGTCTCAAGACCGGCCCGGTAAACGGTAAGGTGACCTTTGCCCCCTAGTTTACCATAATAGATCGCCTGTTCTGCATTATGGAGCAGTGTTTTCGCATCTGGAGAAATAGATGGGAAAGTGGATATACCACAGGTAATGCTTGTGTCCCACACGGTATCGTTTTTGCTCCGCAGACTGATGATATTATGGATGATCTCATTAGCAAGTGCACCTGCACTGGTGGGATCATCCCCCTGTGTCAGTATCATAAAAACATCTGTACCATAACGGAATGCGAGGTCAGACGGGCTGATCTTTGAAAGGATTGCCTGTGCACAGAGCGTGATCAGATTATCTCCTTCCGTGGCACCGTAAAGCTCATTGTAGAGCTTGAAATCATCAATGTCGAGCAGGATCAGACCAATCGGGGTATCCGTCGAACAGGCATCTTTGATACATTCAAAGGCATGTTTTCTGTTATATAAGGAAGTAAGACTGTCTGTGATCGAAGCATGGTAAGCATTATAATACAGGTTGGCGTTGCGCAGAAGATACGCAGCATAGTAACAGATACGGTCGAGACAGACAAGTTCCTCTTCGGTGTAGATGCGGTCCGCATCGTCAGCAATATACAAAAGACCAATGACAGCCTGCTGATAACGGATCGCCTTGATTGCGTGAATATTTTGCTGTGCGAGCCAGCGGCTCTGCCGGGGAGTCAACAGAGGATTGTCCGTAAGAAAATCTGATCCTGTTACAAGAAAACCTTTTTGGTGCAGTATCTCTTCGAGAAATGCGTCAGAAGGAACGGAGTAATCTTTTTCAAAGAAAATATCTCCCCATCTGCGTACAGTGTAAAAGGAACGTCTGGTGTTTAAATTCTGTGTTAGTAAAAGTCCCTGGGGATTCAGCAGCAAAATGAGAGAATCTATCAGGATATTGTAAATTTCATCGGTATTTAAAGTGCGGATCGCAGACGACAGGAAATTTTCCAGAATCGTATCTTTGTGTTCTGACAACATATGGTAAGGAGCCTCCGGAAGTGATTTTTCTTGAGAATGTAGTAATATTATACTATAATGCTTTTGGTGTGACAATGGTGCTTTTGATATAGCCGGTGCAGAAAAGAGGAAAGAAAATGAGATGTGAAGAGTTTAAAATGGAACGCACGGGATTGTTAGAGGTCGGGGATGTTTTGCCGGTCACAGAGGGAAAACTGCCAAGTTCCTACTATTATACATTAGGAAAGGCATATGCGATGTCTGCAAATTATGCGGTAAGTGAACGGATCAGATCAAGAGAGGGAAAAGTTGTAGACGTAAAAGAAACCCCAAAAGGGTACTTTGTGACAGTTGAATTTGACGAATAAATGGTATAAAATATATGTATTGTAATTTGAAAGGATAAGTACATGCGCTATATACCGACAAGCAGGTTAAAGCCGGGAATGGCTCTTGGACAGGATATTTATGATGGAGCGGGAAGACTTCTTTTAGCGAAACATCTGCTCCTGACATCAGAATATATATCCAACCTGGAGTTCCTCGGATATCCTGGAATATACATAGATGATGAATTTACATGTGGCATAGAGATACAACAGGTGCTCACACCACAGGTGCGTTGTCAGGCATTAAAACTGATACATGAGCTGTTTGATTTTGATACGGATGACAGCGAATTGCCGGTCGATGAAGTGAAGCTGCGCATGACAGTGAAAAATGTTGTGGAAGATATCCTGAAAAATGGCGATGTAATGTTTAACATAATGGATATCCGCAATTATGATGAATATATTTATTACCATTCAGTGAATGTCGGTGTGCTCTCTATCATGGTTGGAGCGAGATACGGACTGGAACGAAACAAATTATATGATCTTGGAATTGCAGCAATACTGCATGATTTAGGAAAAAAGTTTTTACCTGAAGAAATCGCAAATGGAAAATGGCCGCTTACCGGGAAAGAGAGGGAAGCGTGGAAAAGTCATCCAAAACTTGGAGCAGAATATTTGAAAACATCCTATCATTTTCCTGCGATGGTTTATAGTGGGATACTGATGCATCATGAATGGTTTAATGGTGAAGGATATCCGCTGGAAAAAAGCGGAAGAGACATACCGTTATATGCGAGGATCATTAAAGTTACAGACAGCTATGATGCAATGATATCAAAGCGTCCCGGCAGGGAACAGCTTTCGCCGGCAGATGCGATTGAATATATGATGGCAATGGCGGGAGCGGAATTTGATCCGCAGTTAGTTAATATATTTTTACGCAGAATGGCGGTTTATCCGATTGGATGCGAAGTGGAGTTATCAAACGGACAGCGCGGCATTGTGGCAAAGAATTTTAGAGATTTTTCTCTCAGACCGCTGGTACAGATCGTGGAGACAGGCGAGATGCTCAATCTCCGTGATGATCCGGAAGGTCGCAGCGTTACCATAGGAAGAATGATTATGTAAAAATACTTTGAGGGAGATATGACTGGACAGGGAAAGAGCGCGATAGATACGCTTTTGGCAGAAAGTTTTAAAGAACTTGCATTAAAACAGCCGATCGAGAAGATTACGATCAAAGAGATTACAGATAAGGCAGGCGTGATACGGCCGACATTTTATAACCATTTTCAGGACAAATATGAACTTTTGGAGTGGATCATAGATACACAGCTGATCGCTCCGGCAGAACCTCTGATACAGAACGGTATGGTAAACGAGGCATTGATACTTTTATTTTCCAACATTGAAAAAGAAAAGGAGTTTTATCAGAAAGCGATCCACTTAGAGGGACAGAACTCGTTTGAGAGCATTGCACAGTCCTGTATCATGAAGGTGTTCCTGAGGGTGTTTGAACGTTCGGCAGCCACGAAGAAACCAAAGTATGTCTGGCTGACACCGGAACGTATTGCTGCGTATTATGCACAGTCCATGTGCTATATTGTCATGAACTGGATTCGGTCCGGGATGACGATCTCAGCGCGGGAGTTAGCAGAGATCTATGATTACATCATAAAGAGATCCATGGAAGATATTTTAGCGGAACTTTAATATGTGAATTAAATATACAATCGGAATCAAATGTTAACTTTGATATACATTTTGGGCAATTTGTATAATAAGATGCTACAGAAAAATTAGATTGAATCTTTTCAGATTCAGTCTTTTTTTTTACACTAAAGGAAATTGTGGCAGGGGGAATGTATGCCACAGGAAAATAAAAAGAAAGAAAAGAGTGAAAAAGATGATTAAGTTTGGAAAATGGGTAGTGAAATTCCGTATCCCGATTCTGATCCTGAGTTTTTTGCTGTTGATACCGACCGGGATCACTTACATGAATACGCGGATCAATTACGATATCCTCTCATATCTCCCGGGAGATATTGAGACGATGAAAGGACAGGATATCCTGTTAGACGAGTTTGGAACAGGTGCTTTTTCCGTGGCGGTCATAGATGGCATGCAGGAAAAAGAGATCACGCAGTTAGAGGATAAGTTAAAAGAGATCGACCATGTCAAAGATGTTTTATGGTATGGTGCACTTGCTGATATTTCCATCCCGATGGATATGCTGCCGGATGACCTGAGAGATTCCCTGCAGAATGCAGATACAGGCAGCCAGCTTATGATCATTACATTTGATACTTCCATGTCAGCAGATGAGACACTTGATGCCATCGAGGAGATACGGGGACTGACCAATGAACAGTGTCTTTTGAGCGGTATGTCCGCAGTCGTTACCGATATCAAAAAGATCTGTAACAGTGAGGTCATCATGTATGTTGTGATCGCAGCAGGATTATCCGCACTGGTGCTTGCACTTACGATGGACTCATTCCTTTTACCGTTTATCTTCCTTCTGAGTATCGGTATGGCAATCGTATATAACCTTGGAACGAACTTTATCGCAGGAGAGATTTCTTTCGTTACACAGGCACTTGCAGCAGTATTACAGCTTGCAGTTACAATGGACTATTCCATTTTCCTGTGGCACAGTTACTTAGAGAATCAGGAACGCTATCCGGATGACAGGAAACGTGCGATGTCCCATGCAATCTCACAGACGTTAACTTCTGTAGTCGGAAGTTCCATCACAACGATCGCCGGATTCCTTGCAATGTGTTTCATGACATTTACACTTGGTATGGATCTTGGTGTTGTTATGGCAAAAGGTGTTGTATTTGGTGTTATCGGATGTGTTACGATCCTTCCTGCAATGATCCTTGCAATGGATAAATGGATCGAAAAGACAAGACATAAAGCCTTCATACCGGATCTTGGACGTATCGGAGGATTTGTGACAAAACATTATTGGATTTTTATTATTTTATTCTTAGCGATCATCGGACCTGCTTTTTACGGACAGAATCACAATCAGGTATATTACGATCTGATGGGAACACTTCCGGATAACTTAGAGAGTGTAAAAGCAGGAAACGCACTGGAAAATGATTTTGATATGGGTGCGACACATGTGATCCTTGCAAGCAGCGATCTAAACTCCAAAGATGCAAGAAACCTGGAAAATGAGATCGGTGATGTGGACGGTGTAAAACTGGCATTAGGACTTGATTCCGTTATGGGACCTACCGTACCAAAGGATATGATCCCGGATGATATCAAAGAGATGCTTGACAATGGAAAATATCAGATGATCTATGTTATGTCTGAGTACAAGACAGGATCAGATGAGGTAAATGCACAGTGTGATGCGATCCGCGATATCATTAAAAAATATGATGACACCGCAATGTTAATTGGTGAAGCTCCATGTACGGAGGATCTGATCACGATTACAAATACAGACTTTAACACAGTAAATGCAGTTTCTATTATTTTAATCTTCATTATTATCGCATTCGTATTAAAGTCGATCTCATTACCGGTCATCCTTGTTATGGTAATCGAGTTTGCGATTTTCATCAACATGGGTATCCCGCATTATACCGGAACGGTTCTTCCGTTTATCGCTTCCATCGTAATCGGAACGATCCAGCTCGGTGCAACCGTTGACTATGCAATTCTTATGACAAACAAATATAAGAGAGCAAGAAACCACGGAGCAGAGAAACGTGATGCAGTAAAAACAGCGTTAGACAGTTCCTTACAGTCTGTCATCGTCAGTGCATTAAGTTTCTTCGCAGCAACATTTGGTGTAGGAATGTATTCCAGTATCGATATGATCAGTTCCTTATGTATGCTTCTTGCAAGAGGTGCATTGATCAGTTTGGTTGTCGTAGCATTTATCCTGCCGGCAATGTTTATGGTATTTGATAAATTAATCTGTGTAACAAGTGCAGGTTTCCGTTATAAAAAAGATTCGTCAGTTCAGTAAAATAGAGGAGGAAAAAAAGATGAAATTACCAGAATTAAAGAAAAGATTTACAAGAAAATATGTGATCCGTATTATTGCAGGTGTGTTAGTCGTTGGAATGGTCGGAACAGGAGTTTCCACGGCAAATGTATTTGCAGCAAAGACAGCACAGGAGAGTACTGAAAGTACAGAGAGCACCGAAAAAGACAGCGAAAAAGATGATTCTGATGCTGAGAGCAAATTAAAAGATGCATTAGATGACAGTATCAAATTCAGCGAGAAAGAGATTGGCAAAGAAGAAACGGTATATGTTCTTGCAGACAGCACCGGAAAAGAGCGCAAAGTGATCGTTTCCGATCATCTGATCAATGATGAAAATAAGGATACGATCGAGGATGCTTCTACCTTAAAAGATATCGAAAATGTAAAAGGTGATGAGACATTCAAACAGGATGGCAGCAAACTGACCTGGCAGGCAGACGGCAACGATATTTATTATCAGGGAACCTCCACAAAAGAGACACCGGTATCCCAGACAATTACCTATTCTTTGGATGGTAAGGAAGTAAAGCCGGAAGAACTTGCAGGAAAATCAGGAAAAGTGACGATCCGTTTTGACTATACCAACAATGAGACAGTAAAGACAAAGATCGCAGGAAAAGAGGAAGAAATCTACGTTCCGTTTGCAGCGGTCAGCGGAATGGTATTAGATGACAGCTTTTCCAATGTAAAAGTTACCAATGGTAAAGTAATCTCCGATGGCAAAAATAATATTGTAGTCGGATATGCACTTCCGGGATTAAAAGAGAGCTTAGATGTGGATGATTCTGATTTTGACGGAGATGTATCGATCCCGGATTACGTGGAAGTAACTGCAGATGTGGAGAATTTCTCATTAAGCACCACAATGACAGTTGTGATGAATGCAACAAACTTTATCAGCAAAGACGGAGATGCAGATCTTTCTGAAGTTGATGATATGTTAGATACTTTAACAGATGCAACAGATCAGTTAAAAGATGGTTCCGGTGAGCTCGCAGACGGTGTAGATACTTTAAAATCCAAGATGGGTGAGTTTAAAGACGGTGTCGGAACATTAAAGAACGGTATCAAAGATTATACGGATGGAGCTTCTACTTTATCCACAGGAATCGGAACATTAAAGAGTGGTGTGGATACCTTAGCAGGAAGTGTACCAACACTGATCAGTGGTGTGGGAACCTTAAAAGATGGTTCAGCAAGTGCAGCAAAAGGAGCATCTTCCTTAAAAGACGGAGCAGGAACCTTAAAGAAAGGTGCCAAGGATGTATCTACCGGAGCCAATACATTGTCCAAAGGTGCAAGTGATCTTTCCACCGGAGCCAATACACTTTCCACCGGAGTGAAGGATCTTTCTACCGGAGCAGATACGTTATCCACTGGAGCTTCTGATTTGTCTACTGGAGCAGACACTTTAGCTGCCGGAGCTTCCAGTCTGAATACAGGTGTCCAGACACTTGCGAAAGGAGTAAAAGATTTAAATACTGCTGTCAACGGCGGTGAAACAACGCTTGCAGGCGGAGCATCTGCAGTCAGTGCAGGTGTGGATACATTAGTTGGAAAATTGGGAGATATGGCAGCAACTTTACAGACTAAAAAAGATCAGATCAATGCCAATTTACAGGCAAATGGTACATCCATTGAAAATGCACAGGCTACGATCGAATCATTAAAGAGCGCACAGTCAAATCTGATGAACGGAATTTCCAAGTACGATGCAGATCCTACAACTGCAACAGCAATTTTTACGCAGGTGGGGCAGGCACTTGGCGGTGTTTCAATCAACAGTGTAAATGATGCAATGACTGTAGCGGTAAGCCTGTCAGACAAGATCGCAGCAATCGGTCAGGCTCAGGGAGCTGTTTCAGCTATCGATGAAGCAGCCAGTCAGATTTCTGATCCGACAACACAGGCACAGCTTACAGCACTTCAGGCTGGTGCGAAACAGGTGGCAGATGGAGCAGCGCAGGCATCCGGTGCAATCAGTACTATGGCTGGAAAAATGGATGATCTGACTAGTGGTTCTGGTCAGGTGGCACAGGGAGCAAGTGATCTTGCAACAGGAGCAGGAACCTTAAAGAAAGGAGCAAGTGATCTTGCAACAGGAGCAACCAAGTTAAAGAAGGGTGCCGGAGACCTTGCAACAGGAGCAGGAACCTTAAAGAAAGGAGCAGGTGATCTTGCAACAGGAGCAGGTCAGGTGGCAGATGGAGCAACGACTCTGCACAAAGGAGCGTCTGATCTGTCTGACGGTTTAAATACTTTAGACGGTGGTATCGGACAGTTAAAAGAGAAAGCCGGATCCCTTTCTACCGGAGCTGACCAGTTAAAGAGCGGTACAGACCAGCTTGCAATCGGAGCATCCACACTTGTTTCAAATAACCAGAAGTTAAACGATGGTGCAGGTACTTTAAGTGATGGTACCGATGCGATCATTGATGGTGTTGGAGAACTTTCTGACGGAGCGCATCAGCTTGCAGACGGAATCACGGAATTCAGCGAGGATGGAATCGATGAGATCATCAATTCCTACAATGGCGATATCGAGCCGCTTGTTGACCGTATCCAGGCTGTATTAGATGCCGGTGCTGATTACCAGACTTATACTGACATTGCAGATGGCGTGAACGGAAGTGTTAAATTTATTATCAAAACGGATGCGGTAAAAGCAGAAGACTAAAGAACCGCTTTTAGGAGGAGTAAGATGAATGCGTTGGAGAATCTGCTGATCATAGCAGGCATATCGTTAGATATATTCGCAGCCATGGAGTGTCAGGGATCACTGATAGCAAAGATAGATAAAAAACAGCTTGGCAAATTGTGTATACTGATTGCTGCATGGCAGATGACAGCACTGTTCGTCGGAAGTTATCTGTCAGGAATTTTGTATCGCAATACTATAACGCACAATGAAAAAGTGACTGGATTTGTCATTGCAGCAGCCATCTTTTTCTGCCTGGGAGTGCGGCTGGTTGCAAAAGCCATAAAAAACGAGCGGATCATAGAGCACTGTGAGCAGAAACTCGGCTGGAAACATCTGCTTGCAATTGCAGCAGTTACCAGTAGTTATACCCTGCTGACGGGTATAGCATTTGGTTTCCTTGGAACAAATCTTCTTGTGATGCTTCTGATGGTTGCCGGACTTACCATTGCGGTTGTCGTGGCTGGTATCTATACCGGATATCATCTTGGATTTGAGCATAAGACAAAAGCATATATTGCAGGAGCGATACTTCTGTGGATCGCGGGAATAGACGTTATCGTAAAACATATTTTGCGGTAGGATAAATCCGGTTTTCGGCTGCCAGAAAAATCTGGCGGCTGGGAACCGGATTTTTTTCGTACGTTGCAACAAGTTTTTTTCTCCGTTATAATGGTAATGTTGGAGGCAGAACAGATGAAAATTTTACTTACGGCGATTAACGCCAAATACATACATTCCAATCTTGCTGTGTATAATCTGCGTGCATATGCCGCACATTATGCGAAAGGCATGACGGCTTCAGACACGGTGGAGATCGGAGAATACACGATCAATAACCAGATGGAAGATATCTTAGAGGGAATTTATAAGGCAAAACCGGATGTTTTAATGTTTTCCTGCTATATCTGGAATATTGCTTATGTGGAGGAACTGGCAGAGGAATTTCACAAGCTGCGTCCGGAAGTGCCGATCTGGGTGGGAGGTCCTGAGGTATCCTACGAGACGGAGAGCTTTTTAAGATGCCATCCGCAGATTACCGGTGTGATGATCGGGGAAGGGGAAAAGACTTTCTGTGAACTGGCAGAGTATTATGCCGGAGAAAGCCGGAGAGACAAAGAAACGGAAGAAAAGCAGAGAATACAGGAAACACAGAGGACAGGAGAGAGTAAATGCACAAAGGAAAGATCGAAACTCGGAGAAATCACAGGGATCGCATACCAAAACGGGGATGAGATCATCTTTACCGCACCGAGGGAAATGCTTGATTTAAGCGATATTCCATTTTGTTATGATGAAGCAGGCGATTTTAAAAACCGTATCATTTATTATGAATCAAGCCGCGGATGTCCGTTTTCCTGCAGTTACTGCCTTTCCTCCGTGGAAAAGCAGCTTCGTTTCCGCAACACGGAACTTGTGAAGAAGGAACTGCAGTTTTTTATTGACCGGGAAGTCCCACAGGTAAAATTTGTGGACAGGACATTCAACTGCAATCATGCGCATGCGATGGAGATCTGGTCTTACATCAAAGAACATGATAATGGGATCACCAACTTCCATTTTGAAATTTCGGCAGATCTGTTAAAGGAGGAAGAACTTGCCCTGATCGGTACCATGCGGCCGGGACTGATCCAGTTAGAGATCGGTGTGCAGTCGACAAATGGGGCAACGATCAAAGAAATCCACCGTACCATGCAGCTTGAACGGTTAAAGGAAGTTGTGAGAGAGGTTCAGAAACATGAGAACATCCATGAACATTTAGATCTGATCGCAGGACTTCCATTTGAAGATTATGATACATTTGCAAAATCTTTTGACGAGATTTATGAACTTCGTCCGAACCAGCTGCAGCTTGGCTTCTTAAAGGTGTTAAAGGGCTCCTATATGTATGAGCATGCGAAAGAATATGAGATCACATACCACAGCAGACCGCCTTATGAGGTGCTTAAAACAAAATGGCTGCCTTATGATGATGTATTAAAGATACGCCAGGTGGAAGAAATGCTTGAAGTGTATTATAACAGCGGGCAGTTTGAAGTTACGATGAAAGTACTCGGAGTTCTGTTTAAAAGTGCTTTTTTCCTGTTTCAGGATCTTGGGAAATTTTATGAGAAAAAAGGCTACTTTGGCATGAGCCATGCGAGAATCCGGCGTTCGGAAATTTTGCTTGAGTTCGTGGAAGAAACATTTTCTGCTGACACGGAGAAGGAAAATCTACAGGAAGTGCAAAATCTTTGTGAGATTTCTGATATTATAAAAGAAAGCCTGATCTTTGATCTGTATTACCGGGAAAACTGCAAGAGCAGACCGGCATGGGCAAAAGATTTAAGCACATGGAAACAGGTGACGCGGATATACTGTAAAAATGGAAAGCAGTCCCATGTGGAGTGTTTTTCCTACCGGTTTCCGGATAAAGGAGAGCGTGTATTAAAAGAATTGCCAGAGCGTGCAGAAAAGCCATTATATGCACTGTTTGATTATACAGACAGGGATCCTTTAGATCATCAGGCAAAGGTAACATGGATCATGGAGGACGAAAATGCAGGATTATGTAGTAATTGATCTTGAAATGACAGGTCTGAATGTAAAGACCGATCATATTTTAGAAGTGGGGGCAGTCAAAGTCAGAAACCATCATGCCGTCGATCAGTTTGGTGCAATTTTACGTCAGAATATAAAGATACCGGAAAAAGTAACCGAACTTACCGGAATTACGGAGACGATGGTGCAGGAAGGTGCAGAAAAAGAAGATGCCATGAAGCAGTTTTTTGAATTTATCGGAGATGATATCATCGTTGGGCAGAATGTGATTTTTGACTACAGTTTTTTAAAGCAGTGGGCGGTCAACCACAATATGCCGTTAGAGCGGAATGCGGTCGATACTTTAAAACTTGCACGGAAATTTTTGCCCAGAGAACAGAAAAAAGATCTGGAAAGTCTGTGTGCATATTTTGGGGTAAAAAGAGAAAATGCACATCGTGCATTTCATGACGCTTACGAAACGTGGCAGGTTTATGAGGCACTCAGGGAACGGTATGAGGAAGAACATGCCGAAGATTTTTTGCCGAAACCGCTTCTTTATAAGGTAAAAAAGCAGACACCGGCAACGGCACGGCAGATGAAATATTTAAGGGAATATGCAGCACATTATCAGATAAAACTGCCGGATGATCTTGCAGAGATGACAAGAAGTGAAGCATCAAGACTTACAGATCAGCTTATTGCCAGACATGGAAAGCTGCAGAGGAAAAAATCAGATTTTAACGGATGATTCCTCTGGGAGCATTGCAGTCAGTTTTTCTACGATCGAACGTTTCATCAGGGAGTCAAGCTGTTCTGCAGATGAAAGGAGTTTACGGATCTGTTCCGTATCACCGGAAGACTGGTAGATCTCAGCTAAAAGCAGATAGTTCTGGCTTAAATCAGAACCAATGCTGATGCCGTATTCTAAAATTGTGCGGGCTTCATTCGTATGACCGAGTTCTATAAGCTGCCCTGCATAGGCAGTGAGAGTCTGGCACAGTGTGGTAAAATTCTGCTCGTAGTCAGTCAGGGCAGGGAGACTGGCAGTCCCATAGGCGATCTTTAGATCGGTATTGGTCTGCGTGCCCAGATTGACGATCTTTTGTCCGGAAAGAGCCTGCAGAGTTTTTTCATATTTTTTTAATAAATCATTTTCGTACATACCTATTGGAAATTTATCAAAAGGTATGGTAATATAGGGAAGTCCGCTTAAATCCTTTAAACGGGTGTTGTTTGCAATGGATTCTTTTTTCCAGAAACGGTCGGTGGCGCTCTCCTGAGAGCGGATGGAACGTTTGCGGAAAAATGTGAGCAGGCAGATAACTGCAATAAATAAACCTAAAAGTGGCATGTTAAATCCTTTCCGTGCCGTGTTTTTGAAATGGAGGTACATCGATATGTATGATTTCAGTAAAAAGAAAAATAAAAAAGTACTTGCAGCAGTTGTGATCATTCTGGTAGGAACAATGTTACTTACTACTGTACTTGCGGCACTGTTGTAATAAATCTGTTCATGTAAAATATACTAAAAACAGGGCAAACAGTCAAATATATTCGTGGTAATGCATCTTGAAAAAGAGGGCAGTTGTGATAAAATGAACAACAAAGATTCAGTAAAAGCAATAGTTTCAGAGGGAAAAGATGAAAAAAACAGGTAAGATATTAACAGCTCTGGGGTTAGCCATGGCATTTGGCTTCGTTATGAATCCGACGCAGGCAAAAGCGGAAGATACAGACCGTATCGCAGAGGGAGTTTATATTGGCAATATTGATGTTGGCGGCATGACAGAGCAGGAAGCTCTGAGTGCAGTGACTGATTATGTAAATAATGCAGGGGAAGCAGTATTTACACTGACTGCGGGAGAGCGCAGCACACAGGTGAAAGCATCGGATCTTGCACTTGAGTTTACCGATATGAACGTTGTTTCAGAGGCGATGGATGTCGGAAAGAGCGGTAATCTGATCAAAAGATATAAGGATAAAAAAGACCTTGAAAATGGCAATGTTGTCATTGATATGGTGTTGAACGTAGATCATGATACGGTTTCTGAGTTACTTGACGAGAAAGCGGATGAGCTTGATCAGAAAGCAGTAGACAACGGACTGGTACGTGAGAACGGTACGTTTAAGATCATTAAAGGATCACAGGGTGTTGAGGTCAATGTGGAAAAGTCGATCGCTGCGATTGAAAATTATGTCAGTGACGGCTGGGACGGACAGGGTGGAAGTATTGAACTGACAGCGGAGATCGTGGAACCTAAGGGAAGTGAAGAAGAGCTTTCTAAGGTAAAAGACCTGCTTGGTGGATTCAATACGAATTACAGTTCTTCCACTCAGAACCGCTGTGATAATATTGCAACAGCAGCTGATAAGATCAACGGAACTGTTCTGTATCCGGGAGAAGAGTTTTCTGTATACGAGACAATCGGACCGTTAGATGCAGCAAATGGTTATGAATTAGCAGGAGCCTATGAGAACGGACAGACGGTGCAGTCATATGGCGGTGGTGTCTGCCAGGTTTCAACGACTTTATATAATGCAGTTATATTAGCGGAGCTTGAAGTTACGGAGCGTTCAAACCATTCTATGATCGTTACCTATGTAAAGCCATCTATGGATGCTGCGATCGCAGGTGATTATAAGGATTTAAAATTCGTAAATAATCAGGATGTACCGATCTATATTGAAGGATATACTTCCGGGAAAAATGTTTATTTCAATATTTACGGGGAAGAGACAAGACCTGCAAACCGCAAGGTAACATATGAGAGTGAAGTTGTGTCGGAGCAGGATCCGGGTACACAGTTTGTGGCAACCGGAGATCCGGTAGGAACGATGAGTGTATCACAGGGAAAACATGTCGGATATGTGGCACAGCTTTGGAAAGTTGTTACGGTAGACGGTGTGGAAGAAAGCCGCGAAGTATTTAATAAGAGTACTTACAAAGCATCACCGAAGATCGTCAATGTTGGAACCGCGTCAGAAGATCCGAATGCATCAGCGACGATCGGCGCTGCATTAGCGACCGGTGACGAGGGGACTATCTATGCCGCAGTGGCTCAGTTTACGGCAGCGGCATCGACTACACAGGAACAGCCGGCTGAAAACCAGTCTGCAGAGGAGCAGGCAATCGTCGGAGACGGACAGGTGGATGTCAGCGGAGATAACGGCGGAAATGGTCAGTAATTTATTATAAGAAACAAAAAGAGGCTGCCTCGTAAGAGACAGCCTATAACTATAAACAGGAATGGAGTTTGCGATGAAGATTGGAAAAGTACCGGAGAATGTGCTCAAACGCTCCGTATTTAAACAGATACATACCAAAAGACCGGAGGTTGTCTTAGGCGCCGGTGTGGGAGAGGACTGCGCGGCGGTCAAGCTGGCAGAGGATGAGACACTTGTGATGTCAACAGATCCGATCACAGGAACGGCACAGGATATCGGTACGCTTGCGATCCAGATCACAGCAAATGATCTTGCCAGTGCGGGAGCAGAGCCTGTCGGTGTGCTGCTTACGGTCTTACTTCCGCCAGAGGTTGAGGAACCGGAGTTAAGAGAGATGATGCAGCAGGTAGAGGCAGCATGTGCGAAAGCAGGTGTGCAGGTCATGGGCGGTCATACGGAGATCACTGCAGTTGTAAATCAGCCGGTCATTTCCGTATGTGGTGTTGGAAAAGTAAAAGACGGATGTGTGATCTCTACCGGCGGGGCAAAACCGGGAATGGATATCCTTGTGACAAAATGGATCGGGATCGAGGGAACATCCATCATTGCAAAGGAAAAAGAAAAAGAACTGTTAACGAGATTTTCTGCACCATTTGTTGAAAATGCAAAAAAACTGGATGTATATTTATCCGTACTTTCAGAGGCTGCAGTCGCCGTTCGGTCTGGCGTTAGTGCTATGCATGACGTCACAGAGGGCGGTATCTTTGGTGCACTCTGGGAAATGGCAGAAGCATCTGGCGTCGGACTTGAAATCGATTTAAAAAAGATTCCCGTTCGTCAGGAAACAATCGAGATCTGTGAATTTTTCGGAATCAACCCATATGAACTGATCTCAAGCGGTTCTATGCTGATGGCAGCAGCCGATGGCAATCTGCTGGTAAATGAACTGAAAAAAGCAGGAATACCGGCAACAATTATCGGAAAAGCAACAGCCGGAAATGACAGAGTTTTATTAAATGAGGATGAGAGACGGTTTTTAGAACCGCCTAAGACGGACGAATTATATAAGGTAGTATCATAACAATAGATTGTGCATTTAGCGGGAAAATCTATTGTCAGAAATTAAGATAGTGCTCAAAAGAGTACAAATTATGGAGGATATCATGCGCGAAAAGATTTTAACGTTTATAGAGAAGAACAGCAGAATAGATTTAAAGGAACTGGCAATTATTTTAGGCGTGGATGAGGCTGCCGTGGTAAATGAGCTTCAAAAGATGGAAGAAGAGCATATCATCTGCGGATATCATACCCTGATCGACTGGGATAAGGCAGGCATTGAAAAGGTAACTGCCTTAATCGAAGTGCGTGTCACACCACAGCGTGGAATGGGATTTGACAAGGTGGCAGAGCGTATCTACAACTATCCGGAAGTAAATTCTGTTTATCTGATCTCAGGCGGTTTTGATTTTATGGTAACGATCGAGGGAAAAACACTGCGTGAGGTTTCACAGTTTGTCTCCGATAAACTTTCACCGCTTGACTCTGTTTTAAGCACAAAGACGAACTTTATTCTGAAAAAATATAAAGACCACGGAACCGTTATGGCAGAACCGGCAAAAGATGAAAGGATAGAGATGTAATATGAGAGATCCGTTAAATAAAACAATCACAACGATTCAGCCGTCCGGGATCCGTAAGTTTTTTGATGTAGTGCATGAGATGAAGGACGCTATCTCCCTTGGTGTCGGTGAACCGGATTTTGATACGCCGTGGCATATCCGCGACGAGGGTATCTATTCCCTGGAAAAAGGAAAAACACATTATACCTCAAATGCAGGTTTAAAAGATTTAAAGATTGAAATCGACCGCTATTTAAACAGACATTACGGAGTGTCTTATGACGTGGATCATGAGATCATGGTTACGATCGGGGGCAGTGAGGCGATCGATGCGGCTATGCGTGCCATGTTAGATCCGGGAGATGAGGTTTTGATCCCACAGCCAAGCTATGTATCTTATGTGCCTTGTGCCATTTTAGCAGGTGCAGTGCCGGTCATCATTGAGTTAAAGGCAGAAAATGAGTTCCGTCTGACACCGGAGGAATTAGAGGCTGCGATCACGCCGAAGACAAAACTTTTAGTGCTTCCGTTCCCAAACAATCCGACCGGTGCGGTCATGGAAAGATCCGATCTTGAGAAAATTGCGGAAGTGATCAAAAAACACGATATTTTTGTGCTGAGTGATGAGATATATTCCGAGCTTACTTATCTTGAAAAACATGTAACGATCGCATCTTTACCTGGCATGTGGGAGCGGACGATCGTGATCAATGGATTTTCAAAATCACATGCCATGACAGGCTGGCGTCTCGGATATGCATGCGGACCGCGTGTGATCATCGGGCAGATGTTAAAGATCCATCAGTTTGCGATCATGTGTGCACCGTCTACGAGCCAGTATGCAGGTGTTGAGGCTCTCAAAAACGGAGATGAAGATGTGGCACAGATGAGAGAGGAGTATAATGGCAGACGCCGTTATCTGCTTCATCGTTTTAAAGAAATGGGACTTTCCTGTTTCGAGCCATTTGGTGCATTTTATGTATTTCCATGCATCAGTGAGTTTGGCATGACATCCGAGCAGTTTGCAACAAAGCTTTTAAATACAGAGAAGCTTGCAGTCGTTCCTGGAACTGCATTTGGTGACTGCGGAGAGGGATATATCCGCATTTCCTATGCATATTCACTGGAGAATCTGAAAGAGGCAATGAATCGCATGGAAGCATTTATTCAGGGACTGAGAAAACAGAGTGAAAAATAGGCTGCTATTCACATTGTTGTCTGTTTCTACGCAGAAATAAGGAGTATTATGGCAAAGTTAAATATTGTATTATACGAGCCGGAGATTCCGGCAAATACAGGAAATATCGGAAGAACCTGTGTTGCAACAGGGACAAGACTCCATCTGATCGAGCCGCTGGGATTCCATCTTGACGAAAAGTCAATAAAACGTGCCGGAATGGATTACTGGAGTGAACTTGATGTGACGACTTACGTGAACTGGGATGATTTCTGTGAGAAAAATCCGGGTGCAAAGATTTATATGGCAACAACCAAAGGACGTCATGTTTACACAGAGGTTTCTTACGAACCGGACTGCTATATTATGTTTGGAAAAGAGAGCGCAGGGATTCCGGAGGAGATTTTAAAAGCAAATCCGGATACCTGTGTGCGGATTCCGATGATCGGGGAGACACGTTCACTGAACCTGTCAAATTCCGTTGCGATCGTGCTCTATGAGGCACTCAGACAGAATCAGTTTGACCATATGAAGCTGCAGGGCGAACTGCACAGACTGCGCTGGGACGACTGATACGGGAAGGATAAAAACAGATGGGAATTATTAAGGCAAAACAGCTTGTGCATGAGTATATCAGACGTGATGAAGAGGGAAATGTAGAGTCGATCCAGACTGCCTTAGATCACGTGGATCTGGATGTGAAGCAGGGAGATTTTATTGCGATTTTAGGGCATAACGGTTCCGGTAAATCTACGCTTGCGAAGCATATCAATGCACTGTTAGCCCCGTCCGAGGGAAGTCTCTTTGTGGACGGCATGGATGTTTCAAAAGAAGAAAATGTCATTCCGGTGCGAAAAACCGCCGGAATGGTTTTCCAGAATCCTGACAACCAGATCATTGCGAGCGTAGTAGAGGAGGATGTCGGATTCGGACCGGAAAATATCGGTGTGCCGACAGATGAGATCTGGCAGCGTGTGGAGGAGAGCCTAAAGGCGGTCGGCATGTTAAAATACCGCCATCATTCACCGAATAAGCTCTCCGGTGGACAGAAACAGCGTGTTGCGATCGCAGGCGTTGTTGCGATGGAGCCAAAATGTATCGTGTTAGATGAGCCGACGGCGATGCTTGATCCGAACGGAAGAGCAGATGTCATCCGTACTGCACATGAACTTAATGAGAAAAAGGGTGTCACGATCATTCTGATCACACATTATATGGAAGAGGTAGTCGGTGCTGATAAGGTGATCGTAATGGATAAGGGAAAAGTTGTCATGCAGGGAACTCCGCGTGAGATTTTTTCACAGGTCGGAAAACTCAAAGAATACAGGCTTGATGTACCGCAGGTTACGATCCTTGCGGACTTGCTCAGACAGTCTGGACTCGATATTCCGCTTGGCGTGCTGACGAGGGAAGAACTGGTCGGACATATCCTTAGGATTGCACAGATTGACTAAGAAATGAGGATGAACATGTCAATTATTTTAGATAAAGTGAATTATGTATACAGCGAGGGAACTGCGTACCAGATTCAGGCGTTAAAGGATGTGAATTTAACGATCGAGGATGGACAGTTTATCGGTGTGATCGGGCATACCGGTTCCGGTAAATCAACTCTGATCCAGCATCTGAACGGACTGATGAAAGCCACATCCGGAACGATATATTTTCATGGTCAGGATATTTATGAGGATGATTTTGATCTGCGTGAGCTAAGAAACCGTGTTGGTCTGGTATTCCAGTATCCGGAGCACCAGTTGTTTGAGACAACCATTTTTGATGATGTGTGTTTTGGACCGAAAAATCAGGGATTATCAAAAGAAGAGGCAGGACTTAGGGCATTTGAGGCTCTGCGAAGTGTCGGACTGCCGGAAGAACTGTATTACCAGTCTCCGTTTGATCTTTCCGGTGGACAGAAACGTCGTGTTGCGATCGCGGGCGTGCTTGCGATGAAGCCGGAAGTACTGATCCTAGATGAGCCGACAGCAGGACTTGATCCGGCAGGACGTGATGAAATTTTAGATCTTGTGGAGCGGATGCACAGGGAGCGGGGCATTACGGTTATTCTGGTATCACACAGCATGGAGGATGTCGCAAAATATGTGGAGCGGATTATCGTAATGAATCATGGAAGCGTGATGTTTGATGGCGCGCCGAAAGAAGTGTTCCGCCATTATAAGGAGCTTGAATCAGTTGGTCTTGCGGCACCGCAGGTGACTTACCTGATGCATGAACTGAAGGAAAAAGGTCTGAATGTTGATACAGATGCCACGACAGTAGCAGAGGCGAGAGCGTGTCTGCTTGAGGCGCTGACCGGGATTGATTCCGGAAAAACAGACTTTCATATGTAACGGTTCGGAGGAAGAAGATGTTAAGAGATATTACACTGGGCCAGTATTATCCGGCGGATTCCGTCATTCATAAACTGGACCCGCGCGTAAAACTGTTTGCTACATTTATTTATATTATTTCATTGTTTTGTTTTAAAGGGATTGCGGCATTACTTGTTGCGACTGTATTTTTGGTCTTCTGCATTAAGTCATCGAAGGTTCCGTTTAAGTTTATGGTAAAGGGGTTAAAGGCAATCGTGGTTCTGATGCTGATCACGGCGGCTTTTAATCTTTTCCTGACACCGGGTACACCGATCGTGAGTTTCTGGATCTTTAAGATCACAGCAGAAGGTGCGCAGAATGCGATTCTGATGGCGATCCGGCTGACTTACCTGATTCTTGGTACTTCGATCATGACACTTACAACAACGCCAAACCAGCTTACGGATGGTCTGGAAAAATCATTGATGCCTTTGACAAAAATCGGTGTTCCGGTACATGCGATCGCAATGATGATGTCGATCGCACTTCGTTTTATTCCAATCCTCATCGAGGAGACGGACAAGATCATGAAAGCACAGATGGCAAGAGGTGCTGATTTTGAGAGCGGCAATCTGCTACAGAGAGTGAAAAATATGATTCCTCTTTTAGTACCGTTGTTTGTTTCTGCGTTCCGCCGCGCCGATGACCTTGCGATGGCGATGGAGGCACGCTGCTATAATGGCGGTGAGGGCAGAACCAAGATGAAACCGCTGCGTTATGCGGGTGTGGATCATAAGGCATATGTGCTTGTGATCGGATATTTTGTGGTTATTCTGTTGTGCAGATTCTTTTTACCGTTTCCGCAGTAAATTTTGTTGCATGAAGCTGCAAAATATAAGCAGCTTTGTGCCACAGAAACAAATAGATAGTTATGGAAGCAGACACGGCAGGCTGCTTAGAAATGGGGACAGGATCAGTATGCGTATAAAAATGGTTGTGGCGTATGACGGCACAAATTACAAAGGATGGCAGGTGCAGCCGAACGGTATCACGATAGAGGAAGTGTTAAATAAAAATCTCTCGAAACTTTTGGGGGAAGAGATCGTGGTGAGCGGTGCAAGCCGGACGGATTCCGGGGTACACTCACTTGGAAATATTGCGGTGTTTGATACGAACACGAGGATGCCGGCAGATAAGATTGCATTTGCCCTGAATCAGAGACTGCCGGAGGATATTGTGGTGCAGGGATCATGTGAAGTGGAGGATGGCTGGCATCCACGTTATCAGAACAGCAGAAAGACTTACGAATACCGCATCTTAAACAGGACATTCCGTATGCCTACAAGACGGCTGGATACTTATTTTTATCATTATCCGCTGGATGTGGAAAAAATGAAAAAGGCGGCATCTTATCTGGTGGGCGAGCATGATTTTAAGAGTTTCTGTGCGATCGGTGCACAGGTAAAAACGACGGTGCGTACCATTTATGCCTGTGATGTGGAAAAAGATGGGGATATCATTACGATCCGTGTGACTGGGAATGGTTTCCTTTATAATATGGTACGGATCATTGCAGGGACGTTAGTGCAGGTTGGCGGTGGCGCGGTTGCACCGGATGAAGTGGGAGAGATCCTTGCAAAAAAAGACCGCAGTGCGGCAGGACCTACGGCACCGGCACATGGACTTACGATGATGGGGATCGAGTTTGAGTAAGCAGGATAACGGAATATTTTAAAATACGGCTGAAGTCAGTCAGCTTAGAGAAGGTTCACCTAATTCTTCTAAGAGGGCATTGGCATCGATCACGGACAGCTTTTTTTCTATGGCAAAAATGAGGATAGAGTCACGTTTGCTTTTAGAATAGAGCTGTCCGTTTTTTGTGAGCGTGAGAGCACGCTGCGTTTCCAAAAGATCGAGCTTTAGCGCAAGGCAGAGAGAAATAACCTTATCACGGGAGGGACTTCGTCTGCCGTCTAAGATCTGATAGCCGTAATTGCGCTGTATCTGGGCTGCGGCGATCAGATTTGCAGCGGTTATATTGTGGGCTATCATCTGTTCGTTCAGATATTCCGGAAAAGTCGAGACGGCTGCCATTTCCGGAAGTGTATCGGTATATTGTTTTAATTCAGCCGTATTTTTGGTGGAAGTGAGAAGTTTCATTAATTCGTCTGTCGTTTGTTGTTTCATAAGGTCTCCTTGAATTGTTGTCCAAAAAATAATAAAATACATTTATATGATTATACAGATGTCATCAGGCAAAAAGAGTAAGGTTGTTTTACTGTCCGACATCTATCATAGCGTGTTATACAGATGAATGCAAGAAACTGGTGGAAAGTCATATGCTGCTTGAGGAAGAATACCGTCTGTCGGAATATGTGGATCTTGGCAGGCTGAATGAGAATGAAAAAGTACATATCGTAAGGAATAAAGTAAATGGTGTCATTGGTGTAAGAAAGTATGTTGCACCGGATTTGAAGGAGATTTATCTTTTTTTAAAGAAAAATCCGAATCCATATATACCGGAAATTTATGAATGTATACAGACAGAGACGAATCTGATCGTGATCGAGGAATATTTAAGTGGAAAAAATCTGGAAGAAATGCTGCGGGAAAAATTTTTTTCGGAGAGGGAAGCAGCAGAGGTCATAATCTGTCTGTGCAGGGCACTTCATCCTTTACATAATGCGAAAATGCCGGTCATATGCAGAGATCTGAAAGCAGAGAATGTGATCATCACCAATGAGGGAAAAGTAAAGCTGATTGATTTTGATATTGCAAGGATTTACCAGCCGGGCAAGTCAAAAGATACCGTTATGATGGGAACGGAAGGCTATGCAGCACCGGAGCAGTTCGGATTCGGGCAGACAGATGCGAGAACTGATATTTATGCGATGGGTGTACTGCTTAATTATATGCTCATGCGTTGTTTTCCTCTGGAAAGGATAACGGAGGGGCGTTTAAAACCGGTGGTATTAAAATGCATCAATTTAAATCCAAAAGACAGGTATCAGAATGTGGGTGAACTTGAAACTGCTGTAAGCGGTGCAGTGAGTGCGTCTTACAATATGGAAAATGTGAGTATTCATAAGCCGCCTTTTTATAAAATACCCGGTTTTCGATCTGGAAAACTGTGGAAAATGATCGTTTCTGTTTTGGGGTATGCATTTGTTACATATTTCTTCTGGTCGTTAGAATTGAGTGGCAGTAAGGGGCAGCCGCTCGCGGCTAAAGAGCTTACACTGGAACGTTTTGTACTCTGGCTGTCACAGATCGTATTTATATTTTTTGTCTGCGACTATATGGGGATACGGAGAAATATACCGGTTGTAAACAGCAAAAAACGGATCATAAGACTGATCGGTTATGTGGCTGCGGAATTTATTTTTATTTTTGCGGCAGCTGTGATATGTGTAACCTTAGAAGCGATATTATTTTAAAGGAACAGAGAAAATGTATGCACAGAGCATACCAAAAACGAAATAAATATGGTTAAGATGAGAGAAGCATAAGACAGAAGCTGTTTTACGCTTCTTTCTTTTTATCCTGTTGAGACAGATATTCCTTTAATATCATATTGATGTATTGGGAAAAAGAACGGTCATCCTGTTCTGCGAGGAGTTTTAACTGTTCGATAACATCTGAATCAAGTGTAATGCTTACTTTATTTTTTAATGGTTTCATAGATAACCTCATTTCTTCTTTTATATTTTATATATACGATAAATGGTTGACATATACCACTAAGTAGGATAAAGTAGCATAAAGTAGGATAATATAAAGCACAGGAGGAAAATCATGCACAGCTTGCTGGGCATTGCTCCATGCAAGAGGCACATGCTATGGAAGCTATAAAGCTGCTTGTATAGCAGACATTTTGCTCCGCAAAACATAGGAGGAAAATCCTCTGCTCCTGCAAAGGCAGTCGCATTTTGCTCCGCAAAACATAGGAGGAAAATCCTCTCCTCACCAAAGGGTTCGGATTTTGCTTCGCAAAACATAGGAGGATTTGAAATGGAAAAGGGAACAAAGGTATGTAAGTATTGCAAGACGGAGATACCAAAAGACGCGAAGGTATGCCCAAACTGCAGAAAGAAACAGGGTGGCATCGGTAAATGGATCGTGATCGCTGTGATCGTGGTTGCACTTATTGCAGCAATTTCGGGTGGTGGAGAGGATAAACCGAAAAAAGTGGAGAATGATCCGGTGCAGAATACTACGGATAATAAGACGGATACAGAAAAAAATATGACAGAAGATACATCTGCCGGACAGGAGAATAGCGAGAAAGATATATTTGGCATTGGCGAAACCGCGGAAATGAATGATGTACAGGTTACAATGGTCAACTATACGCAGAATAGTGGATCAGAGTATAATAAACCATCGGATGGAAATGAGTTTGTTCTGGTAGAGTTTGAGATTGCCAATAATTCTGATTCTGAAATAAATATAAGCAGTATGGCAAGTTTTGAAGCGTATGCGGATGATTACGCATTAAACTATTCACTGAACGCTCTTTTGGAGAAAAACGATGCAAATCAATTAGATGGAACCATTGCAGCAGGGAAAAAAATGAATGGTGTAATAGGATATGAGGTTCCGGCAGACTGGAAAACAATAGAAATTCATTTTAAGGATAATGTCTGGAGCAGTAATAAATTTAAGTTTGAAATCACAAAATAGGCAGGAAAAAGTTTGCAGTAAGGCAAAAAAAACTTGACACACAAGGCGTCGTGTACTATACTATTTAAGTCTGTGATAGTGAAGTAATGTCAATCCAAAGCCCCGGAGCGACATTTAAGCTATAAACAATTTATTGAATACCAAGCGGTGTGTCCTGGACATTCACATTGCAGCGGTGTTCCGTAACATTATTTCTAGGAGGAAGATCAATGAAAACTTTTATGGCTAGCCCAGCTACCATTGATAGAAAATGGTATGTAGTTGACGCTGAAGGTATGACATTAGGACGTTTAGCATCTGAAGTTGCTAAAGTATTAAGAGGAAAGAATAAAGCAATCTTTACACCGCACATCGACACAGGTGATTATGTAATCGTTGTTAACGCTGAGAAGATTAAAGTAACTGGTAAGAAATTAGACCAGAAAATCTACTACAATCACTCTGATTATGTAGGTGGTATGAAAGAAACTACCTTAAAAGAAATGTTAGCAAAACATCCGGAAAGAGTTATTGAGCACGCAGTAAAAGGCATGCTTCCAAAAGGACCTTTAGGAAGAGAGATGTATACAAAATTATTCGTATACGTTGGACCGGATCACAAGCATGCAGCTCAGAAACCTGAAGCTTTAACATTTTAATTAGGAGGGAAAAACAGTGGCTAATACAAAGTATTACGGAACAGGAAGAAGAAAATCATCTGTTGCCAGAGTATATTTAGTACCAGGTACAGGTAAAGTTACCATCAATAAAAGAGATATGGATGAGTATTTCGGGTTAGAGACATTAAAGGTTGTTGTTCGTCAGCCTTTAACAGCTACCGAGACAGCTGATAAATTCGACGTTTTAGTAAACGTTCGTGGTGGTGGATACACAGGACAGGCAGGAGCTATCCGTCATGGTATCGCTCGTGCGTTATTAAATGTAGACGCTGACTACAGACCAGTATTAAAGAAAGCAGGATTCTTAACACGTGATCCTCGTATGAAAGAGCGTAAGAAATACGGTCTCAAAGCAGCTCGTCGCGCTCCGCAGTTCTCAAAGAGATAATTCAAGAACAAAAATCAGTCCCACAGATTCAAGGTATTCCTTGGATTTGTGGGATTTTTCTTTTTGTCCGTTTTTATGAATTTTTGTCTGTTAGTAACAAGTTAGAAACAAATTAGTAACACTGAATCAGGTGTCTTGTGCAAGACTTTTGTTGTCTTGTGCAAGACATTTTCTGATTTCCAGTTTTGTCTTGCAATGAACTGTTCTTCCATCCTTGAAGATGACATCATATCCATCATGTGTGTTGCCTTTGATTGTCAGAATCTTTTTCCTGGACTTTTCTGCAAGCTGCATATTATCATCATTGATTGGATTCTTGTGCGTCCCACAAAGTTTTGATTTCCTTCTTGCTGAATGGTTTTCTGTCAAATGAATTTGGGTTTCCTGGCTTGCTAATGTCCACATATTTGACTATACAGGAACAAGTGCAAGATGCGGATATTGTGTTAACCGCTTCGCAAATTGCATACAGGGAATTGGAAAGGAGACAGACTAAGGAACTTGATGAAAAGCGGTCAGAACTTCAATCGGTAAAACAAGAGCTGGAAAGCATGACAGATAAAGCAAATAAAGCAGTAGAATTGCTTGATACGATCAATGCTTTTGTATCATCATTCAGATTATTTGCACCGATAATAGAAGAATATGCCAATCAGGTTGAATCGGATAAGACGATTGAAGCAGGTAATTCATTTAGAGGAATACTTAGTGAATTAGGCAAACTGCTGGAGAATTTCAAGGAGCTGATAAAAGAAGGAATCTGCTGGTTTCAAAGGCTTATGAGGTGGAAAACTTCTAAGGGTGAAGTGGCTCCGGTATTCATAGAGAAAAGCAATGGATATTCATAATCGGTGTATGGATATATGAATGTGGAGACTAGGGAATATTACAGCAAAGAGACAATTCAGTGGGAAATTAAGGCTGGTAACCGGACAGGGACAGTAGAGCAGATGGATGCTAATGTTGTGGCTATGGCTAGGGATTTGCAGAAAATATTGAGGATTGGAACGGAGCAGAAGAGGTTGTGGGAGGCGTATGATGGGGAGATAAAATTTATGATAGAACTTGTGTTCGACTTATGACGGTGATATAATATAAAAGAGTCAAACACAAGTTCCGTTGCTATTATTCAATATATCGAATATAATATAAAAAGTTAAGTTAAGAGGTATATAGGATAGCAATTTAGGCAATGAAAAATGTACATTTAGCAAAGAATAATACAAATATTGTGTTTTGAAAATAGAATAGATGTAGTATTTACATTTGATGGTAATTGGACAATATCAGATAATAAGAAATATAAAAAGGAGATATGAAATGTTTGAAAAACTTATAAATCAAATAAAAGAACTTTCTACAATAGATTTCAAGGAAGCAACTGAGAAAATAAGAAAATATATTGATGAAATATCAGAGGAAGATTTCAAAGAAATCGTAAAGCAGATAGGTACTATTCCTGAAAATATTGAACATGATTCTACAGAAGAAAAATTATATTCAAAGGCTTCGGATATAGTTTTAGCAAGATGTTTTAGATTGTTAGGGTTGGCATCGAGGGCTTTGGATGAAAGAGCAGATAGTGCTGATATATTGGCAGAAAGTATTTCGGGATATAAATATAGCTTAGTTGCTGATGCAAAATGTTTTAGATTGAGTAGAACAGCAAAGAATCAGAAAGATTTTAAAGTGAGTAACTTGAGTGATTGGCGTGGTTCTGAGAATGAATATGCTGTTTTAGTAGCACCATATTTTCAATACCCACAATCTACTAGTCAAATATATTCAAAAGCTCTCGAAAATAATGTATGTTTGTTGTCTTGGGAACATATATCTATTTTACTTGAAAAAAATGTAAAAGAGACAGAATCATTATCTTTGGAATCATTATGGAATGCCTCCCAAATGATAGCAAGAGATAAATCATTAAGTTTTGCTAATGCTAAATGTTGTTTTTTACCTAAAATGGATGTTTATGTTGCAAAGAAAATAGGTTTGCCAGAAGTGCAATATAGAAGTATGTTAAATGATTATAAAAGATTAATTACATATAGGGGGAAAACAGAAATATCATATTGGAATGGTTGCATAGAGGAAATAAAGAAATTTACCAAAGAAAAAGCAATAGAAGAATTAATTAAAGCAAAGAAATTACAGGAAAAAATAAATGCTATTTCACAGTATATAGATAAATTGAACAGGTAGGTGAATATTGATGGGCAGAGTTGAATTGGGAGATTCAATACAATTAATAAAGAGTGTGGATACAGAATCTGTGCATTTGATATTGTCTGATATTCCATATGGAATTAATTACGATAAATGGGATGTTTTACATAATAATACAAATAGTGCACTGTTAGGGAAAAGCCCAGCTCAAGAAAAAAGTGGGACAATTTTTAAAACTAGAGGCAAACCATTAAATGGATGGGCTCAATCAGATAAGAATATTCCGATTGAATATTATCAATGGTGCTCATCATGGGCGGAAGATTGGTTGAGAGTATTGAAACCAGGTGCAAGTTGCTTCATATTTGCAGGACGGAGAATGGCTCATAGATGTATTTGCGCAATGGAAGATGCAGGTTTTATTTTTAAAGATATGATTGCGTGGGAGAAAGACTCGGCGGCATACAGAGCACAGAGAATTAGTTGTGTTTTTGATAGAAGAAATGATGAACAGAATAGTTTGGCATGGGAAGGGTGGAAAATAGGAAATCTTCGTCCATTATTCGAACCAATACTGTGGTTCATGAAGCCCTATCCGCAGGGAACTACTTTGACAGATAACATAACTAAATATGAAGTTGGCGCATTTAATGAAAATAAGTTAAAAGAATTAACTACTCTGAATGAAGGTATTGAAGTATGCTCTAATATCTTAAAAGTAAAAACTCAAAAAACTGATAGAGGATTACATCCGACACAAAAAGCAGTGGAATTAATGGAAATACTTATTTCATTAGTTACTAAAGAAGGACAGACAGTGTTAGATCCGTTTTGCGGATGTGGTACAACATTAGTCGCAGCAAAAAGATTAAAAAGGGAGTATATCGGTTTTGAGATAAATGAGGAATATTACAACAATATCTTATTAAGGATGGATGATAATGAATAAAATACAGGTTGGTTTTTCCACACCATTAAATGATGGAGATACAGAAAATACTACTTTAGGATGCAGGTATACAAATCCTGATATTTGCTGAAGTAATGGTATAGTTGGAATATGTGCTTTTGAATCTGAAGATGGTATATGTAAAAAACATTGCGTGCATGGAGAAGAAAGTATAATCAATTAGCTAACGATGAGAAGAGAACAGAATTGTAATATAATAAAATTATTTTTGTGGCAAAAGGGATGAAAAAATGCAATTATCTGATTTTATACGAAAATTCCGTAATCACCCATTGTTATTTGTAGGTACAGGAATGAGTCTAAGATATTTGGGAAATTCATATTCTTGGGACGATTTGCTGAAAAAAATTTGCTTTGAATTAAAAGGTAATAATGAATATTATCATATGTATTTGATGAATGTATTCATAAGAAAAGCGGACTCAATGAAAGACCTAAATACTATAATAGAATAAAGAGGGGATTTAAGTATTTTGATAGTATGTTGATTTGTGTATATCCTAATTATATTAGTGGATGTTTTCATAGGAGAAAAGCATTGTTAGAATATTTAATTGGTCAGAAATATGTAGATTTGTTGTTTGAGCAACTTGATTAGATATAAATATTAAGTGGTAAATAATTGAGAGCGATTGTGTATATTGGATGAATAGTTCTTGGAATCTGTGGGCAGTGTTACGCATACAACAGATATGTAGCTCTACCATAAAGTCACACTCGATTTTTACCCCATTTTATGGCATAATATGTCGAAAAAGATTAAGAAATTCTTGATTTTATGCCAAAAATATTGTTTTTTGCGATAGAGATATTATAATAAATATGCAATCTGACACAGAATACAAAAGAAGGGGAGAAATACAGGATGACAAGTACACAATATATAAGAGCAAACCAGAAAGTATACAATGTCGTGATGGCGCAGCTGATCGTAATGACATTTTTATCAGTAGCGGCATGTCTGACTGGATTTAAGATTACAGTGGCGATTCAGGCAGTGGCAACAGTTGTGGGGATCATAGTTGTGAATACTTATGCGAAGAAGTTCTGGGATGTAAAAAGAGGCGGAGAGATTCTGCTTGGAACAGCAACAGCAGTCTATTTTATTTTCCTTGTATTTAATCATACAAATTTCGTATATGCGTATGCGATGCCGCTTCTGGCAGCAAGTACCATTTATTTAAATGTACGGTTTTTATATATAGGAGGAACGATCGCAGTTGTTGGAAATGTGATCCATATTATTGCACAGATTATCCGTGGAACCGCAGATTCGAGTGAACTTATTTTTGGAATGATCGTGCTTGGCATATTGATCTATGCAGTGCGTGAGACATCGCTTCTTCTTACAAAATTTAATGAAGAGAATCTGGAGGTGCAGGCTGCAGCATCCGAAAAGATGCTGGTTACAGCGGAAAATCTGGTGAAACATTTTGATTCTGCGAAAGAAAAATTAGAGACATTAGAGGAAGTGATCAATAATAACAATGAATCTATTTCCAATATTGCCCAGAGCACGGGAAGTACTGCGGAGGCAATCCAGCAGCAGGCATTGATGTGTGAGGAAATCCATAAGAATACGGACAGTGCAGAAAAAGAAACCGAAGCGATGATTGATAAGGCAAATCATACGATGGAGAATGTGGCAGAGGGTGCGAGACTGGTAACAGGATTAAAAAATCAGGCTGACAATGTGGAGCAGGCAAGTAATCAGGCGGCAGAGTCCACCAAACAGGTCAGCAGCCGTGTGGAGGAAGTAAAAGGAATTGTTGCGACTATTTTAAGTATCTCCAGCCAGACTAATCTTCTTGCATTGAATGCTTCTATTGAGGCAGCAAGAGCAGGTGAGGCAGGAAAAGGGTTTGCAGTCGTTGCGGAAGAAATCCGTCAGTTATCGGAGCAGACGAAAGATGCAACGAACCGGATTACGGATATTATTCAGGACCTGAATGAAGATGCACAGCATGCGATGGATAGTATGGAACATTCTGCGGATTCAATCCGTGAACAGAACGAACTGATTGAGACAACAAAGAATAAATTTGAGACCATCAATGACGAAATGCAGTCACTGGCAAGTGCAATCGGAGAGATCGAGGGAAGTATGCAGTCCATTTTAAACAGTACAGACACAATTTCCCAGAGTATATCGAATCTCTCTGCAACTGGTGAAGAAATAGCTGCTTCTTCCACAGAAGGACTTCAGACAGCAGAGCATGCGGTAGAGGCAATGAAACAGACCAAAGAGATTATTGACGCTACTTATCTGCTGGCGCGGGATTTAGAGACTTATGCAGAATAGATCAGACAGAAAATAACAGTGGGAGGCTGAAAAGTCAGATAGAAATAAGTTACTGTGTGAACAATAACAAAAATGCAGGGATCAGGAATAGAATGAATATTGCATATTGTGAAGATGAAAAGATCCAGTTAGAATATGTGGAACAACTGATCAAAAAGTGGGCAGACGAAGGGAACGGCACGGTTAGATATTTTGGCTATGGCAGTGCAAAGGAGCTGTTATTTGAGCATCCGGACAGCTTTCCTTTCGATCTGCTCTTTTTGGATATTGATATGGACGGCATGGATGGCATGGCGCTTGCGAAGGAGATACGGAAAAAAGATAAAAAACTTCCCATCGTTTTTTTGACGAACCGCAGTGAGTATGTGTTTGAAGGGTATGAGGTTGGTGCATTGCGCTATCTTTTAAAACCGGTGGAGGAGACAAAGCTGTTTTCTCTGCTGGAGGAGATTTCTTATGCGCTTGGCAAAGAAAGACGCTATCTGATCGAAAACGTGGATGGGGAGACTGTAAAAATTCCGGTCGATACCATTTACAGTGTGGAAGCAAAGGGACATTATATCTGTGTGCATACAAGTGCCAGAGATTATGAGTACAAAAAGAATTTTTCTGAGATTGCGGAGAAACTGACAAACAGTCAGTTGGGGCAGGAAAAAGAATTTATCAGTACGCACCGGAGTTTTCTGGTCAGCCTTGCGGCAGTGGAGCGTGTGCTGCGCACGGAGTGCATTCTTTCGGATGGCAGCAGTGTGCCGGTGAGCCGCAATGCTTATAAGAGTGTGAATGAGGCGTTTATCCGCTATTATATGAAAAGTATCCACTCGCATGAAAATTAGATTTTTGGAATGAGGAAAAATGAGAATACCACTGATCACGAAATATCTGGAAGAAAAGAATATGGAGTATCAGAACGCACTGCTTGAGAAACAGGTGCAGGAAGTACAGAATATATATCTTACCATGCGCGGCTGGCGTCATGATTACCATAATCATCTGCAGGCAATGAAAGCGTATGTGAAGATGGAACAATATGACAGATTAGAGGAATATTTAGGTCTGTTAGAGCAGGACCTGGATCATGTCAATCAGTTGATCGAGACGGGAAATGTCAATCTGGATGCCATTTTAAATTCCAAAATATCCCTGGCACAGAAAAATGGAATTGATATTGATTATCAGGCAAAATGTCCGGAAATACTAGCCGTCAGTGATATCGACCTGTGTGCCCTGATCGGGAATCTGCTTGATAATGCAGTGGAGTCCTGTGAAAAACTGACCACAGAAAGACCGTTTATAAGACTTTATATCGGAGTACTTAAAAAACAGCTATATATTTCGGTGTCAAATGCAACAAATGAGACAGTGCGGAAAATGGATTCCGAGTATATCAGCAAAAAGCGGGGAAATCACGGGCATGGACTAAAGAGGATCAATCTTGTGGTTGAAAAATATGGCGGCTATATTAACCGGCAGAATGAGCCGGGAGTGTTTGTGACGGAGATCATGCTGCCATTGTAAAAGTTTCTGAAAAAAATTGGAAGAAAATGTGTTTGAATATGGACGATACCGTTGGTGCACGGAAGATAACCTTCCGTGCACTTTTTGTGTTAAAGTGAAAAATAATGATAGAGTGTAAACAAAGAAGTAACATAACGTACAGATGTACCAAAATCACGAAAGTATCAGGGAAAACAGTGGAGATAGATCATTATGAAACTCATCCAGAACGCAGAGTTGCCTCTCACGACATCCACAACCTGAATCAGAGTTTCAAAATGATCGAGCCACCACCACCCCAAACGAGAGGAGCCACAACATCATGAACCAACCGAAAAAATACACCGCCTTAGCAAGCCAGCATTACATCCTCAGCGAACTATGGCACTACAACAGGTCCACTATCTTTTTTGCCCTTGCAGAGATCATTGCTGAGATTGGCAAAGGCTTTGGCACAATTTTGATTCCATCCATGATCGTAGCATTCTTAGAGCAGTACACAAAAGGTATGATCACCGCAGCAGCTCTGCCCACAGCAATGGCAAAACTTGTGACATTTTTTGTCGGATACAGTATCTGGTGTATGATCACCGGATATCTGAAGCGGAGAAATCAGTTCCAGTACGTTAAATTCCGCTGCGGCAGAATGACCGAACGCTGCTATCAGAAATTTATGTCACTTGATTATGTACAGTGTGAGGATGAAAAAGTCCAGCAGCTTTTAAAGAAAGCAGGAGAGGCAGTCAGCGGAAATTATAGAGGTGTCGAGGGCGTCTTGCATTGTGATGTCGAGCTCTTAAAGGAAGCCGGTGCATTGATCCTGTATGCATCCTTAATCTCCGGCGTGTCGGCATGGCTGGTTGTGCTTTTAGTCACAATTTCACTGATCCAGATCTTAAGTTATAAACTGGCAAATAATTATGAATTAAAGCACCGTGATACAAAGGCAGAACTTACGGTAACACAGGATTATATCGACCGTCAGGCATATACCGTGGAAAACGGAAAAGATGTAAGGCTTTACCAGATGAAAGAATGGCTGAGTGGTCATTACCGGGCTGCAAACAAGAAATACCAGACATTGCTTGCAAAAGAAAAAGCCTGTTATTTTGCGGATGATCTGTTTGGACTGCTGCTGCAGCTTGGCAGGGATGTGATCTGTTACGGTTATCTGATCGGGCAGCTGATGCAGGGAATGTCCGTGGCACGTTTTGTGCTTTATATCGGAATTGTCAGTGGATTTTCCACTTATTTTTCGGAACTGACCATGAAGATCAGCCAGATATCAGCCTGTTTAAAACCGGTTGGACAGATGCAGGAATTTACAGAGCTGGAGAATATATATCACCATGGTGAGGGAGTCCGGTTAGAGGATGAGCTGGCGGCAGTAGAGGTTGAATTTTCACATGTCAGTTTTTCTTATCCGGGAACTGATCATAAGATATTAGATGATGTGAGTTTTCATATGAAAAAAGGCGGAAAGATGGCATTGGTCGGCATTAACGGTGCCGGAAAATCAACGATCGTCAAACTGTTATGTGGTTTTTATATGCCGGATGAGGGACATATCTATATCAACGGAACAGATCTTGCCACAATGGATCTTGACGCATGGTACCGGTCGCTTGCTGCAGTTTTTCAGGATGCATTTATCTATTCTTTTTCCATTGCGGACAACGTTTCATGCAGTATGGGAGCGGACTATGATGAGGAAAAATGCAGGGAGGCATTAAAGGATGCCGGATTGTGGGAGAAGATTCAGAAACTGCCGCAGAAAGAGGAAACATTTATCGGAAAAGAGGTAAGTGAAGATGGAATCCATCTTTCCGGCGGGGAGACACAGAAGCTGATGCTTGCGCGTGCACTCTACAAAGGATGTGCACTTTTACTACTGGATGAGCCGACCGCAGCGTTGGACGCGATCGCAGAAAATGAGATGTATGAAAAATACAATGAAATGCTGATGGGAAAAACGGCGCTTTTTATTTCCCACCGTCTGGCGTCGACGCGGTTCTGTGACCATATCCTGTTTCTGGAAAACGGAAAGATCACGGAGGAAGGAACCCATGAGGAACTGATGAACAAGGGTGGCGGGTACGCCGAAATGTTCCTGGTGCAGAGCAAATATTACAAAGAGGAAGGGGCACAGTCACATGAAGAAGATATGGCATGAATTTACAAGTTTTATAAAGATGATCAGTAAAGGAAAAAAAGATGTGGCTGTTGTCATGGCGGCAGCCGGATTTATGAAAGCGTCCGTTCCGTTTCTGGTATTTTATTTTTCGGCACAGATTTTAAACCATGCGATTGAAGGAGATTATGAGGCATGTGTGAAAAGTGTGGCGGTACTTTTACTGTCACAGTTTGTATGTGAGCTGGTGAACCGGTTCTGCCAGAAACGGATAGAAGTACTCGGAGAAAGCTGCCAGCAGATCGTAAGGCAGCAGATGGCAGACAAAGCATTTGAACTGCAGTATGAAAAATTTGAAAAACAGGAGACGATAGATTCTTTAAGGCGTGCAAAACTTACGGCAGGGGGAAGTGGGGATATTAAAGATCAGATAGACACCTGTTATCAGATCTTTGTACAGTTTTTTTCCATGTGTTATTCGGTCGTATTTTTCCTGCTGCTGATACTGAAAATCGATGGCGGACAGAAAAAACATTTTTTGTTTCCTATGGATCAACGCTGCTTTTGATTGTCTTATATGCAGTTATCGCAGCATGTAATCTGTATCTTGGAAAACTGCTTACTGCAAAACAGTATGAATTTATACATGCAAATGACCATAATAACGCATTAGGCAGTTATTTAGGCGTAATCATGACAGATGAAAAAAACAGCAAAGATATCAGACTTTATGGTCTGTCAGGACTTTTTCTGGGAAAATACCGGCAGAAGATGGAAGGATTTAACATTTATTTACAGATGGGAAAATTAAATGGGAAATTCATAGGTTCGATCGAAGGTATCAATCAGTTCGCAGCAGGAGTCGCCTATCTGCTGGTAGGCATGAAAGCATTAAACGGAATGATCGATATCGGAAATGTTATTTTATATGCGGGTGTCATTTCACAGACCGTTAACTGTATCACGGAATTTGGGTCACAGGTCATTTCTTTTCAATTTTCAGCGGAATATTTAAGTGTTTTTGATGAATTTATACAAAGTCCGGCAATGGATTACGATGGTACACTGCCGATCGAAAAGCGGGATGACGGACAATATGAATTTGAATTTCATGATGTAAGTTTTGCTTACCCGGACTGTGGGACACAGGTGCTAAGCCATGTCAGCTTAAAATTTAACATTGGTGAGAAAATGGCACTGGTCGGAAAAAACGGTGCCGGGAAAACGACGTTAGTCAAACTGCTCTGCCGCCTTTATGAGCCGACGGAGGGCACGATCACCTTAAACGGCATTGATATCTGGAAATACAATTATGCGGAATACACAAGGGCATTTTCGGTTGTCTTTCAGGATTTTGCGATGTTTTCCCTGCCGGTCGGCGAAAATATCGCTGCAAGCAGCAAGGTGGATGAAGAGAGAGCATGGGAAGTGTTAGATCAGGTCGAACTCTCCGGACGTGTGAGAGCAATGAAAGACGGTTTAAAGACGCAGCTTTACAATAACAATGGTGCAGGAGTCGATATTTCCGGCGGTGAAGCACAGCGGCTTGCCATTGCACGTGCACTTTATAAAGACGCGCCGTTTGTGATCTTAGATGAGCCGACTGCCGCTTTAGATCCGATCGCTGAGGCACAGATTTATGAGAATTTTAATGAGATGGTAAAAAATAAGACTGCTATTTATATTTCCCATCGCATGAGCAGCTGTAAATTCTGTGACCGGATCGTTGTGTTAGATGCCGGAGGTATCGCTGAGATTGGAACGCATGATACACTTTTGGCAGGAAATGGAATCTACGCAGAGCTTTACCGGACGCAGGCGCAGTATTACGCTTAAAAAATCTTAATATTTGCTTAAAATCTTAAGATTTCCATGCACGCTGATGTTCCAAGTGAAAAGTGGTTCTAACCCGCATAAATACTGGGATTTAGATATCGTTAATGACGGTTTTTAGAACGTAAAGAAATGTGAAAAACAGGTTCAATTAGTAACAAATTAGTAACACTACTATTTGTTAAAAGGCACCTTTATTTTTTCAATTTCTTTACGCAGATCGTCAACAGTCCGGTGTCCGTAAATGCCATTGGTAATATCTGCTCCAAATGAATGTCCAAGCATTCGTTTACGATCGTTTTCATTTACTTTATATTTTTCACACAATACGGAAAAGGTGTGGCGGCAATCATGAGGGGTGTGCTTTTCTCCGGTTGGTGCAGTGGATATACCAAGGGATTCTAATTTTTCATACATTTGTTTTCTAAACATAGGTGTTGTGCAGCCAAGCATATTTTTTTGTGGGCGGTGAGTAACCATATCATAGATTTGCGAATAAATCGGAACGTCACGATCTTTACCATATCTTGTTTTGATCCCTCCGTGAAAATACTTTTCTTCCAGATTTACATCCAATTTCACAATTTCTGTAATTCGAAAACCGGAGTAGCACATGATCAGGATCATTTCTACAATGGGATTCGTCTTATTATTCCAAAGAATCTGCAGCTCATCATGAGTAAATGGCACTCCGTGCTCGTCATCGTCTGATATAGGGATAAAAAGAGATGCAGAGTAATCTTTACCCACTATGTCATATTTAATTGCGTATGCGTACATCTGATGCATCAGAGACACTATCAATTCCTGCGAGGAATGTTTCAGTGTACAATCATTAAGAATGTCCTGCATATCTTTATATCTGATCTGACCGAATTGCATATTATGAAGAGTGGAAGAGTTCCTAAACGCTGCCTGTGATGAGTACATGGAGGCAGTTTTCTTTCCTTCCTTTAGCTGATTTCGGTATTTCTCTTTATAAAATCCTTCATAGACTTCTTTAAATGTCGGTGTACGATCAATATAAATGCCGGTCTGAATCTTGATTTTACCCTCGTTTTCCAGTTTCCGTGCCGCCAATATCTCATATCCCTCATCCCATGTCTCAACGTAGGCGAGTGCCTGAGGTGTGACAGGTCCGGTTGCTGTGTACTGCGTGACTGGGGGATAGACTCCGTAAGGTTTATAGCGTCCTTTGCCGAGATATTTGATTGATCCAAAGCCATTTGGGAGTTTGGGGTGTTTCTTTCTTCGTGCCATAGTATCATTCCTTTCTATTTTTGGGTATAAAAATAACAGCCAGCAGAGAACGGGTGTTCCGCTTGCGTTTGGCTGCTCCGAAAGGTATAATATGCTTTGTGTAAGATATTGCTTTCCGGAGCAATGTGTTTGCCGCTCTGGTGTTGGTAGCACTGGGGCGGTTTTTATTTATCAAAATTCATATGGCACAAAATAGTTATTCAATCACGTTATAATATGAGTAGTTATTATAACGGAGGTGTGCCAATGATAAATAAACAGTATAATCCGATTAACTGGTCTGACTACGATCCACATAATGAAACATGTATGGATATAAATGATTCTTATTTTACAGCTGAATTGCCGGAGGATGAACGGCAATTATGTATTTTCTAATTACTCATAGAACAATTTACGTATAGTTTGTAACTATCTGGTATAATAGTGTTGTTGTTTACATCTTTTGGAAAGTAAAATTTTAATTCATCAGATGTGCCAATAAATTTTGTATCGGCATAATTAGCATTGTATCCAATAGGAGTATTATTTTTATAAAAAACTATTGCAACGTAAGTAAACTCTGAATGTGGATTTGATTCATTTTTTGCAGTTGTAAGTATATAAGAAGAATATTCTTTTGAAGTCGTGCTTATTGCATTTGCATTTCCAAAACGAAAAGGTTTTGAAACCTTAAAGTCAATTACATAATTTTCGGTTGGCGGTCCAGATAAAAAGAGGGCGCATTCACTGCCATTTTCAAAACGATAATTATGTGTATCCGAATCATCAGAAGAAATACCTATTAATTCGTTAGAAGAATTATAAAAGGAGCACTTGGTTTCTAAACAAATAGGACTATGATAGTTATTTTTTACAATAATAAGAACACCAGATTGGTCATGGTTATTTATGATATAACTATTATATGATAATAGTGATTCTGCGTATTCATAATCCATAAGCACGTCAACAATGCAAGTATCTGTATAATTACCACAAGTGGCAGTTATTTTAACAGTTCCTGGCTTGATTCCATGAACAAGACCAGAACTCGATACGGTTGCAATTGAGTTGTCTGAGCTTTTCCAAGAAATGGTTTTGTTAGTTGCATTTGACGGTGAAATAGTATAATCGATTGAGCTGTAGTCATTCTCTACGACGGAAAGGCAACTATCGATTTTAAATGTGGAAATTGGGACGGTTGAGGCAGAAACGATAACACTACAGGTATACTTTTTCTTATTTATCTTGGCAGTTATTATGCATTTCCCAGCTTTTTTCCCTTTGACAAGTCCTTTTGAATTGACAGTTGCGATGTTTTTATTACTACTTGACCATGTGATTTTTTGCTTAGTACCTTTAAGCTTTAATGTATATGAGCTTCCAACTTTTATTTTAATGGATTTTTTGTTGATAGTTGGTGTTTCTACTGATAGTTTGCATTTTAATGTATTTTTACCCACTTTGGCAGTAATATTACAAACACCTTTTGATTTAGCAACGATTTTACCTTTTGAATTGACATTTGCTACTTTTTTGTTGGAACTAGACCACTTTACTTTGGTTTTGGTTCCAGATACTTTTAATGTTAATGTTTGCCCTTTTATAAGTGTTGCTGTTTTCTTATTTAGTTTTGGTTTGGTTGCGGCTTCAACACTGATGATATCATCGCTAAAAGGCAAGATGCTAGGTACAGAAAATACAAGTAAGAATACAACTAATAATGAGAAACAAATTTTTTTGAAATTTTTCATCACTTAACTCCCTTTCTTATAATCGATTTATATTAATTCCATAACTCCAATATTAGGCTGGAAAAATACAACGTAATTGTCAACCTGTGTGCATACACCGTATTTATTTGTGTAGTATGTTAGGCTGTCATTTAAAAACTCTTCGGTAACTCCAAGATATTCTGCCGTTTCAAATAGGTTTTGACAGTTGTGTAAATATGCATCAATGATACCACGCAAACCGACTTGGTTGTTGTATGCCCAGATTCTACCGCGTAATTCCTGCTTGCGATTCTCAGCACTGGACTGGTCAATGATTTCACCGACAGCAGTGTAGTGATGTCCAAGCTCTTCGGCAAGGACACATGCTTTTTCGGTAGAATTTTTAAGATTTTTACTCAATGCGATCGTATTATTACAATACAGACCGCTGATCCGATCGCTTTTAAAAGAATGATTATCTATAATTTCTATACCATCCTTGCAGGCTTCGTCTTGCAATTCTTCATATGTATTCAATTAAAACACCTCCCGCTCCAGTATATTCTTATAGGTGTCCTGAAATCTGGACAACTACTTTCTTTTGGTTTTTACAAATTCAGCAAATGCTTTTATTTCGTCAAGTTCTTCCTCAGTATACTCGTCACCGTCGAAGTGGGCGGCAATGGTTAATGGTTCTTCATCTGGTTCATCCCAACCCATAAGTTCTCGGGGAGATACTTTTAATGCTTTTGCAAATTCTCGTATTTTTGACTCTGCGAGGTCGACCTCTCCTTTTTCGATTTTGGCAATGGATGATCTGTCTTTATATCCAGTTAATTCTGCCAATGTATCTTGAGACATTTTTAATTCAGTCCTTTTTGATTTTATGTTTTTATATAGCGGTAACATAAGCAGAACTCCTTTCATTAATTAATTTGTATTATCATAATACCACTTTGTGTAAAATAATTCAACAAAATTATTAAAAAGTGTTGACATAAATTCACATCAATGATATAGTGAATTTAGTTCACGGAAAGGAGGCGATAAAGAAGTGGCGAATGTAGAACTGCTCAAAGAGAAAATAAGTAATTCTGGAATGACAGTTACAGCAATAGCTGATAAATCAGGTATATTGCGTGAAACTCTCTATAACAGAATGAAAAGTGGTAATTTTTATGCATCTGAAATTACTGCATTAACAAGGGTATTGCATCTCACCCGGAAAGAACGAGATGAAATTTTTTTGCCTTAATAAGTGAATTAAATTCACAAAAAAGAAAGAAGGGCGATGGGAAGTGACGGAGATAGAAAAGTTATCACAAGTAAAATTCAATAATATGCATCGGGCATATTGCGAAGCAAAAAAGAATGATTGTCCAAATTGTCCTCTTAGAGTGTACTGCTTTATTTCACCGAGAGAACGAACAGACCAACTGATGATAGACGTTATTCAATTTATGTTGGAGGAATTAAATCCGGATGTTGATGTGAATACGTTACCAGATTTTTACACGAGTGTGAAAATGGTTTGCCCGGCAGAAATACATTTTAAAGGGGCAGTAGGATATGAGCAGATCTTTAAAAGTGGAGCAAAATCATAAACCCACCGATGGAAAGCTATTTAATAGTTACTTAAGTAAGGACATTCATCAGTATTATTTTCCATTCCGTTGCACCGGAATTTAGGCGAACTGTCCTTTAATGAACAAGTTGAGTATTTCCAAACGGGTTTTCCGCTTGATAACTCATAGTAATCAGTAATGGTTGTTAGTTGCTTTGCATAGCGGTAGCAAGAAAAAGTATGTTTTTCTGTTTTCATAATCCCCCATTCTCGGTGGGTAAAGATATTTTAACATAAAAAACATACAGATTCCAAGAATAGGAATAGTTAAAGAAGAGAGATAAGAAGAGTGAAAGAAGTAGATGAACTTATTAAAAAACTTGCAATTCATATCAGTGAAATTATTTCATCTGGTAAAGAGCGAGAGGGAGAAGTTTCAGATAAGACAAAGGCTCTCG
>NZ_QRHS01000013.1:0-109539 GCF_003470905.1 Roseburia sp. AM23-20
ATAATTCATGTAATACAATGTAGTAGATGGAAATTCTGGGAAGTCATTAGGCTGAATATTAATGATACAGCACATTAGGATTTTAAGCATATTTCCATTCGTGCAAACGTCAAAAATTCACACCCGCGCCCCCGATTTTGAGATGAACCGCCCGCCCCAATGGTGTTCATAACCTGGAGGCTGGCATCTTGCGCAAAGTCGAAGCTAATTTTGTGACTTTGGGAGAAAATTAGAAAATCTTAGTGTGTCTGTAGGTATACAGTGATGTTCTGCCACGGATGGCAGAACAAGGCAGCATCGAGTCATGGATGACTCGTTGTTGCCGTTCCCGTCACTCCGAAAAAATCTAACTCAGACACACTCAGACTTTTCTTATTTTCGTACAACGGAACCAAAATTAACTCCGGCTTTGCGCAAGATGCCACTCACAAGCCTATGACACACCATTTGAATGGGCGACTCATGTCACCAACAAACCATCATTTGTAGGGCAGCTCGAAAAATTGCAGCCAGGATTTTAACACAGCATCAGCAAAAGGGAAAAACAGGTTCAGATTCCAGTAAAAGGGAGAATATTTATCAGCAGAATTAATAATTTTTATTAACGTACCTGATAAATATTCTCTCTTTTGTATAAACTGGGTAAAATTTTAGTAAAACTTTACTAAAGCTATTGAAATCTGTAAAATCGTGAAATATAATGCAGAAGAAAGGCGTGATTATATGGCAACAATCAAAGAGATTGCTAAGCTGGCACATGTGTCAGCTGCGACGGTGTCGAGAGTGTTGAATCAGGATGAGACATTATCTGTGACACCTGAGGTAAAAAACCAAATAATTAAGATCGCTCATGAGTTGAAATATGTCCCGCCTAAGATGCGTCATGCCAAACGAGACAGACAGATCGTCATCGGAGTTGCGGACTGGCATATCGTAAGAAGAGACAGGCCGGATGTGAGTATTACTTCGGCGGATAATTTATCCGGAAGTTTTGCACAGAAAGCAGATATTGTATTTTTACGTCTGGTTTACGGAGAGGTAAAGCAGGTGGACGGTATCATTGCATTTGGTTTATTCTCGGAAGTGGAAGTTGATTTTTTACGATCACTAAGCACGGAGATCCTGTTTGTTAATTCAGATAAAAAGGATTATGAGTTTGATCAGATCCTCATGGATTACGAGCAGGGATTAAGCGATATGGTGCATTATCTGATGGACGAGAAGGAGTATCGCAGCATTGGTTATATTGGCGGTATATATGAAGATGATATGGTGCGTATCGGAGCACGTCGTCTGAATGGATTAAAGCAGATCCTTCAGAAAAAAGGCTGTTATCAGGAAGGCTATTTTAAGGTCGGAGAGATCAGTCATGAGAGTGGATATTTGCTCACGAAGGAAATGCTTCTGACAGATGAAGTGCCGGAAGTTCTTATTCTGGGAAATGATGAGGTCGCAGAGGGAGCATTAGAAGCGGTCAAAGAATTAAAATACCGGATTCCAAAAGATATTGCGGTGGTGATTTACCGTGATATTGAGACACTTTCGACGAAATATCCGACGTATACAAGTCTTCGCATGCTGCCTGATATTGTATGGACGACTGCCATAAAGCTTCTTTTAGAGCGGATTTTAGATGGCAGAAAAGATACGATGAAGGTGTATCTGCCAACAAAGCTCGAACTCGGAGACAGTGCCTGATCATTGGCCGGACAATTCCTGAAAGAGCAACAACAAAAGTGTGCACGCCTGCATGGAAATGGATGCAGGAGAGAGAGGAGAACATTTCATTATGAAGAAAAAAATTGCTATGTTACTTGCAGCAGCATTATGCATGGGTACATTTGCAGGATGTGGAAACAGCGCATCAAATGATAGCAGCGCAGCAGACAATAATACGACAGATAATACAGTAGCTGCAACAGAGGGTTCTGACGTGGCAGCTTCTGCTGACAACGTAAAGATTGATACGTTAAACGTATACTTTGTTCCATCCAGAGATCCGGACGAGATCGTAACTGCAACAGAACCGCTTGCAAATTTAATGCAGACAGAGTTAGCAGGTTTAGGATATGATATCGGAGAGGTTAAGATCACTGTTGGTACAACTTTTGAGGCAGTAGGTGAGGCTCTTGCAGCAGGAACCGCTGATGTAGGATTTATCCCGGGCGGTACCTATGTACTTTATGATGATGGAGCAGATGTGATCTTAACAGCAACCAGAGATGGTTTAAATAAAGACTCTGACAATCCTGCAGACTGGAATGATGGACAGCCTACAGAAGGCATTGACAAACAGGCAGTTTCTTACCGTGCATTATTTATCGCAGGTCCTTCTGATAAAGGACAGGAACTTGCTGATAAAGTAAACTCCGGCGAAGAACTTACATGGGATGATTTAAACAGTGCAAACTGGAGTGTTATGTCATCTTCCTCACCGGCAGGTTATATTTACCCGGCTTTATGGGTACAGGACAGATACCAGAAAGGTATTACAGATCTTTCTTCTGCAGTACAGTCTGATTCCTACGCAAGTGCATTTGCAAGACTTGCTTCCGGACAGATCGACGTACTTGTAACTTATGCAGATGCAAGACGTGACTATGAAGAAAGCTGGACAAGTGAATTTGGTCGTACAAAATCTATCTGGGAAGAGACAAATGTTATCGGTGTAACAGATCCGATCTACAATGATACAGTTTGTGTCAGCAAGACATCTCCGATCATGGATGACGGCTTAAAATCAGCAATCCAGACAGCACTCATCAATATCGGTAACACAGAGGAAGGTAAGGCAGTTATCTCTATCTACAGCCACAACGGATATGAGCCGGCACAGTCTTCTGATTATGATAAAGAGAGAGAAGCACAGAAACTGATCCAGGAATTAAGTGCAGCAAACTAATCGTTACTGGAACGTTTGACAGGGAGTGGACAGTAACAACGAAATAATAACAGGCAGTATGACGGGCAGCAGGAGGGCTGCTGCAGAGCCGGGAAACCGGCTTTGCGGCAGCCTTTCAATGAGTATACACCTATAAAAAACACACACCATAAAAACAGCAGGTGAAAGAAAGGTTTGGTTTAAATTTATGATCGAGTTTAAGGACGTATCGAAGGTATATCCGAACGGGGTAGTGGGACTGGACAATGTCAATTTAAAGATCGAACAGGGTGAATTTGTAGCGATCATCGGTCTTTCCGGTGCAGGAAAGTCCACGTTACTGCGGACGATCAACCGTATGCATGACATCACATCAGGAACTCTGACGGTGGATGGATTAGAGGTTAAGAACTTAAAAGGAAAAGAGCTTCGTACTTTCCGCAGAAAGATTGGAATGATCTTCCAGTCATTTAATCTTGTCACACGAACAACAGTAATCCGTAACGTATTGATGGCAAAAGTGCCGGAGATGCCTTTCTGGAGAGTTCTGCTTGGTGTGTTTAAAAAGGAAGACAAAATGCAGGCACTTGAGAGTCTGGATAAAGTCGGTATTCTGGATAAAGCATATATCCGTGCAGACCAGCTTTCCGGTGGGCAGCAGCAGCGTGTTGCTTTAGCGCGTACACTTGCGCAGAATCCGGAGATCATCTTAGCAGATGAGCCGGTTGCAGCACTTGACCCGGTAACGGCAAAACAGGTTATGAGTGATTTCAGAAAAATTAATCAGGATATGAATATTTCTATCCTTATCAATATTCATCATGTGGAATTAGCACTTGAATATGCAGACCGCATCATTGGAATCCGCGCCGGAAAGATCGTCTATGACGGTCCTTCCGAAAATGTGACACAGGACGTATTGAACACAATTTACGAAGGAAAGATTCCGGAGAAAACGGAGGAAGCGTAATGGGATTATACGATAAAATATTTAAACCGAAGAAACTTGTGCTTGCAAACGGCAAAGTTGTGGAAGAAAAATGCTCCCGTGCACCGCTTATCATTCTTCTGGTTCTGATCGCAACATGGATCTCCGTAAAGGTTACTGGTTTTTCCATGACAACGCTTGTGACGAGAATCCGGTATTTCTTTGATATTTTAGGACAGATGTTTCCACCGAAGGTTGGTTATATTTCAAGCATCTGGGGACCACTTTTTGATACGATCAAAATGTCACTGCTCGGCTCTTTTGTGGGTGGTGTGCTTGCGATTCCTTTTGCGATTTTAGCGTCCAGCAACCTGATCAAAAATAAAGTTGTGATTGGTGTGGTCCGTGTATTTTTAAGTATCGTGCGTACGATCCCGACGCTGGTTGCCGCTCTTATCGCAACATATATCTGGGGACTTGGTACGATGGCAGGTACCTTTGCAATCGCAGTATTTACCTTTGCTTATGTTGGAAAACAGTTATACGAGATGATCGAGACGGTCGATATGGGGGCATATGAGGCGATGGAAGCCATGGGTGCAGGAAAGGCGTACTCCTTTATTTCTGCGATCATGCCGCAGGTACTGCCGGCATACATGTCTGTATGTTTATTCTGTTTCGAGGGAAATGTGCGTTACGCAGCAATCCTGGGATATGTTGGAGCAGGCGGACTTGGACTGATCTTAAATGAAAAGATCGGATGGCGCGAATATGACAGTGTAGGAATGATTCTGATCGTTCTCTTTGGCACCGTTCTTATTATTGAAGCGATCAGCCATTATATCAGAAAGAAATTAACGTAGGAGGAACCGGCAAAATGAATGAATCAATCAAAAAAATGTACGAGCAGGAGCCAAAGACCTGGTACGCAAAGATTATTGTGGCTTTGATTGTTGCAGCGCTTCTTGCATGGTCACTTTCTACGGTTCAGTCTACCGGATCAAACGGAAGCGGACTTTCCGTCGCAGGAAAGATCATCAGCGGAATTTTCCACCCGGATACGAATTTACTGTTTGACCTCTCCACATCCGGTGTTGCTTATCTGTTACTGGAAACCATGTGTATCGCATTCTTAGGAACGATCGTCGGTGCAGTATTATCCATTCCGCTTTCTTTCCTTGCGGCAGCAAATCTGATGCCGAAGCCGGTTGCACTGATCTTCCGTGTATTTATTATGGCAATCCGTACGATTCCGGCATTTGTATACGGACTTATGTTTATCCGTGTGACAGGACCTGGACCATTTGCCGGACTGCTTACCATGTCACTTTGTTCGATCGGTATGATCAGTAAAATGTTTATCGAGAGCATTGAGGATCTGGATACTAAGATCCTGGAATCCTTAGATGCAGCAGGATGTACGATGTTCCAGAAGATCCGTTACGGTATCTTATCCCAGTTGTTCCCAGATTTTATGTCTACTTTGATCTATCGTTTTGACATGAACTTGAGAGATGCAACAGTACTTGGTCTGGTTGGTGCCGGTGGTATCGGTGCACCACTTATCTTTGCGATGAGTGCATACAAATGGAATCAGGTAGGAGCAATTCTTGCCGGACTGATCGTACTGATCTTAATTATTGAAGTTATCTCATCAAAGATTCGTACAAAATTAGCAAGGGGTTAGTAGTGCGAAAAATCCATATATGAAAGATTTTACGCACACAAATTTGAGTCGCATACTCAAATTTGCAGGTTATTGAAAGGGATAAAACATGCAGCAGAAAAAGTTAAAAATTTATTTTACCTCAGATGTGCACGGATATTTTTATCCGACGACTTATGGGGATATGGATGTAAAACCGGTAGGACTTTTTGGCTGTGCGGCAGATTTTAACAAGGATGATGAGACACTCATCATAGATGGCGGAGATATTTTACAAGGCTCCGCCTTTGCTTATTACTGCCGTCAGGTTGCAAACTCTCCGGAAGTGATCGCAGATATTATGAACGACTGCGGATACGATTATTATACACTTGGCAATCATGACTTTAATTACGGATTAGATTATCAGGCGGCATATCGCAATAGAAATAACGGTGTATGTGTGTGCCAGAATATCATGGATGAGGAAGGAAACACCCTGTTTCCATGGAAACTTCATACGATGAAAAACGGATTGCGCATCGGTATCACTGGTATTGTAACGGATTATGTAAACATCTGGGAAAAAGAAGAAAACATAAAAGGAATCCATATTACAGATCCTTTTGAGGCAGCGAAGAGGGCACTTGCCCAGATGAAAGAGCAGACAGATCTTACGATCTGCATCTATCACGGAGGTTTTGAGTGTGATTTAGAAAGCGGAGCGGTGCTTTCTAAGACGACTGAAAATGTGGGTTACAGGATCTGTAAGGAACTGGATTTTGATATCTTACTGACCGGACATCAGCATATGTCTGTGCCTGGAAGAGAGCTGTTTGGAACTTATACAGTACAGCCATGTGATAATGCAAAAGAATATCAGTATCTGGCGGTCACCGTGACAGAGGATAAAAAGAGCATCAGGTCCGAATTGCGGCAGTCAGATCCCACAAAGGGGGCTGGGCTTGCAGATAAATACCGTTCTACGGAAAATTCCGTGCAGGCATGGCTTAATCAGCCAATTGGTCATTTGAGCCGTGCAATCATGCCGGAAGAAAAGGTAAAAATGGCATTGTATGGCTCACCGATCGCCGACTTTTTAAACCGTATCCAGCTTCATTTTTCGGGAGCAATGTTATCGTCCGTCGGTCTGGCAAATGAAATCGCAGGTTTCCGCAGTGAAGTGAGCACACGCGATATCATAGCCACTTATCCATATCCGAATACACTTGTGGTCTGTGAGATCACGGGTGCACAGCTAAAGACAGTAATGGAGCGCAGTGCAGAATACTTTGCATATGATAACGAAGGAAATGTCTGTGTTTCCGACAGCTTCCTGGTTCCAAAGGTGGAACATTATAATTATGACTATTATATGGGTGTGGATTTTGAAATCAATCCAAAAAACCCGGTCGGAAGCAGGATCGTGGGGCTTTCAAGAGACGGAAAGCCGGTTTTAGATGAAGATAAATTTACATTATGCCTGAATAATTACCGTTACAGCGGTGCTGGTGGATATGATGTTTACACAGAATGTCTGCTGGTCAAAGAAATCAATGTGGAGATGGTGGAATTGATCATGGATTATTTCCACGAATATCCATATATTGAGGTGTGATGTACGAAAGAATAAACTTGACAGAATGCATTCTATGAAATAAAATCAAAGAAACGCATTGAAGAGAAGAGTACTGATCGGAAATTTTAAAGAGAGAGATACATTTTGGTGTGAGTATCTTAAAATGGAACTTCAGGAAGACCATCTCTGAGCGGCCCTAATCCGGTCCGGTGATTCCGTTATCATCAAAATGAGTGATTTTCCACATGGAGATAAACGGGGTGGAACCGCGGATAAAAATGTTTATTCGTCCCTTATACAGATAAGTTGTCTGTATAAGGGACTTTTTAGTTTAGGAAAAGGAGATTAATCATGGTAGATTTTAAAGAAGACGAGAGACTGAATACGCTCAACCATTCCTGTGCACATGTGATGGCACAGGCAGTAAAACACTTATATCCGAACGCAAAGTTCTGGGTAGGACCTGTTGTAAAAGAAGGATTTTATTATGATATCGATCTTGGCGATACTGCTGTCAATGATGATGTGATCGCAGCGATCGAAAAAGAGATGAAAAAAGTCTGCAAAGAAGGTAAAAAGATTTACAGACGTGAGATCTCAAAAGCAGAAGCGTTAGAGCTTTTTAAAGATGATGAGTACAAACTTGACCTGATCGATGGTTTAGAGGATGGAAATATTTCCGTATACGATCAGGGCGATTTCACGGATCTCTGCCGTGGACCGCATGTTGACAATACCAAATTATGTAAAAACTTTAAACTGATCAAATATTCCGGTGTTTACTGGAAAGGTGATGCAAATAACCATGTAATGCAGCGTATCTACGGTGTATGTTTCCCGACTGCAGAAGAGTTAGAGGAGCATTTAAAACTCTTAGAGGAAGCAAAAGACCGTGATCACAGAAAGATCGGTAAAGAGATGCACCTGTTTATGTCTGACGATCTGGTTGGACGCGGACTTCCGATGTTTCTTCCAAAAGGATACACGGTATGGCAGGAACTTGAAAATTATATCAAAGCGAAAGAGCGCAAACTTGGTTATCTTCACGTTATGACACCTTGTGTTGGTACCGTAAATCTTTATAAAACTTCCGGTCACTGGGATCACTACAAAGAGAATATGTTCCCGGCAATGGAAATGGAGGGTGAATCTTTTGTACTCCGTCCGATGAACTGCCCGCATCACATGATGATCTATGCGAATAGAATGCATTCCTATAAAGATCTGCCGATCCGTATCGGTGAGATCGCACATGACTTCCGTTTTGAGGCAAGTGGAACCTTAAAAGGTATCGAGAGAGGAAGACATTTCTGTCAGAATGATGCCCATCTGTTTGTAACACCGGAGCAGATCGAATCTGAGTTTGCAAAAGTAGTAGAACTGATCTTTGATACTTACAAAGATTTCAATATCACAGATTACCGCTGTGTACTCTCCTTAAGAGATCCGGAAGATAAAGTAAAATATCATGATGACGATGAGATGTGGAACAACGCAGAGAATGCACTCCGTAAAGTACTTGACGATATCGGTATCGAGTATACAGAAGAGATCGGCGAGGCTGCTTTCTACGGACCAAAACTTGATGTTAATGTAAAACCGGCGATCGGTAATGAGTATACACTTTCAACCTGCCAGTTAGACTTCTGTCTGCCGGCAAAATTCAACCTGTCTTATATTGACAGCGACGGAACCAAGAAAACACCGGTTGTTTTACACAGAGCGATTTTAGGTTCTCTCGATCGTTTCATGGCATACATTTTAGAGGAAACAAAAGGCAACCTGCCGTTATGGTTAGCTCCGGTTCAGGCTAAGATCCTTCCGGTCAAGAATGAGGATGAAGAACTTAACGCATATTCTCATGACTTATATAAGTATCTGGATGACAACGGAATCCGTGTTGAGATCGATGAGAGAAATGAGAAACTCGGCTACCGTATCCGTGAAGCACAGATGGAGAAAGTGCCGTATCTGTTAGTACTTGGTAAGAACGAAGCAGCTGACGGAACCGTAAGCTACAGACTGCATGGAGAGCAGAATTCCACCACAGTTTCCAAGGAAGATTTCCTTGCACTGTTAAAAGAGGATATCCGCACAAAGAAGATCAATCCTGCAGCATTAAAATAAACAGAAATATGAAAATGCGGTGTGTCCGGTAGGATGTGCCGCATTTTTTCAGTCAGACAGGAAACAAAAACCTGATAAATAAATTGTCAAAGATGTATATTGTAATCAAAATTAAATGATAGTAGAATGGTATTAATATAAAATCGTTTATGAGAATAAATCAGAAAGAACAAAGGAGGATATTGATGTGACCCTAAGTGGAAAAGTATCATTAAAGGTAAAAATGACGATTCTGATTATTGAGATTTTAATAATCGGATTATATGGAGTAGTTGTCGGAGCAAAAAATATGGGTACTATCCGTAATGATGCGATCACCAGCATGGAAGAATATGTAAGTGAGGAACACCCGGAATATTCCCAGGAAGAAATACAACAGGAACTGCAGCCGATATTGCAGAAAATGCAGCAGGAAAAGAAAGCAAAACAGGATCAGTTTTTCTATTTTATGGTTATTATGTGCATACTCACGGATATATGGGTACTGTATCTTACATTCGACATTACATCAGGCGTCAAAAGATCTGCGCTGTTTGCCGAAAAAATGGGACAGGGCGATTTTACGCAGCGTGTGGATGAAAAATACCTGAAACGTGAAGATGAGATCGGTATTCTTGCACGCAGCATCCGTGACATTCATCACAATATGAGACATCTGATCGGCTATGTACAGCGCGAAGCGGATACATTGGATGAAACGGTTGGAACAGCAGAGGCGGCACTGGCAAAACTTGCGGACGAGATTGACAGTGTATCTGGTATCACGCAGGAACTTGCAGCCGGAAATCAGGAGACCGCAGCAGCTGCACAGGAAGTGAATACGATGTCCGGAGAGATTGAGGAAGCTGCAAAAGGAATTGCAGAGCATGCACAGGAGGGAAACGGAAAAGTTGACGAGATCCATACCAGAGCGGCTGATACGAAACAAAAGATCAGTGCAAGCCGTGCAAATATCAGGAAAGTGCATGGGGAAATCAATGACAGCTTATCGGAAGCACTTGAAAATGCAAAAGTCGTGGAGCAGATCGGTGTTCTTGCGGAGTCCATCATGGGAATCACTTCTCAGACAAATCTGCTGGCTTTGAATGCATCAATTGAAGCCGCAAGAGCCGGAGAGGCGGGAAAAGGATTTGCAGTTGTTGCAGATGAGATCCGTAATCTTGCGGAGCAGTCGGCGAGCACGGTCGGGAATATCCAGGAAGTGACAGAGCGTGTCCAGACAGCAGTTGCAAGACTGACCACAGATGCAAAACGTCTGTTAGAGTTTGTGGGAGGAGACGTCACGGAGAGTTTTGATGATTTTGAAAAAATGGCAGATGATTATAATGAAGATGCAAACTATGTTGAAGAACTTGTAACGGATTTCAGCGCGGCATCCGAACAGCTTTTAGCTTCGGTCAGCGGAGTGGTTGCAAACATTCAGGAGGTAACGAAAGCTGCAAATGATGGTGCGGCAAGTACCGGAAGCATTGCAGAGCGTGTTACCAATGTTGACAGACAGGCAGAAGATATGCGTGAACTGATGAAACAGACGCAGGAGGCATCTTTGATGCTGCGGAAGGACACAAAGAAATTTACGGTTGCATAGACAGGATCAATCTGTTGTAAAAAATATTTTGGATAAAGTAAAAATTAGGACTGCACCACCATTTACTAATTTTAAAAGTTCAAGTAAAATATAAGTAAAAAAAGCAAAATTATGCTTTGTAAGACAGGGAGACTTATATGTTACGGGAAAAGATCAAAAATTGGAAAATGGGACTGGCTGCAGTCCTTGTTTTTGTCCTGGTTTTGGGAATGATGGGGATGTCCGGCAGTGTGAAGGCGGCAGACCAGACGGACTCTAAAATGATTGATATCATGTTTGTGCATGATACACATTCCCATCTGAACAGCTTTTCAACGGTAGTGGACGAAAAACAGGAAATGATCGGCGGGTTTGCAAGGATCAAGACGCTGATCGATGAACAAAAGGAAAAAAATCCGGATACATTAGTAGTGGATGGTGGAGATTTTTCCATGGGAACGCTGGTGCAGACCGTTTTTGAGACACAGGCGGCAGAGATTCGGATGTTAGGGGCACTGGGCTGCGAGGCGACAACACTTGGCAACCATGAATTTGATTATCGTTCAAAGGGACTTGCTAAGATGCTTGAAACCGCGGCGGAAAGCGGAGATACCGTGCCGGAACTTCTTGTCTGTAATATCAACTGGGATGCCATGGAACAGCAGGGACTCTCAGAAGGACAGCAGCAGATCCGTGATGCATTTACGGAATACGGTACGAAAGATTATGTGATGGTGCAAAAGGGCGATGTCCGGGTGGCGCTGCTTGGCGTATTCGGAAAAGATGCTCTGGCATGTGCACCGACCTGTGAACTGCAGTTTACGGATCCGGTGGAAGCAGTAAAAAAGACCGTAGCTGAAATTAAGAAAAACGAAGATGCGGATATTATCGTCTGTCTTTCCCATAGTGGAACTTCAGAGGATGAGTCAAAGTCAGAGGATGAAATTCTTGCAAAAAAAGTGCCGGATCTGGATGTGATCATCAGTGGACATACGCATACAAAACTGGAGGAGCCGATTGTACATGGGGATACCTATATCGTTTCCGCAGGGGAATATGGCAAGTACTTAGGTTCCTTATCGCTGGAACAAAAGGATGATGGGCGATGGAGCATGAAAGAATATCAACTTACTCCGATCGAGACAGATATTGCGGAGGATGCTGCAACACAGGAAGAAATCAATTCTTTTATGGCGACGGTGGATACCGATTATCTGGCACAGTTTGGGTTTACGAGAGAACAGGTACTTGCGGAAAATGATGTAGCATTTGACAGCCTGGAGGATCTCTACAACATCCATACCGAGCATAATCTGGGGGATCTCATCGCAGATGCCTATGCTTATGCGGTCACAAACAGTACGGATTATAATGGTACTCCCGTGGATGTGGCGATCGCGCCGAGTGGAACGATCCGTGATACCTATACAAAAGGAAACATTACGGTGGAGGATGTGTTTAATTCGTTTTCACTTGGAATCGGTGCGGACGGTGTGCCGGGGTATCCGCTGATCGAAGCATATCTGACAGGAAAAGAGTTAAAAACTGTGGCAGAAATCGACGCATCCGTGTCGGATCTGATGACATCTGCACGTTTGTATATGTACGGTTTGCAGTTTACTTACAACCCGCATCGTATGATCTTAAACCGTGTTACCGATGTGTATCTGCTGGATGCAGATGGCAATCGCAGGGAGTTAGAAGATGATAAAATGTATCGCGTGGTGGCGGATCTTTACAGTGGGCAGATGCTGTCTGCGGTGACGAAAACATCGTATGGACTGTTGTCTGTTGTGCCGAAAAAGGCAGATGGAACACCGATTGAAAATTTTGAGGATGTGATTTTGACAGATAATGGCGGGGAATTAAAGGCATGGACGGCGATCGCACATTATATGGAGTCGTTTCCGGATGAAAATGGAGATGGAATTGCGGATATTCCACAATATTATGCCGGATTGCATGAAAGAAAAGTGGTAGATGATTCGTCTGATCTCATAAAATTAATAAAAAATCCGAATAAATATGCCGTCATGATCGCAGGAATCGTATTGATCGCTATTTTACTGGTTGTTTTGCTGATACGGTTAGTGTTAAAATTAGTAAAATATCGAACAGGAAAAAGTTTATAGGTTATTGAAAGGCATGGTTATTAACATGAGTGCGCAGGACAGAACAGAAGAAATTTTAAGACAGATGCATATACTGCTTGCAGGCAGTGAGTCTTATGACGGTATTGGCAGTAAAATTATCCTTGATAAAAAAAGAATGTTAGAACTGCTTGCTGAGTTAAATAAGGCTATCTATGCCATGATGGATGAGTACGAACTGACGACACAGGGGAAAGACCGTGCCAGACGCGAGGCAGCGAAGATTGGGGAAGATATCTTAAAAGATGCCAGTGGAAAAGCAGAGGATGTGTATGCTGCGTCCGTTATGTATACAAATGAGGCATTGCGTCATGTGCAGGAGATCATGCAGAGGGCGACAGATGCCATGCAGGAGATTTATAAGGATGCCAATGAAAAGCTCCAGAAAGAAAAAGATATTGTAAGGCGTGATCAGTCAGATCTGAAAGGGCATCTGCAGAATCTTGCCGATACGGATAAATATTTAAATTTGATTGAGGATCGCAACCGTGAGATTGAGAAGGAAAGAGCGAAAGAAAAGGGTGAGATGGAGCCATCCCCTTATACTGCGGTCAAACCGGAGATCAGAATCAATCAGGAGTATTTTGAAAAAGCGGGAATTGTGCCGGAAAATGAACAGGTGGAAGAAATTCCGGAAGATACCCGGGAGGAAAGTACTCCGAAAGCGGAAGTAAATGTAAATGTCAATCTGGATGCTGAGTATTTTCACTGGAAAGAGGGCGAAGAACATTCCGGTGAAAAGAAGCCGGAAAAACATTCTTTTTTTTCAAGACATCATAAAGATTAAAAGGAGAACGTGATGTTAGAAAAGCAGGAGAAAAAAGAATCTCACAAAAAATGGGAAAATCTATATGTTTTTACGGGACGGAAAAGTGACCTGACAACGATGATTTCCATTGCAGTCATAAATCCGATGATCCTGTATGTTTTTATCGGGTATGTGGCAGGTAAAAAGATCAGCCTGTCAGCGTTGTTTCTTATTATTGACGGAGTATTGTTTTTACAATGGGGACTGCTGGTAAAAAGACGCAAAAGAAAGCTGGAGATGCCAATACAGGGAGAGGCAGAACGAATGGATGCCATCAGGAAAAAAATAGATGAACTGGATAATGACTGACAAACAGAGGGAGACAGCCTTAATGGCCGTCTCCCTGTTTATATCCTGTATTGGAAATGATCTGCTGACTGTTAGAAAGCACGGTTGCAGATGGTGTGTAATTGTTATCATCAAATAAGAACTGATGTAATTGTGTGACGTTAGAGGCAAGATCACATGGAATAACAACATCACCGATCTTATCGTATTTGTGTGTTGTTTTTTCATATGGAAAACCGGTTGTATCGCCAATGTTATAACTGAAAATTTTTGCAGCAAGGGCAAGCAGATCCGTGTTAGAAAAACTTGTCTGAATATCTCCGAAAGCTGCGTTGATCAGTTTGTTGAGTGTCAGAATATTGGATTTCTGGGCTTTTTGCATCATTGCAGTTAAAACGGTACGCTGACGTTCTGTTCTGCGGTAGTCATCACCGCCACCATAACGGATTCTTGCGTAGGCACATGCCTGTACACCATCTAAGGTGTAAGTTCCACCGGAAGCCGGTGGGGTGGAATTGTGGCCGGTCAGCTCATTTAACTCTCTCATATAACCGGTCATCAGGCTTGCCTCATCGTCTGTGATCGTGATATCCACACCGCCTAAAAGGTCGACACATTCGATGATCGCATTAAAATCGACAGTTACATAATCTGTGATTGCAAGGTCAAGATTTGTATTCAGCATGGAGAGTGCCTGTTCCGGGCCGCCTTTTGCGTATGCTGCATTACATTTCTGATAAGTACCGCTGCCAGTATCTAAATAAGAATCGCGGTAGACGGATACCAGATTGATCGTATGCTGTTTTGTATCAATGTTCGCTAACATGATGACATCGCTGTTTCCCTTGGAGAGACTGCCATTGGAACGATTGTCAAGTCCGAAGAGAGCGATCGTTTTGTAATGAGCCATCGATTCTTTTGTCTCATCGGAGAGGTCATCATTGATGGAGACATCGTTCATGTCTAACTTATTTTTTTCAATTTTAGATAATTTGGTTGTGATAAAAAGGGCAATGGCGAGGAGCAGAATGATCACAAACTCCAGAATAAGGAGCATGATCTTTTTCTGCTTCCTGCTTTTGTCTGCAGTGTGCACATTTTTTTTCATAAGAATCCTCCATTCCTGCGCTGTCTTTTTAATAAAAACAACGTTTTTATTTGCATATCAAGTTTGTGCGTAAGCACAAATCTTGCGTGTGAAAAATGTATTTTTTATACTATCCTCCATTTTGTGTAAAACTCTTTGTATTTACAGGAAGGATGTGGAAAAGTCACGGACTTCCTGTCTATACCAGTGTGGGTACGAAAGATATCATAAGGCGGTTGTACTTTTGATGCAATAAAGTATTTCTTAAATTTGAGGTAAATTTCTTAAATTAAATTAAGAAATGTGGGAAATACTGCATATGCAGCAGCAATTTAAAGGAATATTAAGAAATCCGCTCTATAACAATTTAAACTTTCCTGTTAAAATAAATGTAAAATCTGGTGTAATACTTAAAGTAAGACACAAAAAGAAGCGGAGGTTCTTATGCAGACAATTTTAGTGTGTGATGATGATAAGGAAATCGTAGAGGCGATCGAGATATATTTACAGCAGGAAGGATACCATATTTTAAAGGCGTATGACGGTGAGGAAGCATTGGAAATCTTAAAAGAGAATGAGGTTCATCTTCTGATCATGGATGTGATGATGCCGCGTCTTGACGGAATCCGTGCAACTTTAAAGATACGTGAGGAAAGCAGTATCCCGATCATTATTTTATCCGCAAAAACGGAGGATGCAGATAAGATTTTAGGTCTTAATATAGGTGCAGATGATTATGTGGAGAAACCGTTTAATCCTCTCGAACTGGTAGCAAGGGTCAAATCGCAGTTAAGACGTTATACCCAGCTTGGAAATGCGGCAGAAAACAGCGCATCTGTGTATACAGTGGGAGGATTGTCGATCAATGATGACTTAAAAGAAGTTACGGTGGATGGCGAAGTTGTAAAACTCACACCGATCGAGTATAACATTCTTCTGCTTTTAGTCAAAAATCAGGGAAAGGTATTTTCTATTAACCAGATTTATGAGAGCATCTGGAATGAGGATGCGATCGGGGCAGATAATACGGTTGCAGTGCATATCCGGCATATTCGTGAAAAAATCGAGATCAACCCAAAGGAGCCGCGTTATTTAAAGGTTGTGTGGGGTGTTGGATATAAGATTGAAAAGAACTGATTCTGGGGAGATTCCGTGCGCTGGTATATAGAATAAGACCCTGCACGGAGATGGAGACTTCATATGGAAAAAAAATCATACACATATGGCAGTAAGTTAGCAGGCATGATCCTGCATCTGTTTTTTACGGTAATCCTCACGATCGCCGTATATCTTCTGGCATCGTTGATCAGTAAAAATATTCTGCAGGTAACGGATATCGGAACAGATGATTTTTTTAATTCCGGATACTATACAAAATGTATGGAGCAGAAATGCAGTGAACTGACCGATTACCTTCATCTGTTACAAAAAGGTGATAAGCGGAGTGCGGAGGACGATAAGCGTTATCTGCAGTATACAAATGAGTTTAAGCGTGAAGACACCAATTTCTGTTACTGGTATAAACAGAATGGGGTGTGGTATACCAACCAGCCGGATTCAGTGGAAGGTCAGGAGTTTGATACACAGACCGTTCTCATGGAGGCAAAGACCATGGGAGATTATCTGCTCTATGATATGGAGAAAAAGGAATTTGGCACCGATATCCGCGGCATGGAAAATTATTTTTTTGGCAGTTACAACAATCAGATGTATCTGCCGCTTGAAAATGTGGTGCTTGTGATCGGGGTGGATACGGATCTGACGGCAAAAGATGATCTGTATGATGCCGAGGTGGAATATGTAAGACTGCATCCGTGGATCAAAGTCAGTATCGTTGCGGCATTGGTCAGTCTGATGGGATGGGTGTTAAGTCTTGTATATCTGACACTTGCGACCGGACACAGGGATGGAGAAGAAGGAGTTCATCTTAATTTTATCGACCGGATAAAAACGGAGATCGTGACCGCCGTTTTTATTGCAGCAACCAGTGAACTTATTATGCTTTTGTCCCATGTAAATAATAAAACATGGAATGTATCAGGACTTCTTGTTGCATCGGGAACGGTCAGTCTGTTAATTGATGTTCTGTTTCTTATTTTTTACCTGAGTATGGTACGCCGGATGAAGGCGGAAGTGATGTGGGAAAACAGTCTTGCATGCTGGCTTGTAAGGGGAATGGATAAGTTCTTTGAGAAGAGGACGGTAACGGTACGTGTGCTTGTTGTCTTTGCAGTTCACATGATCGTCTGTTTTGTGCTTGCCATGGGAGCATTTTATTACCACCAGGTGATCTGTCTGGTGCTGCTTCTGATCTTCAGCGGAATGGAGGCATATGCGCTGCTTCGGTCTGCGGTTGAGCATTATCAGGTGTATGAGGGCGTGGAGAAAATTACAGAAGGTGTGTTAAGCAATAAGATTGACACAGAAGGGCTGCATGGAGAAGATAAAAAACTTGCAGAGGCGATCAACAATATCGGCAGCGGTCTTTTACATGCGGTGGATGACAGTACGAAAAACGAGCGTATGAAAGCAGATCTGATCACGAATGTTTCACATGATATTAAAACACCGTTAACCTCCATTATTAATTATGTTAACCTGATTAAACTTGAACAGATTGATAATGAGCGAGTGAATGGCTATATCAGGATCTTAGATGCCAAGTCACAGCGATTAAAGCAGCTTACCGAAGATCTGGTCGAGACATCACGTATTACGTCCGGAAATGTCAAACTGGATATGCAAAAGATAGATCTGGTGGAACTCATTTATCAGACCGCAGGTGAATTTAACGAAAAATTTGAGGCAAAAGAGCTGACGATCGTTACAAAACTTCCGAAAACGGAAGTAATGATCCGTGCGGACGGCAGACAGCTGTACCGTGTGATCGAAAACCTTTATAATAATGTTGCAAAATATGCATTGGAAAAAACCAGAGTTTATGTGGATGTGCATGTGCTTGAGGAAAAAGTGACATTTTCCATTAAAAATGTATCGGAGCGTTCACTTGCACTGGAAAACAGCAATGCGGGAGATCTGACAGAGCGTTTTATCCGTGGGGATGCTTCAAGGACAACGGAAGGAAGCGGACTTGGACTTTCCATTGCAAAAAGCCTGACACAGCTTATGGGAGGAATTTTTTTTATCGGCGTGGACGGGGATCTGTTCAAGGCATCGATCACGTTCCCGCTTTACAGAGAAACACAACAGGAAAATGATATAGATGAATAAGATAGCTGCCGCCAGACAGCAATCTGTACTTTCAAATGCTTTCGGTTTAACGTGTAAAAGTACTTGATTTTTATTCATGCTGTCTATATAATTCAAGATAATAGAAAAATGGGCAAAAGAATGGAGGAAACCATGAAATTATACGATAGAGGTGTATATCTCGTAAATGGAAATGAACTGGTGCAGGATGGTGCAAATGCCATTGAAGAGGTCAGAAAAAAGACCGGTGCAGCAGTGACAAAAGAACAGGCAGCAGAAAATACGATTGCTTATGGCATCTTAAAAAATCATAATACATCCGGCAATATGGACAAACTTCAGATCAAGTTTGACAAACTGACATCCCATGATATCACATTTGTCGGAATTATCCAGACAGCAAGGGCATCAGGATTAGAGAAGTTCCCAATCCCATATGTACTGACTAACTGTCATAACAGTCTCTGTGCAGTCGGAGGAACGATCAACGAAGATGACCACATGTTTGGTTTAACCTGTGCAAAGAAATACGGCGGAGTTTATGTACCACCTCATCAGGCAGTTATCCATCAGTTTGCACGAGAGATGCTCGCTGCGGGGGGGGCTATGATCCTTGGTTCTGACTCCCACACACGTTATGGTGCACTCGGTACCATGGCAGTCGGGGAAGGTGGACCGGAGCTTGTAAAACAGCTTTTAAATAAGACTTATGATATCGACATGCCGGGTGTGATCGGTGTTTATCTGACAGGAACACCGGCAAAAGGTGTCGGACCGCAGGATATTGCACTTGCCATTATCGGAGAAGTGTTTGACAAGGGGTATGTAAAGAATAAAGTCATGGAGTTCGTCGGACCTGGTGTTGCAAACTTAAGCGTCGATTTCAGAATCGGTGTGGATGTTATGACCACAGAGACAACCTGTCTTTCCTCCATCTGGCAGACAGATGACAAAGTAAAAGAATTTTATGCGATCCACGGCAGACCACAGGATTACAAAGAGTTAAATCCGGGCAGCGTGGCATATTATGACGGAATGATCGAGATCGATCTTTCAAAGATCAAACCAATGATCGCAATGCCGTTCCATCCAAGCAACACTTACACGATCGAAGAGTTAAATGCCAACCTGATGGATATCTTAGATGACTGTGAGAAACGTGCAGAGGTAAGTTTTGATGGTGCGGTCAAACTTGACTTAAAGAGCAAAGTAAGAGATGGAAAACTGTATGTAGACCAGGGTATCATAGCAGGCTGCGCAGGCGGTGGATTTGAAAATATCTGTGATGCCGCAGACATCTTAAAAGGCGCAAGCATCGGACCGGATGAGTTTACTTTAAGTGTATACCCGGCAAGTACACCGATCTACATGGAATTAGTAAAGAATGGTGCAGTTGCATCCCTGATGGAGACAGGTGCGATCGTTAAGACTGCATTCTGCGGACCGTGTTTTGGTGCTGGTGATACACCGGCAAACAATGCATTTTCCATCCGCCACTCTACCAGAAACTTCCCGAACCGTGAAGGTTCCAAGGTACAGAAAGGACAGGTTGCTTCCGTCGCACTGATGGATGCACGTTCTATTGCAGCAACAGCCGCAAATAAAGGATTTTTGACAGCTGCAACAGACGTTGATGTGAACTTCACCAAACCGAAGTATTTCTTTGATAAAAATATTTATGCAAACCGTGTCTTTGACAGCAAGGGTGTAGCCGATCCTTCCGTTGAGATCCAGTTTGGACCAAACATCAAAGACTGGCCGGCAATGAGTGCATTACCGGAAAATATAGTATTAAAGGTTGTATCCGAGATCCACGATCCGGTAACGACTACCGATGAGCTGATCCCATCCGGAGAGACATCTTCCTTCCGTTCTAACCCGCTTGGACTTGCAGAGTTTGCACTTTCCAGAAAAGATCCACAGTATGTTGGCCGTGCAAAAGAGATCCAGAAAGCGCAGAAAGCGTTAGAAGCCGGAAACTGTCCGTTAGAGGCAGTAGAAGAGTTAAAACCGGTTATGGATGTCATCGATAAAGTGTTCCCGGAAACAAAATTTGAGGATAACCATTCCAATGGTGAGATCGGTTTTGGAAGTACGATCTTTGCAGTAAAACCGGGCGATGGTTCTGCACGTGAGCAGGCTGCTTCCTGCCAGAAAGTACTTGGCGGCTGGGCAAACATTGCAAATGAGTATGCAACGAAACGTTACCGCTCGAACCTGATCAACTGGGGTATGCTTCCATTCATTATTCCGGAAGGCGGGCTGCCGTTTAAGAATCTTGATTATTTATATATTCCAAATATCCGTAAGGCGGTTGAGGACAAGCAGTCTGAGATTACGGCATATGTGATCAAAGATGGAAAAGCAGAAGAATTTAAACTTGGACTTGGTGCGATGACCGATGATGAGAGAGAAATCATCTTAAAGGGTTGTCTGATCAATTATTACAGAGGGTAAAACCGCAGACTGATATTTTGGGGCATCGGCGCATGAGCACCGGTGTCCCTTTTTGCAAAATCCGGTAATTAATAAAAATTTCAGCAAAATCTGATTGCGTTACCTGTCTGCGAAGGTTATAATGAAAATATTAGATAAGACGGAGGATGGCAATTTGGATGAACAGGAAAAGATAAAAAAAACATCTCAGGAAACAGAATGGGAATTAAAACCACAGTATGTCATCATCGCACTAGTCGTATTTGTGACTTTCTGCTGTTGCATACTGTTTTTCTTTATGATCTACCGTTACAATGGATTCACAGACTTCTGGAAGAAGCTGTCTTTGATCTTACAGCCGATCATTATCGGTGTAGTGATCGCATATCTGTTAAATCCAATCATGAAATTTTTAGAGGGACACCTGTTTAAGTTTTTAGAGCCGCGGATGAAAAGCAAACGTAAAGCGAAAAAGACGTCACGGGGAATTGCAATTACCGGATCGCTGGTATTTTTAGTGGGAATCTGTGTGCTTTTGGTGGCGGCGATTGTTCCATCTATTTCTGAGAGTATCCAGAGCATGATCACATCGTTTCCACAGGAAGCAAAGGATCTGACGAAATGGGTAGACGAGGTGACAAACGGTGATACGGAATTTGCGTCCATGATACAGCAGGGCGTGGACAAAATAACGGATACGGTTGAGACCTTTTTTGAAGATGATATTTTTTCAAAGGTACAGACCTATCTTACATCGATCACAAGCGGTGTCATCTATGGAGTCAAGTTTGTTTTAAATGTGATCATCGGTCTGATCATTTCAGTTTATGTGATGGCGGACCAGGAACATTTTGCCGGACAGGCAAAAAAGATCGTATATGCACTGTTTAAACCGGTGCGTGCTAATGTCATTGTTGATACTGTCCGTAAGAGTAATGAGATTTTCAGCGGCTTTATCAGTGGTAAAATTTTAGATTCGGCGATCATTGGTGTGCTTGCCTATATCGTGCTTGCAATCATGAAGATGCCGGATACGGTGTTAGTCGCCGTGATCATTGGTGTTACCAATGTTATACCGTTTTTCGGTCCGTTTATCGGTGCGGTGCCGTCCTTTATCATTATTGTGCTGCAGAATCCGATACAGGGATTATATTTCCTGATCTTTATCGTTGTTTTACAGCAGATCGACGGAAATATCATTGGACCGAAGATCCTTGGAAGTTCTACCGGATTATCGGCATTCTGGGTTGTGTTTGCAATTCTGGTATTTGGCGGATTATGGGGATTCCCGGGAATGTTGCTCGGAGTGCCGCTTATGGCAGTAATTTATTATATTGCACAGAAAACAGTGTCTTATTTATTGAAAAAACGCGGACTTACAGCAGATACATCGGCATATGTATATCTGACAAAAGTTGACAGGGAGAGCAACCAGCCGGTTTATGATAAGAATCCGACCAAAAAAGAGCTGAAAAAGCATCGCGAAAAGCATATAGAAGAGAGTAAAAAAGAAGAAAAAGATCAATGACAGAAAAGAGGGGGAGCAGACTGCAAACCCCCTTTTTTTGCGTGTATCATAGCATTTTTTCTTAGATTAATTTTTGACATCTATATGTGCGTATGATAAACTAAGAACAAAAGAAGCAGCAAAAGAATAGCGCGTTCAAAGGTGGCATAATTTTGGATAAATATGAATATAAATTAAAACTGGATCAGATGAAATCACTGACTGCCGAACATAATTATGAAAAGGCAGCAGAGATAGCTGATACGATCAACTGGAATAAAATAAAAAATGTAAATGCACTTGTAAAAGTTGGAGAAATTTATGAGAATACCGGTCGTCTGGAGGACAGTCGTGAAGTTTTGCTCATGGCATATGACAGATCACCGATTGGAAGGATGATCATTTTCCGCCTGGCAAAGGTTGCAATCAAAATGAAAAATTTTGATGAGGCGAAGGATTATTATCAGGAGTTTGTGGAGATCGCACCGCATGATAATTTAAAATATGTGCTGAAATATGAGATCTGCAAAGCGCAGGGTGCAAATATAGAGACTCTGATCGGAATCTTAGAGGAGTTAAAAGAGCAGGAATATACCGAAGAATGGGCATTTGAACTTGCATGTCTGTACCATAAAGCGGGTATGGCAGATAAGTGTGTGGAGGCATGTGATGAGCTGGTTCTGTGGTTTGGAGAAGGTCCATATGTGGAGCGTGCCTTAGAGCTGAAGATGATCTATCAGCCATTAAATAAACAGCAGGAAGAAAAGTACCGGAGATTCTGTCAGAAACGTGAAGGCGTTGTTGAGGTCAGACCGGAGGAGGAACTTGATTCGGGGGAGATCGTTAATGAAACCGTGCAGATACCGGATGTGAAACTTTCACCGGAGCGGTTTAATACACAGAATCTGCAGGAAGAATTACAAAAAAGCATGCAGCAGATCATGCAGGCAACGGAAAAAGAAACCGTCACGGACAGTATGGATAATATCAAAAAACTCGTGGAGGAGATCCCTTATCTGCAGCTTCCGAAAGAAGAATATGATCAGTCCGGGGAAGATGAAAATAATCTGGCACATATAGAGTCGGATCACGAGATCGATGATTCATTAAAGATAAATTTTAAAGAGCTGCTTGCGGAAGAACATGACGGACAGCTTGGAATGTATATGCCGGAAAAAACGGCATTAGAGCATCAGATTACCGGTCAGATGAGTATTGAAGAAGTTCTTGCCGAGTGGGAAAAAACAAAATATGCTGCCGAAGTTGCATTAGAAGATGCAAAGCAGCGCAGACTTGAATCGGCAAAGGCACGCGCCCTGCAGGAAGCTGAAGAAATTATGGGACGCCTTGCTGATATTATTCCAAAACTTGATGCAGGCATTGCTCCGAAAGATATACTGCAGGATCAGTATATAGAAGGCAAGCCGCTGGAAAATGACAGGGCAGCAGCTATGGTTGCAAACATGAATCAGATCTTGCAGGAAGAGATCGAACGGATCTCGACTGAGACGGCAAACATTGATAAACAGCTTGCAAAGGCAGCCGGATCGGCAGCGACTGAAACCGCATCGCAGATAGCCGGATCGGTGGCGACGGAAACTGCACCGCAGATAGCCGGATCGGTGGCGGCGGAAACCGCACCGCAGGCAGCTGCATCAGAGGAAGAAACGTCCGGGCAGGAAGAACCATCAGAACTGGAAGTGAATGAGGATGAGATCGCAGAAGAAGTATCAGAGATGATGCAGACCCCGGAGAATATGGAAATTCCTGAGGAGGATCAGCTACAGGAATCCTGGACAGAAGAGGAAAAGGAAGATTTTTCTCAAGCAGATCAGGAAGATGAAATGCCGGAGGTAAGGGCACAAGAGCAGTCGGCAGATGATTATGATGTAATTACTGCCGATACGATCGACCTTGGAAAAGTGGTAACGGATCAGACATTAGCAGAGACAGTAGAACATACTGTTGACGCGGAAAGTGTTCTTCCACAGATCAGTGAGCCTGAAGATGAGGAAGATTTTGAGGCGGTTACATCTTTGAGTGAAGAACTGCGAGGGATATTTACTTATTTTGTTTCGATAAAAGGAATGGAAGAGCAGATATGTCAGGCACTTACAGGTGCGGCAAGACATCTGAAAACAGGGAAGGATGCCTCCACCGGAAACATGGTGATCCAGGGTGGAAGCGGAAGTGGAAAAACAGTTCTTGCAACGGCTATGGTAAAAGCCTTACAGAAGGAAACCGGAAGGCCGAAGGGCAAGGTTGGAAAGATCGAAGCATCTGCATTAAATAAAAAGGATGTTGCATCGTTACTAAAGAAGATTTCCGGTGGGTGTCTGATCATTGAGAAAGCAGGCGATATTTCCAAAGAAACAGCAGTCAGGCTGTCACTTCTTCTTAAAAGTGATACAAGCGGATTATTTGTCATTATGGAAGATACACATCGTGGAATTGAGAAAGCACTTGGCAGGGACGAGGGATTTGCTTCCCGTTTCTCTGAGAAAATCAATATTCCGATATTTACCAGTGATGAGCTTGTCTCATTTGCAAAAGCATATGCAAATGAACTTGGATATACAATAGACGAGATGGGTATTCTGGCACTTTATAACAGTATCAGCAATATTCAGAAATATGACAGGGCAACAACACTCACAGAGGTAAAGGAAATCGTGGATGATGCGATCAGTAAATCTGAAAAGGGCGGTTTACGAAAAGCATTTAGTATCATCACATCCAGAAGATATGATGATGAAGATTATGTGATTCTTCGCGAAAAAGATTTTGGAATCTAAAATATACAGGCTATAATCATGACATAAAAATAAAGGGGTGTAAGGGTATGGCTAATTTTTCAGAGTTGGATCGCTATTTATTTGGACAGGCGACGCATTATGAGATTTACCGCAAACTGGGGGCACATTTTACGGATCAGTATGGAATCCGTGGTGTATGTTTTGATGTATGGGCTCCGAATGCCGCAAGAATCTGGGTAATCGGTTCTTTTAACGGATGGGATGAAACGGCAGATGAAATGACAAGGCTTGAGCCGGATACGATGGGAATATTTGAATTGTTTATTCCTGGTATAGAGGAAGGGGCTCTGTATAAGTATCTGATCGAGACGAAAGATGGCAAGCGGCTTTATAAAGCAGATCCATATGCAAATTATGCGGAACTTCGTCCGGGAACAGCATCTGCAGTCGCAGATATAGATCATTTTAAATGGACTGATGAAAAATGGATGGAAGAGCGTGCTAAGACCAAAGATGTCTATGCAAAACCTATGGCAATCTATGAGGTGCATCCGGGTTCCTGGAAACGCCATCCGGGCAGAGAGGATGACGGATTTTACAGTTACAGGGATCTTGTGAAGTATCTGATCCCATATGTAAAAGAAATGGGATACACACATATTGAGCTGATGGGTATTTCGGAATATCCATTTGATGGTTCCTGGGGATATCAGGTGACGGGTTATTATGCGCCGACTTCCCGTTATGGAACACCGCAGGATTTTGCGTATTTTATCAATGAATGTCACAAACATAAGATCAGCGTGATCTTAGACTGGGTGCCGGCACATTTTCCGAAAGATGCACATGGACTGACTGAGTTTGATGGGACATGTCTATATGAATACGCAGATCCGAGAAAAGGAGAACATCCGGACTGGGGTACAAAGATATTTGATTATGGCAAGAATGAGGTCAAGAATTTCCTGATCGGCAGTGCATTAATGTGGATCGAGCATTATCATATTGACGGACTGCGTGTGGATGCGGTGGCATCCATGTTATATCTGGATTATGGAAAGCAGCCGGGACAGTGGGTTCCGAATAAGTATGGCGATAATAAGAATCTTGAGGCAGTGGAGTTTTTTAAGCATGTCAATACGCTGATCCTTGGAAGAAATCCGGGGGCAGTCATGATCGCAGAGGAATCTACAGCATGGCCGAAGGTGACTGGCCGCGTGGAAGACGATGGACTTAATTTCAGCTATAAATGGAATATGGGATGGATGCATGATTTTCTGGATTATATGAAACTTGATCCATATTTCCGTAAGGATAATCATCACAAGCTGACCTTTGCCATGAGCTATAATGAGAGCGAGAAGTATATCCTTGTTCTTTCCCATGACGAGGTGGTACATCTGAAATGTTCCATGATCAATAAGATGCCTGGCGAGATGGAAGATAAATTTAAAAATCTGATGGTCGGTTATGCATTTATGATGGGACATCCAGGCAAAAAACTTCTTTTTATGGGACAGGAATTTGCGCAGCTTCAGGAATGGAGTGAGGCAAGAGAATTAGACTGGTATCTGCTGGAAAATCCGGATCATCAACATATGCAGAACTGGGTAAAGAAATTATTACATATTTATCAGAAAAACCCGGCACTTTACGAGCTTGACAGCAGTTGGGGCGGATTTGAATGGATCAATGCCAACGACGCTGACCGCAGTATTTTCAGTTTTATCAGAAAGAGTAAAGATGGAAAGAATAATCTGCTCTTTGTATGTAATTTTACACCGGTGGAACGCAAGGACTACCGTGTCGGCGTACCAAAACGAAAGACTTATAAACTGATCTTAAACAGTGAAGATGCGGAATTTGGTGGAAATGGTAAAGAATGTCCGGTAAGTTATAAAGCTGTTCGGCAGGAATGTGACGGAAGACCTTATTCGTTCGCATATCCGCTTCCGGGGTTTGGTGTAGCGGTATTCCGTTATTGAGATTCTGTAAAATAGCAGGCTAGAAGCTGGAATTATATCGAAAAACTTAATAAATACGCTGATGTATCCGATATATACATCAGCTATGGATGGCGCAGATATTTCAGGGAAATGAAAGTATGCGCCATTCTTTTGTCCTGATATCAGAGACTATGGGACAAATGTTTTGAAAAAACGGATACAGATGAATGAAGGAATTTACATCAGCCGGTGCAAAATGACAGAGATAACAAGGAGAGTCGGATCATGAGAATAGATAACCAACAGCAACAGAATAAGGGAGTAATGGATCTGATGCCGCAGACAGGAGCGGTGGAAGAAAAAAACGGGATACAGTTGTTTGCGGATGCGGTAAAGACGGAGAGCAGTAAAAAAGCGACAGGAACCACGTCTTTTCAGGCAAAAGAGGTTACTTATCTGAATCCGGCAAAAGAAGAGAAAAAGACGATCATAGATGAGATCGAGCAGTCAGGCTCTATGGATGCAGGGGAGAGAAAAGCTCAGATGGCAGTGCTTGCGGAGACTACTTCACCGGAAGACTATAAAAAAATGCAGGAGGAAGGTTTTTCACTGGATGATACCACAAGTAATAAGATCGTGACCGTGACGGATAAGATCAAAGCACAGCTTGCAAAAGCAGGGGTGGATATTTCTGCATTCGGAGATGATCTTGATTTTGAACAGCTTGCGCAGATCACGGGAAGCCCGGAACTTGCAGCGCAGATTGCAGACAGTCTGCGGGAGGCAGATCTGCCGCTTACAGATGATAATTTTAAACAGATCGCAGAGACAGTAGATATGGCAGACTCTTTATCGTCCTTGGATGATGGAGCCGTAAAATATCTGATTGATAACCAGTTAGAACCTACTGTGCAGAATATTTATTTTGCCAGACATTCTGCCAGCGCAGGCTATATGTCGGCAGAACAGCAGGATATTTCTTCTTTCCTTCCACAGGTGAAGAATGTGATCGCATCAGCAGGGCTGGAAGTAAATGATGATACAATCGCAACCAGTAAGTGGATGTTAGAAAACGATATACCGTTGACGAAAGAAAATCTTACCTATGCGCAGGCACTGCGTCAGACGGAACTTACTACAGGCGCAGAAGATATTGCTGCACTTGCAGCGGAGGCGGTCAGTGAAGGAAAAAGCGCACAGGATGCGGTGATACTTTCCGGTTACACATGGATGGAGCAGGCACAAAATGCTGTGGATACTGTAGAAAATGCAACGGATGAAGACCTTGTTTATATTGTGGAAAAAGGACTTCCTCTCACATTAGACAGCTTAAGGGAAGCTGCGGCAAACAGGGTATCAGAAAGCACAGTACAGGATGCGGACGGAAATTATACACAAAAAGGGCAGCAGCTTCTGACTGCACGCAGGCAGTTAGAGGAGATCCGTCTTGCCATGACTGCTGAAGCAAATTACCGTTTGTTAAAACAGGGTATTTCCATTGACACAGAGCCGCTGGTAAAACTGGTGGAGCAGTTAAAGGATCAGGAAAATGAATATTACAGAAATCTGTTAATGTCTGAGGGTGTGGATGCGACTAAGGAGCAGGTAGAACTCTTTGGAGAGGTTGATAAAAAAGTTACCGACATGCGTTATGTCCCGGCATATGTGCTCGGAATGAAAGATGCTGACGTGTCGACGATCAATGGTGTCCATGAGGCAGGAACGGAACTGAAGACTTCCTTTGAAAAAGCAAGCCGGCAGTATGAGACACTGATGACAGCACCGAGAGCTGATCTGGGGGATTCCATCCAGAAGGCATTTCGCAATGTGGATGATATTTTAAATGATCTTGGTATGGAACTGACGGATGAGAACCGCCGCGCAGTGCGTATCCTTGGATATAATAGTATCGATATTACGCAGGATTCTGTGCTTACGATGAAAGCGGCAGATGAAGAAGTGCAGCGTGTCTTTAAAAACATGACACCGGCAGTTGTTACACAGATGATAAAACGTGGAATAAATCCACTGGAAATGGATTTTACATCGCTGAATCAGGAGGCAGAGAGTATCAAAAGCGAGGAGCTTGGCGGGGAAGATAACCGTAAATTTAGTGAATATCTCTGGAAAATGGAACAGAATCATGAGATCAGCGAGGAAGAACGCAGTTCTTATATAGGAATCTATCGTCTGATCAGACAGGTGGAAAATACGGACGGTGCAGCAATCGGTGCATTGATACAGCAGGGAGCACCGCTTACCATGAAAAATCTCCTGACAGCTGTGCGTTCCGAAAAACGCAGCAGTAAGATGGATTATTCCGTAGATTACAATTTCGAGGGTGTATCCGGTACATCGAAAGGCAGCTCTATTACGGATCAGATTGAGGCTGCATATCAGAATAATTGTTTAAAAGATGCATCCGAATTACTGACGCCGGAGCGTGCAAAAGTTCTATTTGAGCAGGATATGGAATGGGAGAATATGACACCGGAGGAATTGAAGGCAGTACTGACACAGGCAGGTGAACAGGCGGATGAGAGCAGTATCAATGCGGATTACGCAAAAGAGCAGCTTGTACAGTTAGAACAGGCAGCAAATGCAGATGAGAGCATTTATCGTATTCTGGATAAATATGATATCCCAAATACCGTGTCGAATGTACTGGCAATGGAATCTATGCTGAACCAGCGAAACCAGATGTTCCGGAAGATTTTTGGAAGCAGTACGGCAGACCACAATGGGGATGATCAGGTAGATGCAGAGGACTTAGAGGCAATTAAACAGGAGTTGTTGGAAGAATTTGGAGAGGCTGTTTCGGAACCGGCAGATATGGCGGTTGCGCAGGAAAAGCTAGGAGAGCTTGCGGAAAATGTGATGAAAACAATGATAAACAGCGATCATGTGACAAGCCTTGATGTACGGGATATGAAAATGCTTTCTGCACAGCTTTCTGTAAACAGTATCCTTGCAAAAGAAGAACAGTATGCTGTTCCGGTGATGGTCAATGATGAACTCATGAATGTTTCTGTTAAGATCGTGCGCGGCGTGGACAAAAAAGGTATTGTCGATATCATGATGGAAAGTGAACTGCGCGGAAAAATTGCGGCGACATTCCAGGCAAAAGAAGATGGCATACATGGACTGATCGCCACAGATTCAGAGGAGACAGCAGAACTTTTTAAGGGACAGACACAGGATCTTTCGGATTTGCTTGGGGGAGAAAATGATGATGTCACAGAGTTACATTGTGCGCATATTCCGGATCTTGATCTGAATCATTTTTCCATGGGGGCATTTGGAGTCGATGCAAAGGAGGAAACGCAGCTTTCTGATTCTCAGAAAGCTGAGAACCGTGATACTTATCGTGTGCAGACTTCACGTTTGTATGGAATTGCGGAACATTTTATCAAAGCGGTAAAAGGAACACTCACAAAAGAAGTTTAGAGATAGATGCAGGATCGATGCTATTATTTTGAACTATGTTGATTCCGACAGATAATTCTGTATACCGTTATATATGGCATCGACAAGCAGATTTTGATAATCATCTGTCAAAAGAAGATCCGCTTCTGTCGGATTGCTTAGGAACCCACACTCTACGATAACAGTAGGTGTGGGTGTTTTTTTGAGCAGATAATAACTTTCATTTGCCTTTGCAACGCGGTGATTATCGGGATCAACATTTGAAATCAGACTGTCCTGAATCATATCGGCAAGTTTTTTTCCGTCCTGTGACTGACCAAAATAAAATACCTGTGCACCGCAGACTTCCGGAGAGGGGTAGCTGTTCTGATGCAGGCTGACGGTAAAAATGGGTGAGGCATCTGAAATGATCTTACAGCGGGTTTGCATATCTTCCGCTTTTTTGTTTGTACTTCCCTCAGAATAAAGACCGGTGTCAGAGTCACGTGTTAAAATGATCCGGATGGAATCCTGACTGAATTTATCGCGCAGTTTCAGTGCCAGTGCAAGGTTGATATCTTTTTCCAATGCATCATTAATGCCGACTTTGCCGGGATCGATACCTCCGTGTCCGGCATCGATCACGATCGATAAACCATCGGAAAATGATTCATTTTGCCCGTTTCCGGCAAGTTCTGTATCAGAAACGGAATCTGTGCCTGGCGTATCGGGTAGTTCTCCTGTGTCCGCGTGACTGTTTTGTACCAGTATGGCACTTTGGCTTCCAAGAAAAAAAGCAGCAATCACCAGACAGACAGCCATTATAAGTTCTATCTTTTTTTTCATAAAAAATCCCGGAGTATCGTTTTTATAAAATATTCACGATCTCCAGGGTTTATGTCATGATCTCATGCATGTATTTAGTTTATGCATTTAGATCATATAGTTCATGCATGTATTTAGTTAATATATTTTATAACAGTGTCCCATATAGAAGGCAGCTCTAAACCAAGTTTCCAGAAAGAACCACCGGCAAGCTGGTTTTCCTGAAGAACTTTTAACTTCTCTTCCAGGGAAGCAGCATCCTCCACCCATATTTTGTAAGTGACCCCATTGTTTTCATACTGAACATAATATTGACCATCTGCATCTGACCATACCGGCTCGGCTGCATTGGCACTGATCAGTTTTTGGATCTCTGACATACCGGTTGCATAGGAGTCTAATGTAAAGAGCTGATAACTGTCAGCATCTGTAGTGTCGTCAGCATCTGTAGTGTCGTCAGCAGGTGTCTCAGACCATACACGGGCATAAAACGGCATACCTAAGATCAACTGATCTGCAGGAACTTCTTTTAAGGTATTGGCAACCCCTTCTTTTACAAAATTGATGGAAGCTACAGATCCTGCTTCTTCAGAACCGGAATAGTGCTCATCGTATGCCATGACAACAACATAATCTGCAAAAACCGCCTGCTCTGCACGGTTATAGAACGCAGTATAGCTGGTAGGAACATAATCATCCACGGAAAGGACGATTCCGTTGTTTGCACATTTCAATGAGAGTTCACGGATAAACTGAATGTAAGAGTCGCCGACTTCGGAACTTAATGCCTCGAAATCGACGTTGATACCGTCAAAGTTATACTGAATGGCTGCGGAGATCAGGTTATTAATCAGATTTTCGCGTTTGGAAGTATAAGTTAAAACGGATGTGGTATCGACATCTTTGTTTTCCAGATTGCTTACAAGTGCCCACACTTCAATACCATTCTGGTGGCAGTAATTTACATAGTCGGAGCTTGCAAGAGAAGCAATATTTCCGTTATTGTCATTCAGATAGAACCAGGTAGGGGAGATAACATTGATCCCTTTGGTATTCTGGAGCACAGATGCAATGGTTGTATTGGCATCCGCATTTGTGATCTGATGCCAAGCCATGTTGATCTTAAAATCCTTTTTAATATGTGTAAATTCTTCTGAAACGTAATCGCTGGTCAGTGTTTTGGCAGATGTGGTGCCAAGTGCTTTTGATTTGACGTATCCAATGATGCCATCTGCGGTGGATATTTTTGTCCAGGTATCACCTGTCTCTAAGACAGTAACTTCCGTATTTTTATCGATATCTGCAAGGATCGGACTCTTAATGCCGCCTTTTTGCCGGACCTGCGTTTTTTGTTTAGCCGGTGCAGTTGTGTAATCGCCCCAGGCGGTTGTAAGAATTACACGGTTTGGAGACTCAAGTACTTCATATGAGAAATCAGAGTACAGTTTTAAAAAGTCAATTGCAATATATGCAGTCTGTGCATCTGCCTTGACAACTGCATGATCTAAGGAATGGGAATCCTTTGTTACATAGTAACTGGTGCTGTCTGCATCTGCAGAAATGAGATCTGTCGCAGTTGTATAAAGAAGTTTATTTTCGTTGTGATCCCAGTAAAAACGGTCATTAAGATTAGAACGTACTGTTTCATAATCAAGATAGACAGTTCCGTTAAGGAGTTTTCCTTTTGCATCAAGAACCTGGTTATTCAGGATCAGGGCTACGTCCTGTTCACTGGACAGATTATAGTAATCAGATAAGTTCATATGTTCCTTGGAAGGTGTATATTTTTCAATGATGCTTCCGAGAAGCATAAAACAGATAATGACGACGATCAGAGCACCGGCAGCTAAAACAGGGACAAATTTTTTTTTCATATAAAGAACCCTCTTCTTCTTAAGAATTATCGTATGTGCCCCTATTGTAGCATAACGATATGTAAATTCAAAGTTATTTGCTTTATTTTAAGGAATCATTCATTTTATTTTAAAGAATTAGAATTTTTAAAAAACTGCCGTAAGGAAAAACTCCCGCATACGGAAGGCTTTCCTTACGGCAGGGTTTATGTTCGGTAAAACCCTGCCGTTTCTTTTTTTCGGATTTGTATGTTGCCTTAGATAGTCGTTTTATATTCTGACTGGGTGGGCATTGAGGTACTCCATCCCTGTCAATTATTCAGATCATCATATATTTGTTTTTTTGATTTTATCAAAATGTAATTCTGTAAGCACCCCCTCGTTGAAGACATAATCTCTCATATAAGAATTTTCTTCTGTGACAGAGAGCTCCTTTGTGACCTCTTTTGAATTGCTCGGCACACCTTCAAACCAGATGGTTGTTCCCATATGTTCTAAGGAAGAGAGCTCTAAGTAAAGCTTTTTCATATGTTCAGAATCCAATATTGTTATCCCCCGTTTTCAATTTCTGTATGACAAAGCGGATTAAAATCCTTTATTCCCAAAAGGAAATTCGCTGGTTGCAATTGTGTGATATATTATAAAATAATTTCTGCAGAAACTTTTCAGCAGATAAATTTCTGCAGGATGGAAAAATGTTCTTTTTTTATATAAAATGGATCCGGAATAGACGGAATACTGCTTACAGAAATCTGGTAAAAACGGGAAAAATCACGAATCTGTTTTGGACTTTCCGTTCGTGTTAGACAGTAAAAACCTTCCCCAAGGTTTGTATAGTGACTGAGCGATTCTAATAGATCCCGATATTGCCTGATATTCCATGGTGCGAGACTTCCGATGACAAGCTTTCTGTCACAGCGTAGAAATTCATGGATACAGCACTCACCAAAATTGCCAAAATCAAAGAGCAGGATCTGATATCCCTGATTATACAGACCCGGCAATTCGTCCGGTGTCACATCCGGATAGTAATCCACTCCGTGAATGTTAAAAATGGTACGGCTGTTCATAAATCCACATCTGCACGGGAGCGTGGTTTCAGAAGGAATCGTTGAAAGATTTTTCCTTTTATGAAGCTCTAACAGTGCAGTTTTTTTATGCAGCTTTGAATGACTCAGGTTTGAAAGCGCAATTGCAAGGTGCGTAACACCGGCACCGGCTGTACTGCCTGAAATGCCTATGGTAAGTCTCTTATTTAAATCAGTTTTTCCGATGTTCCGGATGATGTATCAGCTCCTTTCGTTGTAGGATTTGCATAATGAGACGTTCCTTCTCTAAAGTCACATGAAAAGGATCAGTGTCTTCAGGAAAACAATAGACCGGATTTTTCAGATACCTGGCATACTTTCTGGCAGCATTTTTATTGCCATGATTACAGATATATACGTGAGTGCCGGCACTTTTCAGCTGGCTGGTAAAAGCAAGTGTATCTGCAATATCCCATGGACTGCCGCTTAACAGGATAAATGTCAGGTCAAAGTGACCGAAGTCAAGGTATTCACTGGTATGGATACCGAAATCCCTTACCCGGATTACAGATGGTAAAACAGGATCTTCTATTCCGGGACCGTAACAGGGAGTGGCAGAAAAATTTTTTGACTGAAATATGCCCTGATTTTCTGTGGGCAGAAAACCTGCCTGTGTCATGGATATAAGGTTGTCAGAATGATCCATTGGTATATAACAGCAGGGAATATGTTTGTGATTCAGAGTGTTTACCAGTGATACTGAAAAAAATGTTGCACCGGCACCGGAACGGCTGCCGATCACGGCTATGTTTTTTATGAGATGTGTAAAAGAATGACACGCAGAATCTCTTTTTTTGAATGCCTGTCTGAAAATAAAATTTTTCCTGGCTGGAGTTTCCTGACCAGTTGGTTCTGACAGTGCAGACATAAGATCAGTGGCTGTCTGATATCTGGTGTTTGGATCTGGATCAGCAGCTTTTTCTATAATATGCGTGAGTGCTTCGGAACAGTCTGGTGTGCATGTTCTGGAAAGTATTTCTAACACTTTCCCAAGAGAATAGATATCGGAAGCAGTAGTTACAGTATTTCCATTAAGAGCTTCCGGGGCAGCATATCCATCTGTTCCGTATAACTGGAAATTTTTACCAAAAACGGTAATAAATGAAGCGATTCCAAAGTCGATTAATTTTATCTGATTTCCACATAATATAATATGCTCCGGTTTTAAATCCTGATACAGGATAGGGTATGGAGATAGATGATGCAGGTAATCAAGAACGGCACAAATCTGCAGTCCGTAATTTATTAATTGTTCCTCTGGAATTATTTCCTGATGGAGAATAAAATCCTCCAATGAATCACCCTGAATAAATTCTTCTATCATATAAAAAAAATGATCATCTTCGTCGATATCATATATGAGGGGGATGCCAGGATGATTAAGATTCTTCAGAAGGCAGGCCTCTTTTAAAAGCTGTTCTTCTGAAAAGTTGGAAGTGTTTCGTGCAGTGTCTTTGGGGATACACTTAATGGCACGATAAACTTTCAGTTTGAGATGTTCGGCAAGATAGACAGTGCCGCTGCTGCCGGCACCAAGAGTCGAAATAATGCGGTATTTGCCAAACAATAAATTGGTATCTATGCGATATCCGCTCCTTTCCGGGCGTGTCATATTCGCATCTCATGCATAGTTTATATCATGAATTGTTTTACATTGCAACTTCTTTTGTAATGTTTGTGTAATATAGACAAAGATTAATGCTTATAATACAGCATATGTTACAGAAAAAAGAGTTGTTATTCATGCGTAAAAGGCCGTTATGGTTTTAGAAAGTTTTAATAATGGTATACTTTACATCGATATTGCATTTGTTTATAATAGATGTACAGTTTACAGGGTTTCCCGGATAAAAGGAAGTGATTGTATGAAAATTGAAAAAGTAAATGATAATCAGATTCGTTGCACACTGACGAGAGAAGATTTAGCAGAGCGCCAGATTAAGTTAAGTGAGCTGGCATACGGTACGGAGAAGGCAAAGATGCTGTTCCGTGATATGATGCAGCAGGCTGCATACGAGTTTGGGTTTGAGGCAGATGATATTCCGCTGATGATAGAAGCGATTCCGTTGTCGGCAGATACCATTATATTAGTCATTACGAAGGTAGAGTATCCGGAGGAGCTTGATACGAGATTTTCCAAGTTTTCTGATCCGGATCCAGAGGATTTATATGACGATGCCATTGTTGGTGCGAATGCTCCGATTTCCGAAGGAGCAGATGATATACTTGGAATATTTAAAAAACAGCAGGAATTAAGAAATGCAGCAAAAGCAAAGCAGAATGACAATTTCGTACCGTCAGATGGCGGTCAGAAAGAAAAAGAAGATCCGGTCAAAGTCCTTGTAGACATTACGAAATTATTTATGTTCCAGAATCTTAAGGAACTCTCAAAACTTGCTGCTGTATTAGGTGATTTTTATAAGGGAAAAAATGATCTGTACGAGGATGCTGCGACACACAGATACTATCTTCTGGTAAGTAAAAGCAGCCAGTCACCAGAGGAATTCAATAAAGTCTGCAATATTTTATCTGAGTATGGAGCACAGCAGGCATATTCACCTGCGACAGAGGCATTTTTTGGTGAACATTACAGACTGGTCATAAAAGGAAAAGCATTGCAGATGCTTGCAGCATTATAAATGGCAGATTGTACTTTCCCGGGTTGCAGATTCGGGTTGATATCAAAAAGGATCGTGAAAATGATGACATTTTCGCGATCCTTTTTGAGTGTTTTTCCCGGAAGTGGGAATGACTATGCAAGATCTTTTGCAAGGAAATCATTGATCTCTTTTACGAGAGCATCCGGCTCAATTCCGTGAACCAGGGCAGCTTCTTCGATGGTCTCCATCTGGGAAGATGGGCATCCGAGACAATGCATACCGATATTTAAAAGAATTGGCGCGATGTTTTCGTCAATCTGAAGCAGTTCGCCGATCATAGTAGATTTTGTTACCTGTGTCATATAGTCCTCCTTATAAAAATAGGTTTTTTTAGTTTTATCACAGCTTATTATGCCTGGATGTGGTCATTATAATACGAATTGGCGGGGATTGCAATCAGTTCGGGGGGAAGTATGAAAAAATAAACATGGAAAAAAACAATTCGCTCTTTAGAGAAAGAGTGTTGAAACCGATATATACAGCAGAGAATTGGGACATGGAGTGTCGGAAATACAGCATGGATGCTGACAGAGATGGTAGAAGGAGAATTTGAAATGAGAATTAATTACAATGTGTCGGCAGCGATTGCGAATAAACATTTACTTGGCATTGAGGATAATTTAAGTGCATCGATGGAACGTCTTTCCTCAGGACTTAAGATCAACCATTCCAAGGACAATCCGGCAGGAATGGCTATTTCCAACAAGATGAAAGCACAGATTGATGGTTTAAACCGGGCTTCCCAGAATGCATCGGATGGTATTTCTGTTATTCAGATTGCGGATGGTGCTCTGAGTGAAACGACCAGTATTTTACAGCGTATGAGAGAACTTTCCGTGCAGGCAGCGAGTGATGCAACAATGACACCGGCGGATAAAGAAGCAATCCAGAAAGAAATCACTTCATTAAAAGATGAAGTTGACCGTATTTCTACAGATACAGAATATAACAGCAAATCACTTTTAGATGGTTCATTAGATACTAGGGTTTACACCAAAAATGCAACAAGAGTGGACATTTCTGATCATGTGAAAGCAGGACAGTATCAGCTTTCCATTGATACTGCAGCTACACAGGCCGGACCGGTGACAGCAAATCAGAATTATAATTCCACAGCAGCGATCGGCGCATCCGGAACGATGAGTATTAATGGTTCTAAAGTAGAGATAGAGGCAACTGACACTTATGCGGAGGCTTTTGAGAAGATTCGGAATGCTGCAGAGACTGGAGAGACAGCGGTAAAGGTTGAAACAAATGGAGCACTTTCCTTTACTTCAGAACGTTATGGAGCATCAGCTACGTTAGAGATAGCATTTGACAATCAGCAGATCGTTACAGCACTTGGATTTACAGGCGTGGTGGAGGATCCGGAGAACAAAGGAAGTTATGTATATGGACAGGTTCAGAATGGCAAAGTAATCGTGCCTTCCGGTACAGATGCTGAGGTAACACTTAAAAAACCGGGCGATGGAACAGGTTTTGGCGATACTGCTACCTGGAGAACGGATGGAAATAAGATTACAGTTACGGACAGAGCTGGATTTGAAATGTCATTTCTTGCTGATGCAGGTTATACGGGAAATCTGGATTTTGATGTTACAGATATTGGAACAATGGCACTTCATATTGGTGCAAATGAAGATCAGGAAACAAAAGTGCGTATTCCGGAAGTATCCTGCAAGAGTCTTTATATTGATGATGCGGATGTAACAACTGTAAATGGAGCCGGCAGAGGTATTACACAGTTTGATGATGCTATTTCAAAGGTCAGCGAAGTGCGCTCAAGACTTGGTGCATACCAGAACCGCCTTGAGAGTACAGTATCAAGTCTGGATACTTTTGAAGAGAATATGACAGGAGCCCAGTCACGTCTGACGGATGCGGATATGGCGTCAGAGATGACAGATTATACACATCAGAATGTATTGAATCAGGCAGCAATTTCTGTTTTGACACAGGCAAATGATCTGCCACAGCAGGTATTGCAGATTCTGCAGTAACAGGAGGGATCTGTTTTGAAAAAAGAACAGATAATGGATTTTACAAGAAGGATCAGCCAGAGTAACAGAGGCGGCCTGGTCATTGTAATTTATGATATTTTTTTCGCGTATATTGAAGATGCAAAAGAGGCATATGATAACAAGGAATGGGAAAATTATAAGACGGCATTACGGAATGCCACAAAGGCTGTCAGCGAATTGATGTCGTCGCTTGATTTTTCTTATGAACTTGCGGGAGAGTTATACCGTATTTATGTATTTTGCAGGGAAACACTTGCAAAAGCAATGTATAAAAGGGACTTGAAAGAGATCGAACTTGCAGAGAGCCTGATGAACAAACTTTATACGGCATTTGCGGAGGTAATGAAAGAAGATACCTCCGCGCCGCTTATGCGTAATACACAGCAGGTTTATGCCGGATATACGTACGGAAAAAATGATTTGGTTGAGACTTATCAGGATTTAGATACTTCCAGAGGATTCTTAGTATAGGAATCCTCTATTTTTTTTATGCTTGCAAGTAAAAATTTATAGCGCATTTGCACAGAATATAGTTCATAGATGCAGCAGTCGATCATATCCGGATCAATTACATTTTCTAAATTTCGGTATGCATCCTGCAGATCCTGCGCAGTCTGATGGAGGTCATTCATTAGCACCGTATAATGCGCATCATTTGTTTTTTCTGGTTGAAAAAAACGAAACATAGTATTCCTCCGTCTGAAATATTCTTTATTCTTAGTATAATCACAAAATTTCCATTCTATACAAAAAACGGAAAAATTGTAAAAAACTATTTGCATAAAATGTGTCTGAATGAATAAATTTGATAAAAAGAAGAGACAGCCTTTGAGAGCTGATCGTGCTAAAAAGGAGAAATATATATATATGTCACAGATACAGGGAGAATGGGCAATTATAGGGGCACTTGGAATTGTACTTTTTATCGTTGTGATTGGGAAAAAAATGCAGATGTTACTAAACTTTATGATTCGTGTTGTTTTAGGTGGAATTGGAATTATTTATGCAAATGATTTTCTGGCGTCGCAGGAAATTGCAATTAGTGTTGGATTAAATCCGGTCAGCCTTTTGACAATTGGAATCCTTGGTATAGGCGGGTTTGCGCTGCTTTACGGAATTCTGGCATGTAAATTTTTGTGAATAGTCTACAAAGATAGGCTATTTTTGAGAAAAGTGTAGACAAATAAAAAAAGCGTTGCTATAATTCGACTTACAAACTACGAAAGAGGTGATGAATTGGGGGACTAATGAATCTTACATTGCTGACGCATCTTACGATGGCGGTGGTGATGGATTTCGGAAACGGCAGGATCAGTAACCGGCTGATTGTTTCCGGATTAATTTGGGGACTTGCATTTCGACTGCTGGGGGAAGGAAGTGCAGGTGCAGTTCATTTTCTGATGAATATTTCTATTCCGGTTATCTTATTATTTCTTTTATTTAGTCTGCACATAATGGGGGCAGGCGATATCAAGTTATTTTCCATTGCAGGAGGTTTTCTGACACTGACACAGCTTTGTTATCTGATACCTGCAGCGTTTGTGGTAGGGGCTGTCATAGGAGCAGGAAAGATCGTTTATAAAAAATTAACGGTTGGTTATGCAATTGGAACAAAGACATTCATGCATTTTTCAACAGCAATTTTAATTGGATATTTTATCGTGGTCTGGGGGTGGGCTATTGCATAAACTTGATGTGGCATTCTGTGATACGAATGAAACGTATGGGGAAAGATTTGCTGCATATCTGATGGAACATAAGGCAAAAGAATTTACGGTTCATTTATTTCGGGAGCCGGAACTGTTTTTACAGAAGATAAAGAGTGAAAAATATGATCTGGTCATACTTGGAAGTGGCTTTTTGGAACTGGGAGAACAGGCAGAGCTTTTGGAAATGGCGATACTGATTCTGTCAGAAAATATGCCGAAACAGTTGGCAGAGGATAATACTTATCTGCAGCCGGGAAAAAAGCGGACTGTTATTTTTAAATATCAGCCGATGGAGATGATTCTTCATGAAATAATGGCAGTGACAGGAGGAAAAAAAACAGGAAAGGAGATATTTACAGACAGGTTTGGCAAATTGGAGATCATAGGAGTATATTCTCCTATCCGTCATGAAATGCAGATGCCGTTTTCTATGGTACTGTCTTCTATACTCGCAAAACAAAGGAGAGTATTGTATATCAATCTGATGCAGAGTACCGGATTTTTAAAGCTGTTTGACAGTCAGGCAGAATACGATATGGGGGATTTGGTTCTTCGACTGAGAAAAGGGATAATAGAATCTGGACAGTTTTTGCGGAATGTATATGAAATGGGAGATTTTTCATATGTTGCACCATTTCGTAATCCGGAACAGCTTGGGGAGTTTCAGATGAACGATTACCTGCAGTTGTTGGAATATTTGGAAGAGAACACGGAGTTTGATACGGTTGTGTTTGATCTTGGAACCGGGGTTTATTCCATTGCAGTTTTTCTGGAACATTGCAGCAGCATTTATTGTCCGGTAAAAGAAGGGTATTTCTATGAGTGTCAGAAAGAAGAATTTGTTCATTACCTGGAACTGGCAAAGAAAGGAGAACTGTTCAAAAGATTGCAATTTGTAAATCTTCCTTTTACTGCGAAGGGAATCCGTGGTGGTGGAAATATGTTGGAACAGCTTATATGGAGTGAATTTGGTGACTATATAAGAGAATATCTGGCAGGGGATGTTTATGGAGAAATATAGGTGGAGTGAAGAGATATTTGAAAAACTGAGGTCAGATATCATGGCTGCGCTGGACTTGTCCAGAGAGCAAAATGATGAAGAGATTTACCGGTTTATTGAAACAGAAGTGGAGGAATATTCCCAAAATAACCTGCTGACATTGAAAGAAAGGGAGCAATTAGAACATTTACTATTTAATTCTTTGAGAAAGTATGATGCAATCCAGGAATTATTAGAGGACGCAGATGTAACGGAGATTATGATCAATGGAGCATCACATATTTTTTATGAAAAAAAAGGAAAATTGTTTCAGGCACAGACACATTTTTCATCTGAACAGAAATTGAGTGATGTGATACAACAGATGGCGGGAAACAGTAATCGTATGGTAAATGAGGCATCTCCGATCGTGGATACAAGATTAGCGGACGGATCACGTGTAAATATTGTTCTTTCACCAATTTCCATAGATGGCGCCGCTGTATCTATCCGGAAATTTCCCAAAACGCCTATTCTGATGGAGGATCTGATACGGATAGGGTCGATTACAGAGGAAGCGGCAGCATTTTTAAAGGTGCTTGTGGCAGCAGGATATAACATATTTATATCAGGAGGGACAGGTTCTGGGAAAACGACATTTTTAAATGCACTGTCACAGTATATTCCGCGGGAAGAAAGAATCATCACAATTGAAGATTCTGCAGAACTCCGGCTTGTTGATAAACCCAATCTGGTAAGACTTGAGACAAGAAATCAGATGTTTGACGGGGTTAAGCCCATTACTATACGGGATCTGATAAGGACGGCTCTTCGAATGCGTCCCGAGAGAATTGTGGTTGGTGAATGCCGGGGAGAAGAGGCACTTGATATGCTGCAGGCAATGAATACCGGGCATGATGGAAGTTTATCAACAGGGCACGCAAATTCATGCAGGGATATGTTGAGCCGGCTCGAAACAATGGTGCTGATGGGAATGGAGCTGCCACTTGCTGCGATACGAAGCCAGATTGCATCAGGGTTAGATATTCTGGTCCATCTTGGAAGAATGAGAGATAAAAGCCGTAAAGTGCTGGCAATTACAGAAGTGATCGGCATGCAGGATGGGGAGATTGTGTTGAAAGACCTGTATCGTTATGTGGAAAAATCACCGGATGTGGAAATGGCTTGTGGAAAATTACAGCAGATGGGAACACTATTTAACCAGGAAAAATGTAAAAGGGCAGGAATTACGCTTACAGATACGGGGGAATAAATGGATTATCGTAAATACCAGTGCAATCTGTGGGAACGACTGGGGTGTGTTGTAGCGGGAATAATATTAACAGCAGCAATTTCATGGCTGTTTTACCGTTCATGGTATGGCATGGTGTTAGTCATACCTGTAAATTATCTGATCGTTTCATATTACAAAAAAAAGAAAAAAGATGAACGCGCAAAAAAATTAATGATAGAATTTCGGGATGCAATTCAGTCTGTTGCAGCAGCACTGCTTGCAGGATATTCCATTGAGAATGCATGGAAAGAAGCAGAGCGGGAAGTTATGGGGCTGTATGGAAAAGAGGCAATGATCACACAGGAATTGATCCGGATGAATACAGAAATTAAATTGAACCGGAATGTGGAAGAAATTTTACATGATCTGGCAACGCGGAGCGGGGTGGAAGAAATTGAAAGTTTTGCAGAGATTTTTGGTTTTGCGAAAAGAAGTGGAGGAGATTTTGCAGGAATTATAAGGACGACTGCAATGCGGATCTCAGCTAAAATAGAAGTGGAGAGGGAAGTGGACACAGTTATTGCCGGGAAAAAACTGGAAGGAAAGATTATGAGCGTAATGCCATTTCTCATTCTTACATATCTGAACCTTGCATCGAAAGAATTTATCGATCCTTTATATGGAAATCTGTCAGGGGTATTTGTCATGAGTGCAGCATTATTGATTTTTGCAGGGGCAACGGCAATAAACAGACGAATTTCAGATATTAAAGTATAAGGAGAAAAGAATGGTTTTGTATATTGGAGTCTTGTGTACAGCAGTTTTTGTGGCAATTATAGGGGGAAAAAGAGCATCGCCTAAGACAAGCCGTGCAGCAGGGGTGATGATTTTGGTATCTGTCCTGGCGATTTTTGTGCATCTTTCAGAGGTGATGGATGAAAATAGTGATGTAAAACCAGAATTTGTGCGTCCGGCATATGGAGAAGGTGATTATGAGGAAGAAATGACCCTGGATGTAGAAGATGTGTTAGAAGAGTATTCCTATCATGTAGTGGTTCCGGAACAGATACTTTCAAAGCAGGATGAGCAGAGACTGTTAGAGGCTGCGCAGCAGGAGATTGATGAAGAATTTGCAAAAAACAGTGCCAAAGTGCAGGAAAAAGTACAAATTCAAAGAAGTTATCAGGAAGGAAAGGTAAGTGCAGAATGGATATTTGAACCGTATGATGTAGTTGATGATGAGGGCGTGGTGGTTGCAGAAAATATACCAGATGAGGGAATTTTGGTAAAAGCTGAAGTGACGTTAAAGTGTGAATCTTCGGAGTGCTTTAGTGAACGGTATTTCCGGGTAATGCCAAAGGCTCTTAATGAAGAACAGAAAATGCTTCTGGAAATTGGACACTATCTGCAAAGACAGACAGAGAGCACAGAAAATATACTGAAACTCCCAAATCAGATTGATGGAAAAAAACTGGTCTGGAGCACGAAAAAAGAGTATTTGCCGGAAAAAATCCTTTTTCTTGGAATCGTGATTGTAATTCTTCTTCCATTTGTAGATCAGTCGCGTGAAAGAGAAAAAGAAAAGAAACGGAAAGCAGTACTGGAATTACAGTATGCGGATATGGTAAGCAATCTGGCGCTTCTGTTGGGGGCAGGAATGACTGTTTCTTCTGCATGGAACAGACTAACAACGAATTATTTTAATGAGCGGCATAAAAAAGCAATTTATAAAAAAGAAATCTATGAGGAAATGCAAAAAACGGTATATGAAATAAAAAATGGAATGGGGGAGGAACGTGCATATGAGCGTTTTGGAGAGAGGTGTGGAGGATACCGCTATCGCAAATTTGGTAATCTTCTGGCACAGAATTTAAGAAAAGGGAGCAGAGGATTGACAAACCTTTTAGAGCAGGAAGCAGAAGAGGCATTTGAAGAACGAAAAAGTATGGCACGCAAGCTGGGAGAGGAAGCGGGGACAAAAATGTTGTTTCCAATGATTCTGATGCTTGGTGCAGTTATGTTGATACTGGCATTTCCAGCTATGCATTCTATAGAATTATGACTCTATAGAATTATCATTCTATGGAATTATGATTCCTGCAAATAGATTCGTGTTTGCACATAAACTTGGATCGCGCAAAGTACAGCGCAGAAATGGAGGTTTTTATGAAGGGACTTAAAGATTTTTTCAGGGAAGAAGAGGGAGTAGCTATTATCGAGATCGTGTTGATACTGGTTATACTGATCGGACTTGTAGTTGTGTTCAAGAATAAGATTACGACTTTAAATAACAAAATTCTTACTAGGATCACAACGGAAAGTAATAAGATATTATGAAAACAGAGGCAGAAGGAAGTCTGACAATATTTTCTGCTTTAAGTCTGCTGCTGATCTTATCGTTTCTGCTTGCACTATTAGAGGGGGCGAGGGTATCAGGATTAAAGATGATGGACACCCTCGCGGCAGAAACAGGGATGGATTGTGTTGCAGCAGAATATCAGCCTGTGTTGTGGAATAAATATCATCTGCTGTATCTGGATGGTGCATATGGATCAGAGCAGTTTGAGGAACATAAAGTGAGTTCACGTGTAATGGAATATGTTGCTGGAAATTTGTCAAAATCCGGAGAAAACAGCATGTTTCGGACAAAGTTATGTGAGGCTGCGTTGATGGAATATATGTTGGCAACAGATAATGAAGGAACAGGGATGCTGTGTCAGGCGGCAGCATACATGAAGGAACATCTGCCTGAAGACATTGCGAAGAAAATGTATCAGCAGTATCAGGATGGACAACAGGCACAGGAGAATGGAAAAACAGATTACAGTGTGGAAGATGCGGATCAGGCAATCGTAAATGCAAAAAAGGAGAAGGAAGAAGATAACATTGCACAGGATAAAGCGAATGAAGACCAGGTACAGGATGCAGAAAAAGAGAAAGCAGAAAGTCCTATTCAGGTCGTTTTGCAATTAAAGCAGAATGCTGTTCTTGGCATGACGATACCGGATATGTCATCAGTGTCATCAAATGCGGTTGAACTAAAAGATACAGTTTCGAAAAGGCAGTGTGAAACCGGAACGTATCACGCAAAAAAGACAGAAAAACTTAATGTTTTTGACCGTGTTATGGTGTTGGAGTATATTGAAAAGTATTTTTCAAGTTATACAGAGCCGGGGAAGGGAGATCTGACATATGAAATGGAGTATATTCTGTGTGGGAAAGAAACAGACAGACAAAACTTAGAGTCGTCAGTGGAACGTCTGATGCTTATGAGGGAAGCCGCAAACGTTGCTCACATTATAGCAGACAGAGAAAAATTAAATCAGACGTTAATTATTGCAACATCACTTGCCGGTTTTTCCGGTAATCCGGTGATCGTTAAGATTGTACAGATCGGTGTCGTGGCTGCGTGGGCATATGTAGAAAGTATACTTGATCTGCGCACACTTCTCTCTGGCGGGAAAATTGCACTGATGAAAAGTTCATCAGAATGGAATGTTGATATAAAAAAGATTGGAGAACTCGTGACTGATGGGGGAAAAGCCAAAGAATGTAAAGATGGACTGAATTATCAGGGCTATGTAAAGCAATTGTTATTTGCAGTGAAAGAAAAGAAAATAGCATACCGTATGATGGATATCATGGAATTTGCCATACAAAAGGAGGAGAATAGTAAAAACGCCAGAATGGATCATATGATAGGGAACATGACCTGTGAGATGCGATTTGAAGCGGAGCCTTTGTTTGCAAAAAGCAATTTGCATGGAGGGCAGAAATTAGGCAGATATACTTTTGTTAAGCACCAGAAAATGTCATATAGCAATGAATAAGGAGGGGATGTGGCGGTGTTTCTTACTGAGAAAGAGAATATAAAAAATACAATATACAAAAAAAGATCTCTCCCGGAAAATGATAATATTCTTTCTCATCAGGCGGAGGCCTGCCGCTGTCAGGAGACACCGCCATGTTCCTGGCTGGAAGGCTCATTTACGTTAGAGGCGGCTGTGATACTGCCGGTTATGACATTGTTTTTTATGATGATTTTAATGCTTTTCCGGGTTATGCAGGTACAGATGGAAGTCCAGAAGGCATTAGATGATACCGGGCGCAGGATGGCAGTACTGGCTGTTCTGGAAAATGAAGAAGATGCGGCAAAGATTGGCATTGCTGCCGCGAATGTTCTTTTTAAGAAAAATATAAAAGAAAATGATAATATTAACCACTATGTAGTTAATAAAGCGGCAGGTATTAGTCTGGCGAAGTCAAAATTTACAGGAGATCAGATAAATCTGGTAGCATCTTATCGTATAAAAATACCAGTGTGGATGTCTGGAAAATCACAACTTAAAATCAGCCAGCATGCAGTATGCCGTAAATGGACCGGGTGGACGGGAAACAGTGCTGATCAGGAAGTATGGGTGTATGTGGCAGAAAGAGGGAGTGTTTATCATACATCAAGAGAGTGTACATATTTAGCATTGTCAGTATCTTCTGTTAGTTGTACAGAATTAGAGAAAAAACGGAATAAATATGGAGAAAAGTACCGCGAATGTGAAATATGTGCGGAAAAACAAAAACAGGACACCGTGTTTATTACCGATTGGGGAAACAGATTTCATTATGATCTAAATTGCAGTGGAATTAAGCGCACGATTTATATGATACGTTTATCGGAAGTGGGAAACAGGAAACAATGCAGTAGATGCATAAATTAGAAAACAGGAGAGGTAGGGGAAAATGCTACAAAATACATTAATGCTGGGTATTTTTTCAATATCTGCATACCAGGATTATAAAAAAAGAAAAATAAATACATATTTTTTACTGACAGGAGGCATTATAGGGCTTTTACTTCATTTGTATAGCATGAAGTTAGATATAGTAGAGATTTTGTTTGGCATGGGAATTGGAGTTATGATCTTATTTTGGGGTTTTCTGTTAGGTGGGGGTGTTGGATTTGCAGATGGAATGATCCTGGTCGTTAGTGGTATATTCCTTGGATTTGAAAAAAATATGGAGGTATTTTTTGCCGGCTTATTTTTAATAGGAATAACGTCATTATTTTTATCGGTATTCAAAAAGAAAGGACGAACGTACAGGATTCCTTTTGCACCTTTTTTGCTGGTGGGTTATCTGTTCGTGATGGTAATGGGATGAAAGAATGGGAAGAAGCATCTATTACTATTGAGGCTGCAATCATTATGTCAATGGCGATGCTGTTATTTTTGATCGTCATGAAACTGGGATTGCAACTGTATGGTGAGACAAGAACACTTGCGGAAGATGTGATAAAGGAGGAAACTTTAAATGCACTAAAGTTATTTTATGAGATAGAAAGGGTGAAAGGATTATTTTGAGTATTCAGATTAGCTACTATAGAAATATTCATTCCAGCCATATGGTTTTAATGCCGGCATTGGAAGGAGAACAATGGGAAAAAGAAATGCTCTGGAGAAATACACCCAAAGGTCTGATATTACCAGAATGTAATAGTAAAAATGGGCAGTTACAGCTATGGTATGACATAACTGGAAAACAGGCGGTAGACATGTTGGCAGAATTATCAGATATTGGTCATGATATTTTTATGAAAATATGTGAATCTGTTGTTACAATGTCGGAGATACTCGATGGGTTGTTAATATCCCCTGATATATTGTTACTGCGACCGGAATGTATTTTTTTCGATAATCAGACCGGAAATATCAGCTTTTGCTGTTACTTTGGGAATGAAAAAGATATAGGAAAATCGTTTCATGAGCTGTTAGAGTATCTTCTGGCAAAATTAGATCATAAAAGTGCAGATGGGGTTCAAATGGCGTATGAGCTATTTGAATATACCAGAATGGAAGGGTACTGTATTGCAGAAATAAAAAGGATATTAAGGAAGTCCGAATATTTAGAGGATGTACTGGAAAAGATTCCGGATACAATGTGGCAGGAAGAGGAACAGGAAGAAGGAACATTACCTTTAGAAAATAAAAAAACAGGGTTTAGGCATTTATGGAGCGGAAAAAAACAGAATATGGTTGAAAAAATGCGAGATTTATTACGCGGGGTGAAAAAACAGGAAAAAAAATTGGAACCTTTTGTGTTTGAACCGGAACCAGAGATTGCCGTACATCAGCAGAATCCAACCGTTTTACTTTCTAATCTTCCCCAAAAGGAATATGGAATATTAAAATATGAGGGAAATGGTGCGTGCAGTGAGCTTTCAATAGATCATACTCCATATATTATAGGAAGTGAACCGGATTGTGACGGTGTGATACCAAGTGGAACCGTAAGCAGACATCATGCGAGGATTACCAGGAAAGGGGAGGTTTACTTTATAGAAGATCTGAATTCTTCCAATGGAACCATGGTAGGTGGGGAGTTGTTGAATTGCAGGGTAAAAATGAGTCTTCAGACGCAGGAAACAGTTATGTTTGCGGATGAGAAGTTTAGATTTATTTAAGAAAATAAAGAGGCATACATATTTGCAATCTTATTTTGCTACGTTATAATGAACTTTGACGAGTTCATATTATGTGCAGAAATCCTGCACAACAAACACGTTATAATCAAATCAGAGGGCAAATATATGAACAGAGAGATAGAACAGGTGATACTTGCACAAGGTTATCGATTTTGTACGGTGCAGCCGGAGAATGTCGGAGTATTTTATAAATATTATCAGCAGGGATTTCATGTTGTGATGATGATATCATTAGACGATACAAAAACTTTGACCATAGAACAGCATCAGGTAATGCAGGAACGAGTTATGGATCTTTTTTATCATCCGCAGGGCAGGCTTGCAGATTTCCCGGAAGGTTATCCGGTTTATCATGTGGAACTGCTTACACTGCTGGCTGGAAGAAATACGGATATGATGCATCAGTTATGCAGTGTACAAAAGAATGTATGGGGGTATGAGACGAAGCAGGGGAGACTGATAATTTATGAAAATCAGCCGGGAGATTTCTGGGGACTCAAAAGTGCATTGGAGAATTGCAGGGTTGATTCTAAAGTTACCCGAAATATAAATACCGGTTTTGAATGGAAGAAACTTTCTTATACGACAATAGCGATTGCCGCCATAAATGTGATCGTATATTTGATATTGGAAATTTTGGGAGATACGCAGGATCCGTTTTATATTGCATCACATGGTGGGATGTATCCGGAATTCCTACAGGTCAATCATCAGTGGTGGCGGATCATTACGGCGATGTTTATCCATTTCGGATTGCCGCACCTGGTAAATAATATGGTAATATTCTGCTGTGTTGGATCGAGACTTGAGAGGGCAGTCGGCCATTTAAAGATGCTTGTAATATATATGCTGTCAGGAATAGGTGGAGGAATATTGTCCTATTTTATGATGCTGTATAGTGGAGATTATGCTGTATCTGCAGGCGCATCAGGTGCAGTGTTTGGAATGATTGGCGGTCTGATCTGGGTAGTGATAAGACACCGGGGCAGATTTGAAGGTTTAACAGTAAAAGGGATGATGCTTATGGCAGCGTTAAGTTTGTATTATGGTTTTTCCACAATTGGAATTGATAACTGGTGTCATGTAGGTGGAATCCTTACCGGATTTCTTGCGGCAATGATTTTATACCACAAAAAAGTGGAAAATTGTTGATTATAAGAATAAAAGTTTATATACTGAAAACAGTATTTGGTGAACATGCAGGAAGAGGTAGAATATGAAAGTAAACATTTATTATGGTGGACGGGGATTGTTAGATGATCCTACATTATATGTGTTGAATAAAATGGAAGAAGTATTGCAGGAACTTCGCGTGACGGTGGAGCGTATTAATATCTATGAGCATAAAAACGAGATTGCCACGCTTCCGCAGACGATGAAAGATGCCGATGGTATCATTCTTGCAACAACTGTTGAGTGGCTTGGAATAGGTGGCTATATGCAGCAGTTTTTGGATGCCTGCTGGCTGTATGGCGATAAGGAAAAGATAAAAACAACCTATATGCAGCCAATTGTTATGTCTACGACATATGGAGAACGGGAAGGTGAACTGACATTAGAGAGTGCCTGGGAGATCTTAGGTGGTCAGCCATGTCCGGGACTTTGTGGTTACGTTGAGGATCTGGTTAGTTTTGAGATGAATAAAGATTATACCGTTTTAATAGAGAAGAAGGCGGAGAATCTTTACCGGACGATTTCACAGAAAGTAAAATGTCTTCCGACCAGCAATCAGGCGGTAAAGCAGACAATATTAAGAACTCCGCAGTTAGAACTTACACCACAGGAGAGCGAGCAGTTGTCAAAGTATGTGTCAGATGATACGTATGTGAAAAAGCAGAAGGAAGATATCGAAGAACTTGCAACAATGTTTAAGGGGATGCTTGGAAAGTCAGAAAAAGAAGATGAAGAGGCTTATATTGAGACATTCCGTGAACAGTTTGCTCCGCAGCCTGAATTTAAGGCACGATACCTGTTTATCATAGAAGGCAGAAAAAAGCCATTGTTTTTAGAAGTAAATGAAGGTGAACTTACAATTCACTATGGACAGGAAGAAAATATTGATGTCTATGCGAAATTAAAACCGGAAGTTATGGATGGTATCGTAGATGGAAGGATGACATTTCAGAGGGCATTCATGACAGGAGAAATGACGGCAAAAGGAAATTTTAAGATTCTGCGTATGTTAGATACCATGTTTAAGTTTACACATTGATATAGAAAATCTGCAGGATGTTGTAGTAAATATGTCGATTGCGCAAATAAAAAGGAGTGCAAATGCACAGAAAATGGAGGATAATATGAGAGACGAAAATTGTATTTTCTGTAAAATTATTGGAGGAGAAATTCCATCCAATACGATTTATGAGGATGATGAATTCAAAGTGATTCTGGATGCGAGTCCGGCATCAAAAGGACATGCATTGATCCTGCCAAAGGAACATTATGCAGATATTTATGAGATCGATGAAAAGACAGCAGGACATGCAATGCAGCTTGCGAAGAAACTTGCAAAACATATGACGGACGTTTTAAAGTGTGATGGATTTAATATTGTACAAAATAATCATGAAATTGCGGGACAGACGGTATTTCATTTTCATATGCATCTGATCCCACGTTATAAAAATGCAAAAAATAATGATATTCTGATCTGGGATCATGAGGAGTTTACACCAGAAGAAATGGCAGAGATCAGAGATTCTCTGAAGATGTAGGGAATGTTGCCGGAAAAGCAGCTTTCTAGCTTATAATCACAAAATGAAAGAGGAACAGATATTATAAAGTACATATCCGTTCCTCTTATATCAGAAATTATTTTTTAGATGCGTCTAAGATCAATCCGATGATCGTATCAATGGAATTACGGCTGTTGCTGTTTTCCATTGCCTTAATATATTCTTCCTTTTTCTGGAAAACATGTTCAATTGCTTCAAGAAGTGTCGTATTTGACAGATCTTTTTCCTCTAACACATAACTAAATCCCTGGGAACGAAATGAATTTGCATTCAGAATCTGATCTCCACGGCTGGCAGCGGCAGAAAGAGGAATTAAAATATTTGGTTTGCGCAGTGCCAGAAGTTCGCAGATTGCATTTGCACCTGCACGGGAAATAACAAGATCGGCAAGAGCAAACATATCGGAAAGCTCTTTGTTTGCGTATTCAAACTGTGCATATCCGGTCGTTTCGGTTAATGTCTCATCCAGATTGTCTTTTCCACAGAGATGAATAACATTGTAATTTTTCAGAAGTTCAGGAAGCAGACCACGGATCGCTGTATTTATTACACGGGAGCCTGAGCTTCCGCCAACGATGAGTATTGTCTGTTTACTGTGATCTTTAAAATGACAGAGTGAAAAAGCATGCTCAGCATCGCCTGTTAAAAGCTCCTGACGGATTGGGGAACCGGTCAGTACAGCTTTTTCTTTCGGAAGATAAGAAAGTGTTTCAGGAAAATTACAGCAAACTTTTGTTGCGCTTGGAATGGCAAGTTTATTTGCAAGTCCCGGAGTCAGATCTGACTCATGTATAATTGCAGGAACTTTACAGTGTTTTGCTGCTAAAACTACCGGAACAGAGACAAATCCGCCTTTGGAAAAAACTACATCTGGTTTTATCCTCTTTAAAAGCCGGATCGACTGTGTATACCCTTTTAATACTTTAAATGGATCTGAAAAATTCTTAGGATCAAAATAGCGTCTTAATTTTCCAGAAGAAATGCCATAGTAAGGAACACCCTGTTCCTCAATCAGCCGTTTTTCAATCCCTTCATATGAACCTATATAAGAAATTTCAAAACCTTCATTTCGCAAGGCTGGCATTAATGCGATGTTTGGTGTGACATGCCCTGCGGTACCGCCCCCGGTCATTACGATTTTTTTCATAGAATAATCCCTTTCCTGTAACATTTTGCACTTCCCTATTTATAATACCCTTATGCGTAAAAGTCAAGAAAAGACTTATAAAATAGAAAACAGCAGACAAAAGGGGCATAAAAAGCAGGCGGGTAAATGACTGAAAATGTCAAAAGTTGCGGTCAAAAAACAGTCAGAAGACCTTTTCAAACGGACTTGTTCTTTCTATAATTAATAAGAAAAAGGACAGTATGATCTATCGATAAGTCCGGAAAAGAGAGGTGGTATACATGGAACAGATAGGAATCTTTATAGCAGAATATGCAGAATGGCTTTATATAGGAAGCGGTATACTGATGCTGATCCTGCTGATTTATGTATTACACAGGATAAAAAAAGTGGAGCGGAAAAGCTTTTTGATGAACGAAGAAATCGAAAAAAAACTGCAGCAGATAGAAAATGATAGATGTGTGAAACAAACAGAGAAACAGGCAGAAAAGCAAATAGAAAGCAGGGCACAAAATACATTAGAAAAGGAAAAACAGGAAAGTGATCAGGATGCTGAGTCCGTGACAGTAATCCGTGATGTTATAGAGGAGGTTTTTTCTTAAAAAAGGAAGAAAATGTCAAACACTTGACATTTTAGTATTGCTTTGCTATAATCCCCATTGTAATAAATCCGTAATAATTGTAACAAAGATGAATAAAACGAAACAAAGGTGTAATACTATTTACATAAGATGGTAAACACTGATGGAGGTTTTCTATGAATTTAAGAAAAAGAGCAATCAGCGGAATCATGCTTGCCGGTTCTATGGTAGTGATGTGCGCGATTGCAGATGCAGCCAGTACAGTTTCAGCAGAAGCAGTAGCGGTTGTAGCAGACACAAGGACGGACTTAGCTACAGATGGGACAGCAGGTGTTGTTGCACAGTTAAATCAGGTAAGTACAGATGCAGTAGAGATGGCAGCAGCAGGAGTTGAGAACTCCCAGACGATACTTGTTGCTTCGGCAGATGAGGAAGCGCAGGTAGCAGAAGATACAGAAGAAGCATCAGCAGTACAGGAAGAAACAGTATCCGTAGAGAAATCTGCGCAGGCTGATTCTAAGGAAGATGAAACGACGCAGGAAGCTGATGCCGTAGAAGATGTGCAGAATGCAGATGTGGATAGTGAAACAGACACTGAGAATACAGTGGATGTAGAAAATACAAAAGATATAGAAAATACAAAAGAGACGGAAAATATAGAAGATACAGAAAATATTCAGAATACCGAAAATGCCGAGTGGCAGAATCGTCTGATGGCAGATGTTGATGAATTTTTATATGTCAGAGCATCTGGGGATGCGGATGCAGAGATTATCGGTAAATTATATAAAGGTGATGTGGCAGATGTCGTTGAGAATGGAGATACATGGACCCATGTCGTATCCGGCGATGTTGATGGATATGTAAACAACGATTATTGTGTATCCGGCGAGGATGCACTTGACTATGCACAGGAAAACGTTGAGACAGAGGCACAGGTTAATACGAATGGACTTCGTGTCAGAAATGCTGCATCGGAGGATGCATCTGTTATCACTGCTGTTTCAGAGGGAACAACATTGACAGTTGATACAGACGCTGAGACAGAGGATGGATGGGTTGCTGTTAAATATAAAGGACAGACTGCATATGTCAGTGCGGATTATGTTACCACAGAACTTGCACTTGGTGAGGCAGTTACGATAGAAGAAGAAAAGGCGGCATTAGCAAAGAAAGCTGAGGAAGAGGCAGCAGCAAAAGCAGCACAGACGAAAGAGACAACTACTGTGCAGAATGCTTCAGTTTCAGCATCTTATGATGATGTAACACTTCTTGCAGCACTGATCCAGTGTGAAGCAGGTAACGAACTTTACGAGGGACAGCTTGCAGTTGGAGCAGTTGTTATGAACAGACTTCGTTCAGGTGCATATCCATCAAGTATTTCCGGTGTTATTTACCAGAGCGGACAGTTCCCACCAGCAGGGCAGGGAATGGTTGCAAGCATTGCAGCAAACGGACCAAAGAGCAGCTGCGTACAGGCAGCACAGCAGGCATTAGGTGGTTCCGATAATACAGGCGGTGCAACCTGTTTTTCAAGAGCAAGTTCCGGACGCGCTGGTGTTGTGATCGGAAATCATGTATTTTACTAAGATATAGATATTTATTTTCAGGCAGGTATTTTAATGAGATACCTGCCCTTTTTAATTCATAGGAAATTACGTCCTATGAATTAAAAAGCCCTCCGGGCAGCTCATGAAAATCCCTAAAAGGGATTGACAGATCAGAGAGAACACAGTATTATTTAAAGGAACTTCATACTGCAATGCTTTAAAGCGAAAAAGAAAAAGCGGCATGAAAAACAGATTGCAAGTTTTACGGGCAAAACTAATGTGAAAAAAGCAGTGCGCAGATAACAAAGAAGTCCTGTGAGGATAACAGTGACATAAAAGAAGATAGAGAAGGCGCAGAAACGGAGGATAATATGGAAATGGAAATGGAGTTCTTACGGAAACTTCCGACACCGGCAGAGCTGAAGGAAGAGTATCCGGTAAGTGCACAGGTCGTTGCTACGAAAGCAGAGCGTGATGATGAGATCCGCGCAATATTTGAGGGAAAAGAAGATAAATTGATTCTGGTGATCGGACCGTGCTCCGCAGACAATGAGGATGCGGTAATTGATTATATATCAAGACTTCGTAAAGTGCAGGACAAAGTTGCTGATAAGATTTTTATGATTCCGCGTATTTATACCAATAAACCAAGAACAATTGGAATCGGTTATAAAGGTATGCTGCATCAGCCGGATCCGGAGAAAGAGACTGATATGTTAAAAGGAATCATAGCCATCCGCCAGATGCATAAACGTGCAGTGGAGGAGACAGGATTTACCTGTGCGGATGAGATGTTATATCCGGAAAATCACAGATATTTATCAGATCTGCTTTCTTATGTAGCAGTAGGTGCACGTTCTGTGGAAAACCAGCAGCACAGACTGACAGCAAGTGGTGTGGGGATACCGGTAGGTATGAAGAATCCGACAGGCGGTGATATTGCTGTTATGATGAATTCCATCATTGCGGCACAGAACAGCCATACATTCTTATACCGTGGCTGGGAGGTAAAAACGCAGGGTAATCCATATACACATGCTATTTTAAGAGGTTATGTAGATAAATTTGGAAGAAATATCCCGAATTATCATTATGAAGATCTGCAGAACCTGTTAGAGCATTATGAGGATGCAAACTCATCCAGCAATCCGCTTGCCAATCCGGCAGTGATTGTTGATGCCAACCATTCTAATTCCGGCAAGAAATTTGAGGAGCAGATCAGAATCAGTAAGGATGTACTGCACAGTTGTAAGATGTCTGCTGATATTCATAAACTTGTCAAGGGACTTATGATTGAGAGTTATATAGAGGATGGAAATCAGAAAGTCGGCGGGCACTGCTATGGAAAGTCAATTACAGATCCTTGCCTTGGCTGGGAGAAAACAGAAAAACTCATTTATGAACTGGCAGAACTGTGGTAAAAAATATGTATCGGATTTTGATCGTAGAAGATGATGAAAGTATAGCACGAAGTGTAAAGACCCATCTGGAAAGCTGGAATTATGAAGTATGCTGTGCCGAAGATTTTTCAAATGTGACCGGCACATTTGCGGCATTTGATCCACAGCTTGTTCTGATGGATATCAAACTTCCCTTTTTTAATGGCTATCACTGGTGCAGTGAGATCCGTAAAGTTTCAAAAGTACCTGTTATTTTTGTATCGTCCGCATCGGATAATATGAATATTGTGATGGCGGTCAGTATGGGTGGAGATGATTTTATTGCAAAACCATTTGACCTTGAAGTGTTGACGGCAAAGGTGCAGGCGATGCTTCGGAGAACTTATGATTTTACCGGGCAGAGTGCTGTTTTAGAGCATAAGGGAGCTATGCTGAATCTGACAGAGGCAGCATTGTTTTATGAACAGAAAAAAATAGAATTGACCAAAAATGAATTTAAGATTTTACAGGTGCTTATGGAAAATAAGCAGAAAGTCGTTTCAAGAGATACTCTGATGGTAAAATTGTGGGAGAGTGACAGTTTTGTGGATGAAAATACACTTTCTGTTAATGTCAACCGGTTACGGAAAAAGTTAGAATCTGTTGGACTTTATGATTTTATTGTAACGAGAAAAGGAATCGGGTATCAGATCGGATGAGAGGTATTATTGCTTATATAAAAAGAAGTATTGGCTGGCTGTGCATTGTCATTGTGTGTGAAGTGATCATGATCGCAACGATGATGCTCAATGAAATAGCATTTGCAGAGATCCTCTATGGGATATTTATCTCGTTATTTTTATTGCTGATCCTTCTGGTCTTTGATGCAGCAAGGTATTACAGGCATTATCAGAAAATAAAAGAATTGGAACATAGCATCATGCTTTCCACAGATGGAATGCCGGAAACTGCAGATCTGCTGGAAAATGAGTATCAGAAGCTGCTTCGGATACTGGCAGATGAATATACAGGACTGCAGAGTCAGGCGGCTGCCAGACAGAAAGATATGCAGGAATATTATGCCATGTGGGTGCATCAGGTCAAGACGCCGATCGCTGCGCTGCGTCTTCTGCTTCAGAATAAAAATGAAGATGGAAAGATGACAGAGGAACTTTCCGAACTGTTTGATGTTGAACAGTATGTGGAAATGGCATTGCAGTATCAGCGTCTCGATTCAGAAACAACGGATTTCGTATTTGAAGAGACCGATCTGGATGAGATCATACGGGGGGCTGTAAAAAAATATGCAAGACAGTTTATTGCAAAAAAAATCAGTCTATGTTATGAACCGGTTGAAACAAGCGTAGTTACGGATAAAAAATGGCTTTCATTTGTTATAGAACAGGTAATATCAAATGCAGTTAAATACACAAAGACAGGAAGCATTAAGATTTATCTGGAAGATGGAGATGGAACCATGTCGGTGACTTTGCCTGAAATCTCCCATGCAAAAAAGACAGAAATGGGAAACGGCAGTACAAGTTCGGTTTGCCTTGTCATCGAAGATACCGGAATCGGAATCCGTGCAGAAGATCTGCCCCGTATCTGTGAGATGGGATATACCGGATGTAATGGACATGAAGGGCAGCATTCGAGCGGAATCGGTCTGTATCTGTGCAGCCGTATTTTGAAAAAACTGGGACATACATTTGCGATCACATCAAAAGAGGGTGTTGGGACAGTCGTAAAAATCGGTTAAAACTATTATTTCAAAAAATAAAGCAGTATCATATAACAGAAAATGCAATCTTACGATAATGTAAGATACAGCAGGGAAATGTAAGCTGATTCGATAGCTTGCATTTCCCTCTTTTGTTATACTTGATACAGTCCTTAAGGAAATGAAGCAAGACTGCTGTGATAAAAATAATGATGACTGCAGGAACAATCTGAGCATAGAAAAGACAGGGAGGAGTCTGAAATGGCACTTTTAGAGGTAAACAATTTAAAGAAAATATATACTACGCGGTTTGGAGGAAACCAGGTAGAGGCATTGAAATCCATGAATTTTTCTGTGGAAGAAGGAGAGTATGTGGCGATCATGGGAGAGTCCGGATCAGGGAAAACAACACTTCTTAACATTCTTGCCGCACTGGATAAACCGACTGCAGGAGAGGTCCTTTTGAATGGAAAAAATATCGTAACGCTTCGCGAAAAAGAAATCTCTGCATTCAGAAGGGATCATCTTGGATTTGTATTTCAGGATTTTAATTTATTAGATCAATTCTGCCTGAAAGATAACATTCTGCTTCCACTGGTACTTGCAGGAGTAAAACCGGAGCAGATGGAGCCGAAAGCATACCCTCTTGCAAAAAAACTTGGGATTGAAGAACTTTTGGAAAAATATCCATATGAGATTTCCGGCGGGCAAAAACAGCGCGTGGCAGTTGCACGTGCACTTATCACAGATCCGCAGCTGATCTTAGCGGATGAACCGACCGGGGCACTTGATTCAAAAGCGACAGACAGTATTCTGTCATTGTTTAATCAGATCAATGAGGACGGACAAACGATCCTTATGGTGACACACAGCATCAAAGCGGCAAGTCATGCGAAACGTGTGCTGTTTATTAAAGATGGGGAAGTATTTCATCAGTTGTACAGGGGAGATATGAGTATCGAAGAACTTTATGCGAAAATATCTGATACACTCACAATTTTAACGACAGGTGGTGAGTGTCATGAATAGACTTTATCTGAGGCTTGCATGGAGCAATCTGAAAAACAGCAGACAGTTTTATCTGCCGTATGTGATCGCTGGGATGCTGTCAGCCATGATGTTCTATACGATGTGTGCGATCCAGGGAAATGATGGACTTTCGAAAATGCGCGGGGGCAGCAGTGTCCAGATAGTTCTATATTTTGGTGTGGTCGTTGTCGGTGTGTTTGTCAGCATCTTTTTATTTTATACGAACAGTTTCATTATGAAACGCAGAAAAAAAGAACTTGGAGTTTATAATATTCTTGGTATGGAAAAAATCCACGTTGCCAAAATTATGGCGTGGGAAACAGTATTTTCCTTTTTGATCGCAGTTGGCGGAGGTCTGATAACTGGAATCGTATTTCAAAAATTACTTACCATGTTTTTATACCGGCTGACCGGTCTTGAGGCGGCGATTCCATTTTATATTTCAGGATGGGGATGCCTTCATACCGCTGAGATGTTTGGTGCTATTTATGTGTGTATCCTTCTTTATAACCTGATGCAGATCCGGCTTTCGAATCCGGTAGAACTGCTTCACAGCGGAAACACCGGAGAACGTGAACCAAAAACAAAAATCATTCAGGCGGTTCTTGGAATTTTATGTATTGTAACCGGTTATTATATCGCGATTACAACGGATAATCCGGTAAAAGCGGTCAGTCTTTTTTTTGTGGCGGTTATGTTAGTTATTGTCGGAACCTATTTCCTTTTTAATGCCGGCAGTATTGCATTTTTAAAATTGCTGCGGAAAAATAAACGTTATTATTATCAGACCAGACATTTTACAACGGTTTCCGGCATGATCTACCGGATGAAGCAGAATGCAGTGGGACTTGCCAATATCTGTATTTTATCTACAATGGTACTTGTTGTGATCTCGATGACAGTGTGTATGTATGCAGGAATCGAAGATGAGTTGAAAACACAGTATCCGGCAGAGCTTGAACTGATATTTTATGATCCGGATGGACAGCAGGATGCACAGACATTTAACCGGATGGCAGATGAAATTGAGCGTGTGATAAAAGAGAATGGAAGAGTTATCACAGGAAAACAGAAAGGAAGCTATGTAGGAACTGCGGTGGCGATGACCGGAAATAAAATTACGGCACTGGATCGATCTGCTATGGATTTTTCTAATATGTATGTACTGGAGATTATGACAAAAGACGGCTTTGAGGAATATATGCAGGAAACGATCCCGGATATACCGGATGGAAGTGTGGCAGTGATGATGGATTCTGTATATGAGCAGGATACGATCGTAATGGGAAATACAGAGTATCCTGTGGAACAGTCCATGAAATTTCCAATAAGAGATGCAGTGTCAGAATTTGTGGGTGGTTCGGTTATCCTTATCGTAAAAGACGAAAACGCGTTGGAGAATATGCGAAAGCAGCTTGCGGCTATGGAGACAGAAGCATATGGGGAAGAGCGGACTGTGGATCTTACTTATGTGATGAACTTTGACATGAGCGGAACAGGAGAAGAAAAAATCGCCTGCGCCAATGCTGTGCGGGAGCGTGTCAGTGAATGGCAGAATGATGAGACGAATCCTAAGACCATGCGATTGGACTGCAATGTAATATCGAGAGCAGAGGGACATATTGATTATGAGACGAGCAATGGCGGATTACTTTTCCTGGGGCTGTTTTTAGGAAGCATGTTTTTAATGATCACAGTACTTATTATTTACTATAAACAGATATCAGAGGGCTATGAGGATAAAGAACGGTTTGCCATTATGGAAAAAGTCGGAATGAGCAACGAAGAGGTAAAAGCGACGATCCGTTCCCAGGTGCGTATGGTATTTTTCCTGCCACTTGCTACGGCGGCATGCCATCTTGCAGCCGCATATCCGATGCTGAAAAAACTGCTTGCTCTGGTGTCATTGTATAATGGAACTTTATTTGCATGGTGCTTAGCCGGTACGGTGCTGGTATTTGGTCTGATCTATCTGGCAGTTTTTATAATTACATCAAAAAGTTATTACAAAATTGTGGGAAATCAGGTATAACTTATAAGTAAGAGAAAATTACAGAAAATGAGGATGATCATGAAACAGGTAAAAAATATCATATTTGATGTGGGAGATGTCCTGCTTTCTTACCGGTGGAAATATATGCTGATGGATTACGGATTCACAGAGGAAGAGGCAGTGCGTATTGGAACGGAAATGTTTGATGATCCGGAAGGATTGTGGGGACTGCTTGATCTTGGGACAGTTTCACAGCAGGAGATCATTGAACGTTATTGTAAAAAATATCCAAAGGATGAAAAAGTGATCCGCTGGTTTATCGGACATGGAGAGTATATGCCTGTGGCAAGGCCGAAAGTCTGGGCACTTGTGCACAAACTTAAAGAACAGGGATATAAAGTGTATCTGTTATCGAATTATTCAGAGGAATTATTTAAAAAGCACACAGAATATGCAGATTTCATGAATGATATTGATGGACTGATCGTTTCCTATATGATTCACAAGGCAAAACCGGACCGTGCAATTTATGAGGCACTCTGTGAAAAATACAGATTAGAACCATCAGAATGTCTGTTTTTTGATGACCGTCTGGAAAATGTGCAGGCAGCAGTAAACTACGGCATGCAGGCAAAGCAGGTGTTGTCAAAAGAGGGACTTGTGGAGGATCTGGAAAAAATAGTACAGGGATGTGAGATCTTTTAGTATCAAAAAAGCTGTGAAATGCATGAAATAAGCACTTCACAGCTTTTATTAAGCAGACAACGGGAATCGAACCCGCCTCCTCAGCTTGGGAAGCTGATATACTACCGATGTACTATGTCTGCCCATAATGAAATAACTACTAATTATTATAGCAAAACGAAAAAAGATTGCAACCGTTTTTTCGGCGGTGTAAACTGAGAAAAAAGAAATTGGAGGATACGATAACAATATGAAATATCCAGAATTTTTACCGGAAAACGGAACGATCGGCTTTGTGGCACCGTCTTTTGGATGCAGCATAGAGCCGTATTATACAGCATTTTTGAATGCGCAGAAAAAATTTGCCGAAATGGGGCATAAATCAGATCTTGGACCAAACTGTTATGCATCAGATGGAATCGGTATCAGCAATACACCGGAGGCATGCGGGGCGGAGCTGACCGAATATTACTGCAGTGATAAAAATGATATTTTAATCTCCTGCGGCGGTGGAGAGCTGATGTGTGAGATTTTAGATAAGGTTGATTTTGACAAGATCAGGAAGGCAAAACCAAAGTGGTATATGGGATTTTCAGACAATACCAATATGACATTCCTGCTTACGACATTGTGTGATACTGCATCGGTGTACGGACCGTGTGCGGCAGCTTTTGGCATGGAGCCATGGCATGAAAATCTGTGGGATGCTTATCATCTTTTGCGCGGACAGCAAAACAGTGTACATGGTTACGCATTGTGGGAAAAAGACAGCAAAAAAGACGAGGAGCATCCGCTTGAAGCGTATAATGTGACAGAAGAGAAGAGACTTATGGTATATCTGCCACAGGAACAGAATTTGGAACATAATGCTGCACAGACGGGCGGCAAATCAAAAATCGAGGTGCATCCTGCAGAAAATCTGCAGAAGAAGATAAACATGCAGGGAAGACTGCTTGGTGGCTGTATGGACTGTCTGGTCAATCTGCTCGGAACAGAATTTGATAAGGTAAAGGAATTTACAGAGAAATATCAGGATGATGGGATCATCTGGTTTTTGGAATCTTGTGATCTGAACGTGATGTCTATCCGCAGAGCGGTCTGGCAGATGAAACATGCCGGATGGTTTTCGCATGTAAAGGGATTTCTGATCGGAAGACCGGCGGTATTTGGACAGGAAATGATGGGATTAGACCAGTATCATGCAGTTACAGATCTGCTTGCGGAATATCAGGTACCGGTCATTATGGATGCAGATATCGGACATATTCCACCAATGATGCCGCTTGTCTGCGGCAGTTATGCAGATGTCAGCATCATTGGAAATCAGTTAAATGTAAATATGACGTGGAAATAAAAAGAATCGTTATAATATGACATTTACATTTTTGCCTATGCCTGTGTTCAGTAATGTATTCAGATCAGCAGTTACCGATGTGACAGATGCAATATTCAGAGCATTTGTGGCAGTCGTATCGGTATCTGCGGAGCTGGTGTTATCTGTGGAAACAGAAGATGATGCCTGATTTCTGGCATTGCGCTTTGCAAGTGCATCATTGTATTCGATCTGTGTCAGGATATTGCTTCTGTTTTCAAGGCGTCTGGCATAGGAATTAACACGCTGCATATATTCGGAATCTGAGGAAAACAGAGATTCAAACTTTGAAATATCGGCAGAGCCAAAAAGGGAGCTGCGGGATTCAAGTGTTCCGTTATCTTTTACGGTAATACCGATCTTATCGAGCTGGTCAGCGTATTCAGCGGTAATATTTTTCAGACTTTTCTGTGTGTTTTTGATGGTACGGTCGTCTGAATTACCGGAAGAATTAAGCATATTATTATAAGTGCTGATAAATGCGGAAACATTGTTTCTTATATTTGCAGCGTTATCGTCATCATATGTAAATGAGCCAAGGGAACGTACTGCACGGCGCAGTGCATGTGCATCGGCACCTGTTAGTGTGGAGTTGGACAGGTTGCTGCGTGAAGTAGTGGTACGTGCATCAGCATTTGAAGCATAAAAACGGCGCATATAATAAGACGTACCAAGTGTTGTTCCGGCTCCGACATAAGCGGTATTGGACATAGGACAGCCCTCCTTAAAAATCATCTGATATATGTTTCGGTCGAAAAGCGTAGATAATTAACCGTGGCATTGAAAAATTATTTGCGATATACTACTATAGAAACAGCAGAAATTTTATGACAGGAGGAAGAAAATTATGGAGATAATGGTTTGGCTGGCATTGATCGTATTTTTTGTGGTATTAGAGATCGCTACCGTTGGACTGACTTCAATCTGGCTGGCAGGAGGAAGCCTTGCAGGATTAATCTGTGCAGCATTTGGAATGGGGATTGTGGGACAGATCATCGTATTTGCAGTGGTATCATTTGTACTGCTTTATTTTACAAGACCATGGGCACTGAAATATTTGAAACCGCATCTGGTCAGGACAAATTATGAGGAGGCAGTCGGGAAAAATGTCTGTGTTACGGAACAGATCAATAATGTAAAAGGAACCGGAACGGCTGTTATGAATGGACTGGAATGGACTGCCCGTTCGGTGGATGATGACAAAATCTTTGAACCGGGAGAGATCGTTACGGTAAAAGAAATCAAAGGTGTCACTCTCTATGTGACGGAGAGTAATGAGATGCCTAAAATGCAGAAAAGTGAAAAAAAAGAGGAATTATAAACATAGAAATAGAAAATGGACAGGATGATAAAGACCTGTTGCCTGGGACATAGAATGGAGACAGAAATGAAACTTGGAATGGTATTTGAAGGTGGTGCAAACCGCACCGTTTTTTCCTGCGGAGTAATGGATAAATTTTTAGAAGAAGATATTATGCCGGATTATTATATCGGTGTTTCCGCAGGAATGGCGTATGGATTGTCATATCTTTCAGGGCAGAAAGGGCGCAATCTTGAACTGATGGAAAAATATATGGCAGATAAGCGCTATATGGGAATGCGCCATCTGTTAAACCGCAAGGAACATGCGTATTACAATACAAAATTTGTATTTGAGGAAGTACCAAATGAACTGCTTCCTTTTGATTATGATGCGCTGGCACGTTTTCCGGGAGAGATTGAGGCAGCAGTCACAAATATTCATACAGGCAAAGCAGAATATATGGAAGTGCCGCGTGGAAAAGATATGAGAGATCTTCTGGTTGCGACCTGCTCACTGCCGATCCTGTTCCAGCCGGTAAAACTCGGCAGACATTATTATTTAGACGGTGGACTTGCAGATTCCATTCCGTATGAGCATGCCTTAGAAAAAGGATGTGAGAAAATCGTTGTGGTTCTTACGAGAGAACGCGGATATGTAAAGAAAAAAGAAAAAGCTGCGGGAGTCATGAACCGTCTGTATCAGCGTTATCCGAAAATTGTGGAAGATATGAAACTGCGTGCGGAGCGTTATAACGCCTCCATGGAGAAACTGATGCAGCTGGAAAAAGAGGGAAAAGTATTTGTGATCGCTCCGGAATCGACTTATGGAGTCGGCAGGACGGAGACAGATACCGTAAAGTTACGCAGACTTTATGATGAAGGATACCGTATTGCTACGGAACAGACAGACGCCCTTTGCGCCTATCTGAATAAATAATGCAAAGGAGAAAAAAGATGAACATTGTATTTCTGGACGCAAAGACGATCGGGGAAGACATTGATCTCTCCGGATATGACAGACTTGGAACTGTTGTAAAATATGGATTTTCCACAGCCGAGGAGGCAAGAGAGCGCACAAAAGATGCGGATGTGGTAATTGTGAATAAAGTGCAGATCAATGAGGCGTCGATCGGTGAGGCAGAACATTTAAAACTGGTCTGTGTCACCGCAACCGGAACAAACAATCTGGATAAGACATATCTGGATGAACATGGCATTGCATGGAGAAATGTTGCCGGATATTCCACGGAAACTGTAGCGCAGCACACATTTGCCCTGTTATTTTATCTCTGGGAAAAATTAAGATACTATGATGATTATGTCAAATCAGAAAAATATGTCGGAGATATCACATTTACTCATTTTGACAACGTATTCCATGACTTGAATGGCAAGACATGGGGAATCATCGGACTTGGCGCGATCGGACGCAGAGTTGCGGATATTGCAAAAATGTTTGGCTGTCATGTGATCTATTATTCCACGACCGGAAAGAATAACCAGCCGGGGTATGAGCGTGTAGAGTTTGAGGAACTGCTTGCAAAATCAGATATTATATCGGTACATGCACCGCTGACGGAACAGACAGAGGGATTAATGAATGCAGCGGCATTTTCAAAAATGAAACCATCTGCTATCTTCTTAAATCTTGGAAGGGGACCGATCGTGGTTGAGAAAGATCTTGCAGATGCACTGGAAAATAAAACGATCGCAGGAGCAGGACTTGACGTGCTTACCGTAGAGCCGATGAGTGCAGAAAATCCATTAAAACGGATCAAAGACAGTAACCGCCTGATTATCACACCTCATATTGCATGGGCAAGCCTTGAGGCACGTACCAGACTGATGAAGATCATTGAAGGTCAGATCCGTGATTTCTTCGGTGAAGATAATAAATAAAAGAAAAGGTACGATTTGTGAACCATCAGTTGTCATGAATAAAAATACCGCGCAGATCTGCGCGGTATTTTTATTCAAAGATTTTGTCAGCTCCGAAAGACTTTTAAAAATTGAACTGGAAAATTGCACGGTCACTACTTCTGGCATTCAGCTTGGAATCGTTGAACTTAATCCGCTGTGGAAAGAAAGATTTCCATATTCTTCTAAGAATTTCTGTATGACGGCATCCTGCTTTGCTGAATCGGCACCGGCATGAAGTGCAGTGTGCAGTGAGAGGATGCGGGACAGATACAGTTTTTTGGATCGGTTATATAAATCAAAGAAGCTCTCATGGGAAATAAGGGAAGAATCCCATGGGTTTGTCCATTTCGCATGTCTCAGATTGAATGGATCTGTGCGGAAAAATAAAGTGTCACTTGGAATCAGCGGTGAAAATAAAGGATATCCGAGACAGATCCGTTCGGTCAGCCGGACAATGGCTTTTTTCTTACCGGAGTCGTCGTGCATGAGCCACAGACCAAACTGCATGGAAAAAATGGCAAGATACATGGTGTATTTGCGGAATTTGACATCCGGGAAAGCATAACGGTAAGCGTAATAGAGCATACTTGCAATAACATACTTCTGGCGGTGTGTCAGCCGGATCGTGTCCTCCGGATGGAAATTACATGGCTGACGGTGCAGTTTCATGTCGAGCAGTGCAGTATCAATATCCGTTTCCAGATAGGCATGCCTTGAAAAATATGCTTTTTCCTTTTTATCTTTAAAATGCGTCATAGCATAAATATATGGATGACATATCGTATCTAAGGTATAGTGTCCGAGAAAACCCATCAGGTAGGCTTCTGCGATATTAAGATCTGTGCAGGACGAAAACCGGCTGCGACTTTCAATCAGACCCTGGAAAAAAGCACCGGTTTCGCGGACATGGGCAAGTGCACCAATATTATGACCTTCCAGTACATAAGAAGGAAGGTAATAAAAGAAAATATCAGGTCCCTGAAGTCCAAGACCATAAGCAGCACGATTATAATAAAGATTCTTTTTTAAAGAATTATTTTTCAGGTTATGATAAACCTCTCTTCCGAATATATAATGGGTAACATATCCAGGCATGATCAAAAATCTCCTTTCCATGAAATAAACCACCGTTATTATAACCAGTTTGGAAAGAACTGTTAAGCATAGCCGGAAAGATTTAAGAAAAAAGTAATAATCGTTGATTGACAAATTCATTTAAAATAATATAATGTTACGTAGTTATTAATACTATGTAATGTAGTATCAATGCTATGCAAATATTGTCTGATGTAGTCGGAAAATAGACAAAATTGCAAATTTGTATATTAGATGGCTACATTGAAAAGTCATTGCATATTTAAAAAAGAGTGTATTTTTTTTATACTTGCTTCTAGTAAAAGAATGTGAAAAAAATAACGGAGGTCGGAGTTATGGCAAATTTAGCACTGACAGTAGAGAGAAAAGCATTCAGCGTCGCAATCGATGCTGCACTGAAAAGTTTGAACAAGGATCGTGAGAAAGGATTATTACAGATCGTAGATCTTACAGAGAAATTTATGGGAGATAACTTTCGTAAAGAGGCTTATGATGGTGTAAGAAAAATGATCCAGAATCCGGATCACAAATGGATGCGTTATGTAAACCGTCTGTTAGATGAGACAGATCCGCATGTTGCGAAGATGACGGCATTAAACCTTGGATTTCAGGCTGCATTTTATGGAACAAAGACTATCCGTAAAATGAGAGAGGTTCATGGCTGCAATATTCCATGGCTGATCTTAATGGATCCGACAAGTGCATGTAACCTTCACTGTACCGGATGCTGGGCAGCTGAGTACGGTAATAAATTAAATCTTTCCTTTGATGAACTTGACAGCATCGTAACACAGGGAAAAGAACTTGGTATTTATTTTTACATGATGACCGGTGGAGAGCCGCTGGTTCGTAAAGCCGATATCATCAAACTTTGTGAGAAACACAATGATTGTGCATTCCACTGCTATACAAACGGTACGCTCGTAGATCAGAAACTCTGCGATGATATGAAACGTGTCGGCAACCTTTCCTTATCCATCAGCCTTGAGGGATTTGAGGATGCGAACGATTTCCGCCGTGGAGAGGGTGTATATGATAAAGTTCTTCATGCAATGGATCTTTTACATGAGAACGGATTGATTTTCGGAAACAGTGTATGCTATACTAGCAAAAACATGGATGCTGTTACATCTGACGAGTTCTTTGATCTTTTGATCGAGCATGGAAGCCGTTTCGCATGGTATTTCCATCTGATGCCGGTAGGTATGAAGGCAGCTCCGGATCTGATGCCGACCAAAGAACAGCGTGAATACATCTATCACAGAATCCGTGAGGTTCGTGCGATGGAAGGTGGTAAAGAGATCTTTGTTATGGACTTTCAGAATGATGGAGAGTTCGTAGGCGGATGTATCGCAGGAGGAAGAAACTACTGCCACATCAACCCGAAGGGTGACGTGGAGCCTTGTGTATTTATTCATTACTCCGGTGCAAATATCCGTGAGAAATCACTGTTAGAGTGCTTAAAACAGCCGTTATTCATGGCATACAGAGATAACCAGCCGTTCAATGAGAATATGCTTCGTCCATGCCCGATGCTTGAGAATCCTGAGATCTTACAGCGTATGGTACATGAAACAGGTGCACACTCCACAGATGTTGAGGAGGCAGAGCCGGTAGAACATTTATGTGGAAAATGTGAGGCATATGCATGTGAATGGAAAGAGACTGCAGACAGACTCTGGAAGGAGCATCCATACAAACAAAAAGGCTACACCAATTTCAAAAAGAAATAAGTTTTGTTCACAGTTGCAGTGTGAGCAGCAATAATAAGGGGCGATTGTTATCAATAAAATACAAAAGCAGCTTTTAAAATGGGGACTGGTTCTGGCAGTCATTGGTATTATCGTGTATACTTTCCGTGATTCGGCAGGACCGATTTTAGAACAGCTTACGAAAACATCACCAGCCGTTGTCATTGGCATTTGTCTGATGGCAGCGGTATATCAGATCATAGAAGGCATTATCACGACCGTGCTCGCAAAGCAGTATCGGTCGTCTTTTGCATATAAAAATGGTATTACGAATGCGTTCCTTTGTTCTTTTTACCGGGTGGCAACGTTAGGAAGCGGTTCCGGAGTTGCAGCGATCATTTATCTGGGTGAGCATGGAATTGAATATGGCGGGGGATTTGGACTGTATATGATACAGTATGCGCTCCACAAAATAAGCATTGCATTGTTTTCTGCAATCTTTTTTGTGATGAACTGGGAATTTATGAGAAACTGGTTTGGTGATTATGCGGGACTTTTAGCTGCCGGATATGTGCTTACACTGGTGATCACACTTGGGTTGTTTTTATTCTGCTGTTCGAACCGGTTTCATCATCTGATCTGCCGGCTGCTTGACTTCGCAAATCAGAAATTTCATGGAAAATTTGAAATAATGGCAGAAGAGATCAAAAGGCAGTGCATGATGCTTGAGGATGCTTCGAACCATCTGATGAAAAACAAAAAAGTTACCACAGAGGTGATCTTTCTTTGCCTGTTGAAATGCTGTTTCTGGTACGGAATACCGTATCTTCTTTTTAAAGGTGTCCGGTTTCAGGAAAATCCTGCACTGACTCTGGCGCAGGTGCTTGCGATCACGTCACTGTCTGTCATGCTTGCGGCAGTGATTCCATCACCGGCAGGAATCGGATCGACAGAATTTGTTTTTACCAGCCTGTTTGCAGGGATCGTCGGGACAGGTATGGCGGGATCAGCGTCACTTCTGTACCGTTTTGGCACATTTGTATTTCCATTTTTAGTGGGTACAGTTGTTGTGATTGTAAGGCATATCCGCAGGAAGAGAGCTTCTGAAGATCTCATCTGAAAAGATTAGTTGTAATCTCAAAGTAAATATAGTAATATGAATAAAGGCACAAAACAGATAGTATACTGTATTTAAAATTGAATTTAGGGAGGAGTTTCGTATGCCAGGAGTAATTGTAGCACTTATTATTTTAATTATCGTAGCACTGCTGATCGCAGTATCCTGTGTTAAGATCGTTCCGCAGGCAACTGCATGCGTGGTAGAACGTCTGGGAGGTTATCTTGCAACATGGTCTGTAGGTATTCATTTCAAAGCACCGTTTATCGACCGTGTGGCAAAGAGAGTTGTGTTAAAAGAGCAGGTGGTAGATTTCCCGCCGCAGCCGGTTATCACAAAAGATAATGTAACGATGCAGATCGATACTGTTGTATATTTCCAGATCACAGACCCGAAGCTTTATGCATATGGAGTCGAAAATCCAATCATGGCGATTGAGAACCTGACAGCAACCACACTGCGTAACATCATCGGTGATCTTGAACTTGATGAGACACTGACATCCAGAGAGACGATCAATACGAAGATGAGATCTTCTTTAGATGTTGCGACTGATCCATGGGGAATCAAAGTCAACCGTGTTGAGTTAAAGAATATCATCCCGCCTGCAGCGATCCAGGATGCGATGGAGAAACAGATGAAGGCAGAGCGTGAGCGACGTGAAGCGATCCTGCGTGCAGAGGGTGAAAAGAAATCAACAGTCCTCGTTGCAGAAGGTAAGAAAGAATCTGCAATTCTTGACGCAGAGGCAGAGAAACAGGCAGCAATTTTACGTGCAGAGGCAAAGAAAGAGGCAACGATCCGCGAGGCAGAAGGTCAGGCAGAAGCTATTCTTAAGATCCAGCAGGCAAACGCAGATGGACTTCGTATGATCAAAGAAGCAGCACCGGATCAGAACGTGATCCAGTTAAAGAGCTTAGAGGCGTTTGCAAAAGCAGCAGACGGAAAAGCAACCAAGATCATCATTCCATCTGAGATTCAGGGAATCGCCGGTCTTGCAAAATCTGTTACGGAAATTGCAGCAGATCATAAATAAAATCAAAAAAGTTTATCAGAACGGATGGTGCGCATGTTGTACCATCCGTTGTGGCATAAAAAGATAATATACACAGCCATGTAAAGGAGATAGAAAGACATGAATTTAAAAGGACGTAATTTTTTAAAATTAATGGATTTTACACCAGAAGAGATTACATATATGATCGACCTTGCAGCGGATCTGAAAGCAAAGAAAAAACAGGGTATTGCGCATGATTGTCTGACAGGAAAAAATATCGCACTTATTTTTGAAAAGACAAGCACCAGGACACGTTGTTCTTTTGAGGTGGCAGCCCATGATCTTGGCATGCATGTAACTTACTTAGATCCTTCGGGTTCCCAGATCGGCAAAAAAGAGAGCATTCCGGATACCGCTCGTGTGTTGGGACGTATGTTTGATGGTATTGAATATCGTGGATATGGACAGGATATTGTGGAAGAGCTCGCAGAATATGCCGGTGTGCCGGTATGGAATGGTCTGACCAATGAATTTCATCCGACTCAGATGCTTGCCGATATGCTGACGATCCGTGAGCATCTTGGCAGATTAAAAGGTGTGAGACTGGTTTACATGGGTGATGCCCGCTATAATATGGGTAATTCCCTGATGGTGACCTGTGCAAAACTTGGTATGGATTTTGTTGCATGCACAAGCAAAAAGTATTTCCCGGATGCAAAACTGGTAGAGTACTGTGAAGGTGTTGCAAAAGAGACAGGAGCAACCATTACACTGACAGAGGATGTCAAAGAGGGCACAAAAGACGCAGATGTTATTTATACGGATGTATGGGTATCCATGGGTGAACCGGATGAGATCTGGGAGGAACGTCTTCATGATCTGATGCCATATCAGGTAAATGCGAAAGCTATGGCAAATGCAAAACCGGATGCCATTTTCATGCACTGTCTGCCTGCATTCCATGACTTAAAGACCAAGATCGGCAAAGAAGTTTATGAGAAGTTTGGTTACAGTGAATTAGAAGTAACGGATGAAGTATTTGAGAGTAAACAGTCTGTCGTATTTGATGAGGCAGAAAACCGTATGCATACGATCAAAGCAGTCATGTTTGCAACACTTGGTGGAGAACAGTGTGAAAAATAAGTGTATCAGACAAAAATGGAGGACACTAGATGAGGACGCAGCTACTAGCGGCATTAAAGGAAGCTGATGATTATATTTCCGGACAGGAACTGTGTGAGCGTTTCGGCGTATCGCGCACTGCAATCTGGAAAGCGGTAAAACAGTTAAAAGAAGCGGGATATGTGATCGAGGCGGTGCAGAATAAAGGATACAAGATCGTGTCGACACCGGATTGTCTGAATAAGGCAGAATTGGAAAGCATCCGGAAAACAAAATGGGCAGGACGTGAGATCTTTTATTTTGATACGATAGATTCTACCAATACAAAAGCAAAACAGCTTGCAGAGGAAGGTCATCCGACCGGTACACTGGTCGTTGCGGAGAAGCAGGAAGCCGGACGCGGCCGCCGTGGAAGAGGATTTGAATCTCCGGCAGGAGTCGGAATATTTATGACGCTGGTGCTCAAACCGGATTTTGCCCCTGACCGTGCTTCCATGCTGACACTGATCGCAGCACTTGCGGTATCGAAAGCGATATCGGAGAAAACAGGCGTAGACGCAGGTATTAAGTGGCCGAATGACATTGTGATGAACGGCAGAAAAGTCTGCGGAATCTTAACGGAGATGAGTGCACAGTTAGATTACATCAATCATGTTGTCATTGGAATCGGTATCAATGTCCGGAATCAATCATTTCCAAAAGAGATTGAACAGATAGCAACCTCGATCCTGATGGAGACCGGTTTACGTGTGAACCGCGCAGAACTGATCGAGGCAGTATTAGAGCAGTTCGAACGATATTATGAGATATTCTTAGAGACGGAAGATTTAAGCGGCCTGGTAAAAGAATACAATGCGCACCTGATCAATATGCAAAAACAGGTCAGGGTGTTAGATCCAAAAGAGCCTTATGAGGCGAAAGCAATGGGAATCACGCCGCATGGCGAACTGATCGTGGATACTTGGGAAGGCAGAAAACTGGTATCCTCCGGCGAAGTTTCCGTGAGAGGAGTATACGGATATGTCTGAGAGAGAAGAAGTGGTGCTCTGCGGAGCGAGCGCTTACAATAAAAAATTTTATCTGAATCAGGATTTCAAGGGACTTCCGGATTCGATCAAAGATGAATTAAAGATCATGTGTGTTCTTTTTACGGAAGATATTGGTGGTATTTTTCAGGTAGTCTTTGATGAGGAGGGCAATCTGGAGTTTCGTACTTCCAGTGATGAGAATGATCTTTTATATGATGAGATCGGCTGTGGGTTAAAGATACGTGAACTGCAGCGTACAAAAGAAGAACTGCTTCGTGCTTTGGAAATGTATTATAAAGTGCTATATATTGGCATGGACGAATCAGAAATGTAAAGAAAAAGGTAGGAAAATACGATGGTAATCACGATTGACGTAGGAAATACAAATATCACAGTGGGTGTATTCCGTGGGGATGAGGTAATGGCAAGTTTTCGTATCACGACGAAGATGCCGCGTACATCGGACGAGTATGGAATGCTTTTGTCAAATCTGTTAGAGCAGAATAAGATCAGACATGATGACATCGAGGATGCAATCATAGCTTCTGTTGTTCCAAATGTTATGCATTCCTTAGAGGGTGCGATCATCAAATATTTTGGTATCAATCCGATCATTGTGGAGCCGGGTACCAAAACAGGAATCCGCGTGGTAACCGAGAACCCGCGGCAGATCGGTGCAGACCGTATCGTGGATGCGGCAGCAGCATATGAGCTGTATGGCGGACCGGTACTGGTACTTGATTTTGGCACTGCCACTACTTATGATCTGGTCGATAAAAACGGAGCATTTGTTTCCGGGGTAACTGCACCGGGAATCCGCATTTCTGCAAAAGCGTTGTGGGAAGATGCGGCAAAACTGCCGGAGATCGAGATCCGCAAACCGGAGAGCATTCTTGCAAAAGAAACGATCTCAAGTATGCAGGCAGGACTGGTATATGGACAGATCGGACAGACAGAATATATTGTAAAAAATATGATCAGAGAGGCTGACATGGGAGAGGTCAAGGTGGTCGCAACCGGCGGTCTTGGACGTATCATTGCAAATGAGACAGATGTGATCGATGTATACGATCCGAACCTGACTTTAAAAGGAATGAACCTTATTTATAAGAAACAGAATCGTAAATCCGGTAAGATCAGGAAATAAGAGATATTTGATCGGGAGATTCAGGATACCTGAATTGGATATGAGAGAGTAAATTATTTAGGAAAATGGTGGTATGGGAGAGATCAGACGACTTAAGATTGGAAATGTAACGTTAGAAAATAACCTGATACTAGCACCGATGGCAGGCGTGACAGACCTGCCATTTCGTTTGCTTTGCAAGGAACAGGGAGCAGGGCTGCTTTGCATGGAGATGGTGAGTGCAAAAGCTATCCTCTATAAAAACAGAAATACCGAAGATCTGTTAACGATCGATAAGCGGGAAAATCCGGTGTCGCTTCAGCTGTTTGGTTCTGATCCGGATATCATGAGTGAGATCGCGAAACAAATCGAGGACAGACCGTTTGATATTTTAGATATCAACATGGGCTGCCCGGTGCCGAAAGTAGTCAACAACGGTGATGGTTCTGCACTGATGAAAAATCCAAAACTTGCCGGAGAGATCATTGAAAAGACAGCGCGGGCAATCAAAAAACCGGTTACAGTGAAAATCAGGAAAGGTTTTGATGAGGAGCATGTCAATGCGGTTGAGATGGCACACATTGCACAGGAATCCGGTGCAGCGGCAGTGGCGGTCCATGGCAGGACGAGATCGCAGTTTTACTCCGGAAAAGCCGACTGGGATATCATAAGACAGGTAAAAGAAGCGGTCTCGATACCGGTCATCGGAAACGGTGATATCTTAACAGCAAAAGATGTGATCGCGATGCAGAAACAGACCGGCTGCGACGGCTTTATGATCGCACGCGGCGCCGAGGGCAATCCGTGGATCTTTGCACAGATCCTTCATTATTTTAAGACGGGGGAAGAACTCCCGAAACCGACTTTTGAGGAAGTGACACAGATGCTCCTTCGGCATGCCCGTATGCAGCTTGAATTTAAAGGCGAATATACTGGTATCCGTGAGATCAGGAAACATGCCGCCTGGTATACAGCCGGCTACCGTAACTCTTCTAAGCTGCGGGGCAGGATCAACGAGGTGGAGACATATGAGCAGCTTGAGGCATTGTTTCAGGAGGTCTGCGGTTTTATGGCATGATCCGAGTGCCAAAAGGCGATTCGTGACTTAGCGACTGGCAGAAAAATTCAATCCGGTAAAGTTAAAATGAAGGAAACAAAAAAGACATAAGTAAAATTCCGGAAAAAGTACTGAATCAGAAAATGCTGTCATAAAGATGGAAAAAGGAATATGACGGAGAAGCGCGATGTACTTTTCCAATGAATTTTTATATGATTTTAAACCAGTGTACGAAGGCATTCTTGCGGCAAAAAGTGTGAAGCCGGAGTGCGCGATTGTCGAGGTGATCGATGAGGAACCGGATGGAGCAGGGATGTTTGAGCCGGCAGGGACGCTCGATGTGCTGGAGCAGATCGGGGATGAGCTTAATGCGCTTACAATTTATACAGACCGGCCTGCATATTTTCATGAGTTTGCAGAGACAATGTATGAGAAGACCGGACTGGTTTCACTTATCGTATCGAAAAAGCGTCTTGGATTAGCAAAGAATAAGGAAAAAAACAGCAGTATTTTCCTGTTTGATTTTGAATGGAACGGCGCCTTTTATGAAAAACAGATCGTGGTGGGAAAACATTATATTCCCATCCATAAAAAAGCCTGGCGAACAGCCGAAAATCTTGACATAGAAGTGCCTATCGGTTATAATACTGTGATTGTTAAGAGACCAAAAAAGAAAACGGGGGCGCCGTGGCAGGACAGATTTGAGAAGGCTTTTTATCGTTCATAGCGTCTGGCGCAAGGCTTTGTGCCGCCGTATACATGAACCGAACAATAATTATTATAAAGAAGGGTAAATGCAATGGACAAGAAAAACATTCTGACTTACGAGGGACTCAAGAAACTGGAAGACGAATTAGAGAACTTAAAGGTTGTAAGAAGAAAAGAAGTTTCACAGAAGATCAAAGAGGCAAGAGAGCAGGGAGACTTATCTGAGAACGCTGAGTACGACGCTGCAAAGGACGAGCAGAGAGACATCGAAGCACGTATTGAAGAACTTGAGAAAATCTTAAAGAATGCAGAAGTAGTTGTCGAGGAAGAGGCTGATCTTGATAAAGTAAGCATCGGATGCAGCGTAAAGATCCTTGACTGCGAATTTGATGAGGAATTAGAGTATAAGATTGTTGGTTCTACCGAGGCTAACAGCTTAAAAGGCAAGATTTCCAACGAATCACCGGTTGGTAAGGCACTGCTTGGCAAACAGGTAGGTGATACCGTTACTGTTGAGACACCGGCAGGAGAGTTTTCATACAAAGTGCTTTCAATTCACAGAGCAAACTAAGAGATATGATAGTCGGGCAGAAAGACTGTCCGGGGAATAAAACAAGTGGAGGATAAACATGGCAGAGCAGAACAATAACCAGCAGGATTTAAACCAGCTGCTTCAGGTACGTTATGACAAGCTGCATGAACTGCAGGAGAACGGAAAAGATCCGTTTGTCATCACAAAATATGATGTGACAAATCACTCAACCGATATCATCGACAATTTTGAGACAATGGAAGGCAAACCGGTATCGATCGCCGGCCGTATGATGTTTAAACGTGTGATGGGAAAAGCATCATTCTGCAATATTCAGGACTTAAAGGGACGTATTCAGGTATATGTTGCAAGAGACAATATCGGAGAGGAAATCTACAAAGATTTCAAGAAATCTGATATCGGCGATATCTGGGGCGTAAAGGGATATGCTTTCCGTACCAAAACAGGTGAGATTTCTATCCATGCTGAGGAGATGACGCTGCTGTCTAAGTCATTACAGATCCTTCCGGAGAAGTTCCATGGACTGACAGATACAGATATGCGTTATCGTCAGAGATATATCGATCTGATCATGAACCAGGAGAGCAAGGAAGTATTTATCAAACGTTCCAAGATCTTAAAAGAGATCCGTAACTTCTTAGCAGACCGTGATTTTATGGAAGTAGAGACTCCGATGCTTGTATCGAATGCAGGTGGAGCAGCAGCAAGACCGTTTGAGACACATTACAATGCATTAAATGAAGATGTAAAACTGCGTATCTCTCTGGAATTATATTTAAAGAGACTGATCGTCGGAGGACTTGAACGTGTATACGAGATCGGCCGTGTATTCCGTAATGAGGGTGTTGATACCCGTCACAATCCGGAGTTTACACTGATGGAGTTGTATCAGGCATACACAGATTATGAGGGCATGATGGAACTGACAGAGTCCATGTTCCGTTATCTTGCAGAAAAAGTCTGCGGAAGCACTAAGATCAGTTACAATGGTATCGAGATCGATCTTGGCAAGCCATTTACACGCATGACCATGAACGATGCGATTAAGAAATATACCGGAATTGATTTCGATACTGTAGAAGATGATGCTGCAGCGAAAAAACTTGCAGATGAGCATCATATTGCATATGAGGAGCGTCATAAGAAGGGTGATATCATCAACCTTTTCTTCGAGGAGTTCTGCGAGAAAGAGCTGATCCAGCCGACATTTATCATGGATCACCCAATCGAGATTTCTCCGCTTACCAAGAAGAAACCAAGCGATCCTACCAAGGTAGAACGTTTCGAACTTTTCATCAATACATGGGAAATGTGTAACGCATACTCTGAGTTAAATGATCCGGTTGACCAGCGTGAACGTTTCGCAGCACAGGATGCAAATGCAGCAGCCGGTGATGATGAGGCAGAGCACACAGACGAGGATTTCTTAAACGCGTTAGAGATCGGTATGCCTCCGACAGGTGGTATCGGATACGGAATCGACCGTCTTGTGATGCTGCTTACAGACAGCGCAGCAATCCGTGACGTATTACTCTTCCCGACAATGAAGTCTTTAGATGGTGTAAATAAGAAAAATGATGTAAATAATACAGCTTCTGAAGCACCTGAAAAAAATGTAAAAACTGAGTCTGAAAAGATTGATTTTTCTAAGGTAAAGGTAGAGCCTTTATTTGAGGAATTTGTTGATTTTGATACATTCAGCAAGTCAGATTTCCGTGCAGTAAAGGTTAAAGAGTGTGCTGCAGTACCGAAGTCAAAGAAACTGTTACAGTTTACTCTTGATGACGGAACAGGCACAGACAGAACCATTTTAAGCGGTATTCATGCTTACTATGAGCCGGAAGAACTGGTTGGAAAGACTCTTATTGCTATCACAAATCTTCCACCGAGAGCTATGATGGGCATTGACTCTTGCGGTATGCTCCTCAGTGCTATTCATGAAGAAGAAGGCGAAGAAAAGCTTCATCTTCTGATGGTTGATGACCACATTCCGGCAGGTGCAAAGCTGTACTAAAAACGAGATGTACCTTATTGGCGGAAATTTGTAAAATTACAAAAATACGCCAATTTTACGCCAAACGATGTAGAGTTTGATGTAAGAGAATAATATAATAATGTTGAATCAGACGATATGACATAGAAGCCCCATTGGATAGAGAAATCTGTCTGATGGGGTTTTATAGCATATCATACAGAATTAAAAATTAATGCAAAGGAGAAATTGATAATGCAGGATTATGATGGTCAATTTGAATTAAATGGACAGGAATATTTTTATAGGGCAAAGGATGACAGTGGAAGTTCAAAAATTACGATGGTTAACAATGAAGAACATCATTACCGAATGGTTGAAATAACTAATAAGGAAACTGGGGATTATGATGCTATGATGATTAGTACAGGAGATTCATTTACTATGTTTCCTAATATGGTTAAGAATCAGTATGAGAAGTATCTTAATTCAAAATAAAATATTTCGATGAATAGAAGGTTGAAATACACCTTCTTTTTTATACCTCTTTTTAAGGAGGAGGTGCCCAAAAAGCATACATAAATACTGAGACGTTCCGTAAAGGGATGTCCATACATTTCGGGACTGTTTATCAGTCCCTTTTTAGTAGTTTCAAAAAGTGTATATTTTAGGACTAAGGAAAGGAGCAAATAATCATGAAGAGATGAGTTATGCTTCAAACACCTCCTTTTATGGCATGAAAAAAGCACTCTAACCTGTTATTGGCTAAAGTGCTTGTAATCCTGTTATTAAATTATTTATGAGTCAGACAAACTTGAAGCTTCGCGAGCTTTGTACTTTCTTTAATTTTCTCAGTATTACTGAAAGTTTCAAGTGAAAATTATCAAATCAAATTTTTCGCATTATCTGCATTCAATTCAACATATCCACATTTTGGACATACATAACATGAAACAGTACTATTCTTTTCATTCTCAAAGATACCGTTTTTCTTATTAGTTAAATAAACAACCGTACCTACTGCATCTCCTTTTAATTTTGCTTTAATCATTTCCTCTTTACATCTTAAACAATCCATTTTTATTCCTCCATAAACTTCCGATTTTTCGTTTTGTTCGCCCTCTAATAAACTGGAAGTTCAAAATTTCAAATAAATTTGAAACTCAAAGTCTTTTTCACATTGAAAATGTTGCCCTATTTGTCCTACAAAATAATCTTCGTTTTCTGGATAGACTGCTTTTGTCATCAATCTTAATAAATCTAATTCTTCGACAGACTCTTCCAATATTATTTCAAATGCACTCCATCCATCTGTTACAGGCGAACATATATCATGCAGCATATCAGAAAACAGTTCATATCCGTTTATGTGTTGGTTCTTTGCCAACTGCCCAGCCCTATCTGAACATAGCATCTTTTCCAACATACTATAATGCTTACCATTCAGACTTACTTGATATGTTTTCATGTACCGAACCTCCACAAATTCCGATTGTGATTTGATACTTTTTAAGGGAAACATTAGCTGTTATATTTTATTATTAAAATCTCCGCTAACCCTTGAAAACACTAAGTTTGTCACAGGTGAGCTTTCCCTTATCGTTTCCCTTGTGTTATATCTTCCCATAGGGCATTATGAACCCTGATAAGGGAAAAAACGAGGGAAACAAAATCACATAAAACATTATAACACAAAACAAACGGGATATGGTGAACTGATTGAAATGCTTTCATAAAAATTAAAAGAGAGAGGACAGATGTTGTCCGTCAAATTAGATGCACCAGCTCCATGCAGATTAGATGCATCTGATTTAGATCTTATTTGTTATGCATCCGCAGATTGTCTGCACCAACATCTGCAAGTTATCTGATCGACATAAAAAATGATGCAGATTAAGAGATCAGGGAAAATACAATAAAAGCAGGCTGCCCTGCTTTTACTGCTAAATCTCATTATTATTGATTGCCTGCATGACGATCTCTGCAGTAATCATGTCACTTTTTCTAGAGTCTCCAATCAGAAGACAACTATTGCATAGATTGTTGATGATACGAGGTGTTCCATCAGATGCATTTAAGATGGCTTCAAGTGCTGCGTCTTCAAAGATTGCCCTGGTTGCACCTGCTCTTTGAAGCTTATCGAGGACATAAGATCTGCCTTCTTCTTTTGTAAATGCAGGAAGTTCATAATTCATGATGATCCTCTGACGGAATGGCTCATGCACACTCAGGCGAAGTGTGGCGTTAAGTGATGGAAGTCCTGACAGGAGAACAACAGCACGATCCCTGGAATCCATCTCAAAGTTAAACAACAGCTTAAAATCATTCAGAATGGCAGAACTGATATAGTTCGCTTCATCAATGATGATTACTGGAGTTTTCCTTTTCTCAACAGAGAGCCTTGTGAGCTCTTCCTGAATTACCCGGAAGTTATCTGGTTTTCGGTAGTGGGCCTGTGCACCAAGTTCCGTGGCAAGATTCCGATAAAAATCATTGGGACTAAAAGTGGAAAAACAGGTATAGACTACTTTGTATTGTGAGTTATTTAAGGTTTGTACCCATTTCCTGATTGCGGTTGTTTTTCCGCGGCCGGGGCTGCCGGTAAGCAGTCCAAAGCCCTTTGTTTTTGCAAGATAGTCCAGCCGGAATAAAACTACTTTGGATTCGTCTGTTGATACAAAGATTTCTTTGGAATTCTTTAGGAAAGGATTGAATTCCAAACCATAGCGGATCGTATAATCCATTAGTCGTCACCTCCATAAAGACGTGGTTTTTCACGTTTGATATCCGCGTTTTCAACCTTGTTTAAAAGGCGGATCGGGGTAAGCGTACCATCTGCTTCAACGACATAGATAGATTCCATATCAGGAGAATAACGGAGTTTGATCCTCTGTTTTGCAAAACGGTAATCCACCTCATACTCGATGTGGTCAATCGTAACTACACAGTCAATGGAAACACGACGCTCTAACTCCAGTAGGAATAACTGGTCAATCTTATCTTCTGGTAAGCGTAGGAAACAGTCCGGCTCGCTAAAGTAGCGCTCTTGTGGACTTCTTCCATTTAGGGAAGAGTGAATCCTCTGGTTATACTGGGAGACATAGGTATAAAGACTGCCACGAAGCTTGTCAAGAGTGTGAAAATCTCTCATATCAAGGCCTGCCATCCACTGGTCTTTCATGGTACGGAACCAACGCTCCACCTTGGCCTTCTGGGTTGGCGTATACGGCTGGTCATAATGAACTGTAGACCCGATACGCGCGGCAAGCAGATCCATCTGTTTATTCTTATAGGAACTGCCATTATCGAGTTTGAATAGTTGGAGCAGAGCTTCAAAGCCTTTATTTTCAAGGGTTTTGAGGCTCTTTCCTTTTAGAATTGCATTTTGATTGCATTTTTTTATTCAATGGCTCTGTGATAGATTGCTGTATGCTGATTGCTGGTGTAATCGGCAACACTGGTTGTTGCCGGAGTATAAGTGAGAACACCAGTTAATTTTTTGGCAACTTCCACGTTGGTGTTGGGATATAAATGTCCATAGGTTCCTAACGTAGTCTGTATCTTTTCATGCCCCAGACGTTCTTTAATCAATAAAGGATTTTCACCCATACTGATGAGCAGGGAAGCATGGGAATGTCTGAGTGCATGAATCTTGATACGGTGTACGCCTGCCAATCCAGCAAGTTTTTCTAATGCCCGTGGGAGGGTGTGCTTACTGGTGGGAATCCCATTGTAGCTTAGTACAAGGTCGCAGCCCTTTAAAACCTTTTGCTGTACTTCCTGCCATGCTTTCAATTCTTTGATGGTATCTGTGTCAATATAGATAGTGCGAATACTAGCTTGTGTCTTTGGCTCCACAAATTTGTATTCGTCCATTGTTTTATAGTACAGCGTTTTTGTTATACTTAAAAGTCCGGTTTCAAAGTTGATGTCCGACCATTGCAGGGCTGCGGCTTCTCCGATTCTCATTCCGGTCATAAACAGGAGCCAGTATGAAATGAAAAGGTAATGTTCGTAATAATCTCCCTTGTAGAGCAGGGAAATTACCTTTTGAAATTCATCCAGTGTCCAGAAATCCACTTTTGTTTTCTTGCTCTTGATGTTTCCTATCATTCGTGATGGATTTTTCTTTGCAAGACCGAGAACAACTGCTCTGTCAAAGGCAATAGAGAGCATACCCTGTACAATACGGATATAGTTTGGACTAAATTCTTTTGCGAGTTCAAGCTGCCAGTTCTGGACGTTAATGGGTTCTATCTCATCCACCGTCATTTTGTAAAAGTATGAAAAATGCTTCTGAATGGTAGAACGGCGGTTCAGATAGGTGCTTTCCTTTACTTGTGTTTTATACCAAGGAAGATAAGTTTCCTCAATAAACTGTTGAAAAGATAGCTGCTGTTTCTTTTCTGTTAATTCCTCTGTGGATGTCAGCATAAGTTTTGAATATGCTTCTCTGGCTTCTTTTTTTGTCTTGAATCCACTTTTGTATTTCTGAATCTGTTTTCCGGTAATCGGATGAAAACCTAAGTTTGCTCTAAAATAATAAGTTCCGTTTTCTGCTTTCTTAATAGGGTCTTTTGCCATGATTTCACTCCTTACATAAATGTGCAAGAAGTACAATCAGTTCGATTTATCAGTAAAAGTAATCCCTAGCAATTCTTCCACAGCTTCTCTGGGAACCCTGTCCAGTTTGCGTGACTGATAGTAGGTATGCCCTTTTGAAATCATAAGTTTTTTTGCTTCTCTTATGATGTCTGCTGCGAATGAAGTTCCATAACCCAGTTCTATTAAGTCTTTTTTTGTTACTGTAATCATGTTCCTCCTTTCCATAGACCAGATATGGAACCCTCAATATCTGTCTATATTATATCAGATTTTGTGGCAAAAGTAATATTAAGATTGTATTTCCTGCAAATAGTTATTTGATTTTGAATGAAAAATTCTAATTCAAAATGGTATCTAAGCAAGCCGAACAGCTTTCGCTAAAGCTCATGGGAATCTCACCCCTGCATGGTTCTCATCCAGCCGTACCCTTTGCCAGCGGTGCTACATCATCACACGGACTAAGGCTGTACGGAAGTATCATTATCACAATAGAAAGGTCATGGCGGCAGCTCTGCGGTAAGCTACTTATGGAACGCTGGCAGGAATCGCTATCCGGTATCATCCCTCCTTTGGTGGGTTACGGCGTGCCAGCCCAACGGCTCTCTTTCTATCGAAACGTATTCGGCTGCTTTATGCTGCGTTGATTAGACGCTTTCTTTTTCAAGGAACAATCCGGCTTTATCAGCCTGTTAAAATGCACTGGTGATAATGCACTTTAATAGACTGGCAAGCTCTGTCTGGGAAGCATGGGTTTGTCCACGCTTCCACAGGCGAGCGTTATTTCTAGTTTGGTTCCCTGATTTCAAAAGATAAAATCTTTGCAATCAGACGTGTTTCCATCCGGCGGCGTAGGGTTTCATCTACAACCATGTGGGTATTTCCATATTCGTCTTTCATGGGACGCATGGAACGGCTGGCAATAAAACCGCTGTAATGGCGTACAATCTGGTTGACTGCTTCAATATCGCCGTCCGTAGCTCTTACAATCACAGGAAACGGAATCATAGGGTGCTTTGCTGTCATGCTTCGTCCTCCATAAATTTTTTGATAAATTCCAGTCCGGCGTGTCTTCTTCTCTGGATGGTAGAACGGTTGACTTCCAGAATTTTTGAGATTTCCGTATCGTCAAATCCAAGAAAATAATATCGCAGGATAACGTCACGTTTCTTTCCGTCCAGACTTTCTAATGCTTCGGCTAACAGGCTGTTTTCAATGCGGACAGTAAATCCATCCATTTCAAAAGTATGGAAGTGGGATGGATAGGTGTCTTCGGAAGAAAACAGATTGACGGTGTAATCGTCCATATCACAGAACAGGGTTTCCCGTTTACACTGTCTGGACAACGCTTTGAGATAGTCTTTGCGTTCATCCTCCATAGCGACTTTACAGATATAATCAAACTGGTTCTCTATGGTTGTCTGAAATTCAGATGGCTTCATTATTGCTCACCCCCTTTCCAGCCTTGAAAGGGAGCGAGTTGATAGGAATTTCTGCTTCTTTCCCCCTTTTCGCTCTTAGTCCCGACAGGACAGGGGGCACAGTTGCATTTTTGAATAAAAAAATACACCCATTTTAAAATAAAAATGAGTGCATGAGAAATAACAGTAGAATAAATATGACTTGTCAGTTCATATTCAAAGTTGGACTTCCACAGTGGAGGAGCTATACTTTTTTTAATGAATGTAGCCTATGTACGTTATATAGCAGCAAAGAAATCCCCATAGCGGCAATCCTCCTAAATGCCGCTATTTATATTCTGCGTCATTGTTGGTTCAGTAATAGACAAAAAGAAGCGGCGGCTCTAAAAATCAAAGCCACCGCTTCAAAAGCACGTGAAAATCTGTCTGCGTTACGACGGCTTTTTTTTCTTTTGCCGTCGTCCGGCAGATAACAAACAAATATTATGTTTTGATTTATTTTATCAATATCAACTTACTTTAAGATGAATTTTAGCTTACGGATTTGTAAGATAGAAAAAGAGGGGGCACTTTTGAAATTCCCCCTCTCAAAAGATTATTGTGCACTAATATTTTCGACGATAGACATTCGCTGTAACCGTTTTGCAGGTCCTTTAACTGCCAAAAGAGAAGTCAACAGTACAATAGCGATTATGAGTATAAGGGGAATAAACGGAACACTCCATGCTGTTCCCCAAATATTTGTTATAAGACTTACATAGATAACCCAGTGCATAGGAAGTCCAATGATACAACCCCAAATCACTCCGCTTATTGCGTAGGTTCCTGCTTCTGCGATTATCATTTTTATAAGTTGGCGATTGCTCATTCCAATCGCTCGCATACTTCCGTATTCTTTCATTTTTGCGGCAACTCCCAGATTGATTGTATTCATAATATGGAAAATGGTAATAGCAACGATAATAGATAGGAAGCCGTAAACAAGAACTGCAAAAGTATAATACAGATTTCTTTGCTGCTGCACTTGAGAAAGGCTGTCTGAAAATATTACGCCACCATTAGTAAATATGTTTTTAATTGCGTTTACATCTTCACTGGAAGCGTTGTTCTCAAATTGAATGTCGATAATAGTATAGCCAGTTTCTCCGGTCAGTGCGCTAAAGGTTGCTTCCGAACAGAAAAAGGTTTCCGTACCCTTTACACGGGCTAAGGGGCTATCAGACAAAATTCCTGCAACCGTAACAGTTTTTTTCGTATTATTGATAGATAAAGTTATCTTGTCGCCAACTTGTACATTAACATTTCCCGTCTGTACGAATAGCACTTGATTTTCTTGCTGCATAACTGTTTCTATGGAACCTGCTACCAAAGAATCCGCCGCCCATTGAAATTGATTTTCCTCATAGGAAATAAGATTTGCATTGTAGCTTTTTCCATTATTTTCTGATGGAACATCATAAGCAAACATACGTCCGTATGCCCGCTTGACATCATTATTTTTCTTAATCTGTGCTAACATTTCGCTCTCAATCGAACAAGTATTAGTTTCACTTGCTATGGATAATTCCGGCGTATAAACCGGGGGCACAAAAGCATTTTGCATAAAATCAACAAGTGTACTGAACGTGAGAAACAATGTAATACAGATAGCAAATGCCCCTGTCATTAAAATGTAATTTCTTTTCTTTGCTTTTGCGTGATGAATACCCAATGCGGTTTCAATTTTAAATGTCTTTGTGTTAGCTGCTTTGTGAAACGTAGCTATTTGTCCAGCATTCCCTGATACAGCGGTAAGCGGAGAAACTTTTGCGGCTCTTTTTGCCGGAGAACAGGCAGCCAGTAAAACGGTCAGCAATCCTAACAAAATACTTGCGACTATACTTATCCAACTAATACCCCAAATCGGCATTGAAGAAAACCATTCTGGACTTATTACCCGCATGGCGGCAGACAAAATCCAGACAATCACAATGGAGAATATAATTCCAATGGGAATAGCCGTTTTACACCAATACAGCCCCTCTAAGCGTACAAATCGCATTATTTGTCTTTTGGTTGCCCCCAGACACCGGAGCATACCAAAAAATTCTGTTCTCTCTGCGACATTGCTGTTTAGACTGCTTGAAATCATCAAAATGCAAGTCAGCATGACAATAAGTGAAAGAATAAAGGCTACTTGATAAATCTGGTTTACACCTGTTTTCCCCTCTATTTGCCCTTGTATGCTCAAAAGAGGAGTATTTCCGGTTATCTGTTCATCAGTCAGATGATTGGCTGCTTTTATATCATTGATTGCGTCCGGTATATTGCATAAATGTGAAAACTGGGCAACATAACTTTCATTAGCGCTAGAAACAGCCAGCGTTCCTAAACCCTCTGGTGTCATTACTACAATCGGCAAATTCTCAGCAATCAAGCGTGAAGTTTTTGTATCATCTAAAAAGCCAACTATCTGATAATCTGCCACACTTCCGTTCGGATTATACAATTCAACTGTATCATTCAACAAAACAGAAGCAGTATCTTTAAGTGAAGAAGATATTGCAATCTCGTTTGGTGCGTCTGGATATTCTCCCTCTGCAATCCCGTTCAGAAATATATCTTCAAAAACCCTTTTATCTTGTGCGCTGATAGTAATAGGCTGTTCTTTAATAGAATATCCTGCTTCAGAAGAAACTGTATTATGCCACCCGGAAATTTTTACCTCTGGACGAGCTGAAATAAAGGAAGCTGTCTGCGAATCAATAGTATGAAACGCATAATGCCAGTTTCCGCTTTTCTCTATTTCGTGTTGCGTAACACCCTGTAAATACATATCGGCAAGACCAAACATGACAGCAACCAAAATAACCGCAAGAGTAATACAAATACGGGTCATTCTACTTTGCTTGCGGTGGATTTTGGTCAATATAGGGACAAGTTTAAGATAATGCTTCATTTGCTGTCCCTCCTAAGTCTGTAAGAATACCGTCGCTCACACGAAACACCCTGTCAACCGAAGATGTTAAATTATTATTGTGCGTTATCATCAAAATTGTTTGTTTAAAATGTCTTGACGCACTGATAAGCATATCAATAACGTCTTGACTATTTTTACTGTCGAGGTTTCCCGTTGGTTCGTCAGCTAAAATTAGTTTTGGCTGTGTTATCAAAGCTCTCCCAATCGCTACTCGTTGTTGCTGTCCTCCGGATAACTGGCTAGGTAAATGATAGCGGCGTTCTGCCAATCCAAGTAAATCGAGGATTTCGTTTACTTTTTTAGGGTCTGGCTTTTGATAATCTAACAGTAGAGGGAAAATAATATTTTGTTCTACATTCAGCTCAGACACAAGTTGGAATGACTGAAAAATAAATCCTATGTTGCGTCGTCTGTAAATTGTCCGTTTTTCTTCTTTCATAGAAAACAGATTTTGCCCGTCAATAAAAATAGAGCCTGAAGTCGGCATATCTAAAGCACCGATGCAGTTAAGCAAAGTACTTTTTCCAGAACCAGATTCACCTACAACTGCGGCAAATTCCCCTTTTTCAAGAGAGAAAGACACATTTTTTAAAGCATTTACTTTTGCTTCGCCTTTCCCGTAAGTTTTACATAATTTTTCAACTTTTAAAATTTCCATAAATCATAGACCTCCTTTCTTAAAGGATAACAGGAGCAGCTTACAATCCGGTGAATTTCACCTTACGATTTCGTAAGGAAAGAAACTGAAAAAGTAGTACCTTCATGTAAAACACTTTGAACAGAAATAAGCCCCTCTTGTCCCTCTATAATAGATTTTGCAAGAGGAAGTCCTAACCCAATTCCCGGAGTGTTGAGGGAATATTTACTGCGATAAAAGCGTTTGAAAATATGGTGTATATCTTCCGGGGCAATTCCACTTCCATTATCAGAAACTAAAATTCGTATCATAGTTGGTGTACTTTCCCAAGTAATCTTTATTATTCCACCTATTTCTGTATGGTCTAACGCGTTCTTTACAAGGTTCCCAATCGCTTCACTTGTCCAATCCATATCACACATAATAACTTGATTAGATGTTCCATTTACAATAATCTGTTTTTTTTCTTGTGCAGCTCTTATTGTAAGTTCACTGATAGCGTTTTTAACTAATTCCTGTATAAGACAGGTACGCTTGTCAAAAAGAATATTTCCAGTATCTAAACGTGCGATTTTAAGCATAGACAAAATAAGCTGTTCTATTCGTTTTAAGGCGGTTCCGGTTTTTTGCGAAAATTTTTTTACTGTTTCAATATTATCTGGTTCCGCTTCTATAATTTCTTGATACATCATCAAAGCTGCTAATGGAGTTTTCAGTTGATGTGAAATATCTGAAATTGTGCTTTTCAAAAATTCTTTTGTTTTATGTTCTGTTTCACTTTTGGCTTTAAGCATAGTTGCAAGCTGTTCAACAGAAGCAAATAAACGAAAAAGTTCCCCCTCACTGTCTTGCGGTAAATGACAAGAATAGTCATTGTTAATATAGTTATCTATAATTTTTCCAGACTGTCGATATAGATTATTTCTAATTTGTAGGAAAGAAATAACCCCAATGACAAGAATTATCACTAGACAAATTCCCCCTCCTAATGCTATACGCAAAAAGTGATATTGAAACTGGGAAAAATGTGGCAACAAGCTACCAAACGTATTTGTGGTAATTCCCAGATTATCTAAAAATTCCATTCCCGCGGTACTTATATCTGTGGAAGAAATAGCATTGGCAATTACTTCTTTTGAAACCGCCTGTTCCAACAAGGCAGATACAATAGCTCTATCATGTTCCAGATACATAGACTTTGCTGTATTTAATTGATTTATAGAAAACCATGTAGAAACTCCCACAAGTAAAATACTGTATATAGCAATAAAAAGAGAAAAGTGTTTTATTTGCTTGTCACGAAAAATATTCATACTTACACCTCTTTCCACTGATAACCAAAGCCGCGAATGGTTATTAAGCGCTGCGGGTGGGAAGCGTCAGTTTCCACTTTTTCGCGAAGCCGCCGGATATAAACCGATAAGGTGTTATCGTCAACAAAATTTCCTGTACCGTCCCATAAATCATTTAGAATAATATCTCTAGAAACAATGCGATTTGCATTTCGTACTAACAGACAAAGCAGACGGTATTCTGCGTTTGTCAGTTCTAGTATTTTATTGTTCAAAATTACGCGGCAACTTAAAAAGTCAATCGAAATGTCCCCACATTTCAATACACTTGCCTTGTCCTGAGGTGTTACTCCTGCACGTCGTAACAAGGCACGAATACGGGAACATAGTTCCCCCAACTTAAAGGGCTTTGTAACATAATCGTCCCCGCCACAATCCAAGCCACGAATAATATTGACTTCTTCATCAGAAGCAGTCAAAAAGATAATCGGTATTTGTTTGTTATGTTTCCGCACATTTTTGCAAACCTCAAAGCCTGTTCCGTCCGGCAGTGTCACATCAAGAATAAGCAAATCGTATTTTTCGATTTGCGCTAATTGCTTTTCTGCTTCTTCAACAGTACGGGCAATATCAACGTAGAAACCATTTTTCTTTAGAGAGTAATACAACCCGTCTATTAAGCTAATATCATCTTCTAAAAGTAATAAGTTACTCATGCTTAAACTCCTTTCTCCTTGCGTCAACAGGTTTTTCTGCATCCTTTGGTATCAACCACATATAACCGATTTTTGAAACTCTCGGTATTCTATCTTCCTTACAAAGAATCTGTACACGTCGTTCAGAAATCCCCCATTTCTTCGCTGCTTCGTGGCAAGACATATATTCCATAACACCCAAGTCCTTTCTACAAATCATATCAGTATAATTATAGTCGGACATACGAATAATAGCAAGTGCAAGTCTATGAATTATTATGGCTATAAATAGGAACTGTGTAGACGTATTCAGTATGAAAGAGGAACAGTAGAATGTATATGGGTGAATAAATATGGCAAAAAGACCAACAGCTAAATATGACTTTAAGGCTTTCGGACAAGCTATCAAAGCAGCGAGAACCGAACGAAAAGAGAGCCGCAAGAAAGTAAGTGATGAAATGTATATCTCACCACGTTATCTTGCTAACATTGAAAATAAAGGGCAACAGCCGAGTTTGCAAATCTTTTATGAGCTTGTAACACGTTATGATATATCCGTAGACCAATTCTTTTTCCCAGATAAATCAGCGGAAAAAGATACACAACGCAGACAACTTGATACATTGCTTGATAGTATGAGCGAGAAAGGAATACGGGTAGTCACCGCCACAGCAAAAGAGATAGCCAAAGTCGAAACAGAGGACAGGTGAATGTCCAGAACAGAATTTTAATGAGAAGACACATTGTAATCTTTCAAGAAATACAATGTGTCTTCTGTATTTATATAGCTCTATTTCACAATCTTCCAGTTTTCCCCGTTCTTTTCCAGCACAAGGTCAAACTGCGATACCTGTGTTGTCATGGTCTGGTTATCCAGATATTTCACCGCAAGGGAAGCCGTCACCTGATTTCCGTTTCGGTTGTAGACCGGATTCACCAGTTCCGAGAAGATATATTCTTTCCCCACAGGTTTCAGCACGCCCTCATTCACATAATAGGTCAGCTCCTTTGCGGTTGCCGTAGGGTACAGCTTGAAAAAGGTGGTGAGAAATTCGTTGATTTCTTCTGTGGTGATGGAATCCACCGTACCGTCACTTTGTACCGTTTTTGGCGTATAGCCGGATTTTACGGGAACGCTGGTGATGGTAGGATTCTGGATAATCGTCAGGTTTCCAGAGCCGTCCACATAGACCGTCACCTGATAGGCGGAACGGACGGTTTTACCGGATTCCCCCTCTGTAATACGCTGTTCCACCGTATAAGTCACTTCATAATGCTGTTCCTTTTCTTCTGTGATTTCCCATATCTGAAAATCGGTCAGGGCAGACGATACGGGGATGTCCTTTCGGACAGTATCTACATTCAGGGCTTGCAGTTCTCCGGTAAGATACCCTTTTAAAGCGTTTGTCCGGTTATCAATGGAAGCGGCGGACTGTTCCCATGAATAGTAGACTTCTGCGAAATTCTCCACAAAGTTTTCTATCTTGTGGGTGTCGAGGATGGTTTCCTCAATTACTTTGGTTTCATGGACAGTATGAATGTCTATCGCCGTGAAATTCTTATAGACGGCAAACAGGAAGCTCACTGCCAGCAGCACCCACAGGGCAATTACGGTTTTTTTGTGGGTATTGACTTTGTAAACTTTCAGTTTCTTTTCTTTCTGCTTTTTCTGGTTATCCTCTTTTCTAATCTGAATCATATCGGTTCATCCTTTCTTATTGTTTGATTCGTCCGGCTCCGGCAAGGTGCTGTTGCCAGTAGGAGCCTGTCAGGTCTGCGTAGCCAATGGGATTTCCGGCATGGTACATCCGGTTATTTCCCACATACAGCCCCACATGGGTGATGTAGGTTCCGGCGTTGTAGGTGGAGTGGAAAAAGACCAAATCCCCTGCTTTTGCTTCGGACAGGGGGATGTGCTGCGTTACATTGTACTGTTCCTGAGCTGTCCGTGGCAGGGCGATTCCTGCCTTTCCATAACACCACTGCACCAGTCCCGAACAGTCAAAGGAAGTGGAGGGGGAATCGCCCCCGTACACATACGTCCAGCCCTCATACTTTAAGGCTTCGTCCATGATAGCCTGTACCGTTTCATCATTAAACTGTGCCACGGTCAGGTATTGCGATACCAAGAGGACATAGAACATATTTCCATAGGAATATCGCCAGCCCCCGTTTTTCTCTACCGCAACAGGGTTGGTGTAGGTGACTTTCTTTCCGCCGGATTTGTCCCTTGCGAAGCTCTCTGCCAGTTCAAAGGTGTATTTTTTTCCGTGTCCTGCCACATAGTCTAGGAAACCGCCGCCGTAATTATAGGATTGAATCACGCTGTTTAAGTCACAGCCCTTTGTTTCTGCCGCTGCGAGCAGTTCCGAGAAATACTTGCAGCCTTGTTTAATGGATTCCTCTGTACTCAGGGAGTTCGGGGGAAGCCCCAGAGATTCCGAGGACTGCATAACGTCTTCCAGCGTGCCGCCGGATTCCACCTGAATGATGGCGAGCAGTACATTTAAGTATTCCTCTATGCCATATTCCTTTGCATACTTTTCCAGCATAGGCTTATGGGCGAGGACTTCCTGTGATACGCTCACACCCCCATAGATAAGGTTTCCGCCGCTTCCGCCGTCTTCCTCATCCGAGAAGACAATCACCACCAAAAGGAGCAGGGAGAACATCATCACGAACACGCCGGAACAGGCAAAGAAAAGGTGTCTTAACTTCATGGCTTCTCCCCTTTCTTCTGTTTGGCAGCTGCTTTTTCCGTTTTTGTCCACTCCTTTCTGGCGGTGGTACGCCGGATGGTAAAGTTCGATTCTTTTACCGCAGGGGCAGCCCGTTTTCTTTCCGGTATCACAGGAGCCGTATCGTTATGGACAGGTCTTGCCGGACGGGGAGCAGCAGGTGTAGTAGTTGTCTTTTGTCTTTCCTCTGGTTTGTCTGGGGAAGCCGGAGGGACTATCTGGCGTTCTGTCCTTACAGGCGGTGTTTGTTCATGGTGGATGGAAGCCGCTTTTACCACCGGAACCGAAGCCCGTTCTGCCACAGTTCCCCCATAAGGAACCTGTCCCCGTTCCCTGATGGATGGGGAAGCAGGCTGCATGGCTGGTTTTCCTGCATGAATGGTATCTGCATGGTTTTGGAAATCTTCCGGCTGCTTTGCAGTAACAGGGCGTTCATGGACAGGAGCCGCTCCTTTGAGTACTTCGGAAGCTGTCTTTTGCTGTTGTTTTGCCTGTTCCAGTTCCGCCCTGCGTTCTGCAATGGTCTGTCTGCGGCTTTCTGCCTGTGCGTTTCGCTGTTCGGCTCTGGCAGTTCGGGTCTGGGTCACGCTGGAAGTAAAATCCCGTACTCCCTCTGATACCTGTGTTTTCCCGTGGTAAAGGGCGTACTTTGCATTGACGGGCAAATCCTTTGCCTGCTCCCGAAGCTGTCCAGCAGTATCGCTTATCTTATCTTTGGTATCTGCCACCGCACCTACCGCAGAGCCAGCCCGTTTCCATGCGGATTCCTTTTCCGGTGCTGCCTGCCCGTCTGGTCTGCTGTGGTCTGCCTGTGTCCGTTTGGAAGAACCGGAGCTGGAAGCAGTTCTCTGGTCTGAGCCAGCCTGTTTTCCTGCATGGTAGGCAGCCGTACCAGCCCCAAGAGCCGCCACAGAACGTCCTAACTTATGCTGTAAACGGTGCATATGGGCGTGCATGAGCATACGGGGTCTTCGCATGATACGGCTTCCCATGCTTTGGGAATCGCCGCTCTGCAAGGAGAACATCCCCATCAAATCCCCCAGCTTGAAATAAATTCCGGCAAAGGTCACTATCTGCAAGAACGCCGTCAGAAAGAACGGATATTCCCCAGACAGGTTGTAGAGCATGGTGGAAATACTGAACGCTACCGTGATAATCAGGGTGATTCCGGCTCTGGTAAGGATGGTATTGAACAGTTTCGTAATGGCACGTTTTGACATCCCCTCAAAAGAGGGAACCATGCTAAGGAGGAAGCTCACAGGCAGGAACATGGCATAGATGATAAAAAGCACCTGTGAAAAAATCATTATCCCCGTGAGCAGGAATACAAAAACGGAGATACCGATATTGAACATGAACAGGAAGAAGACGGTTCCCAAGCGGTTGATGGTCTTTGTGATGGTAAGGTTCGTATTTTCCCTGTCTTCGATTTCCTCCACTACGATTTCTTCCCTGTCCTGCCCGTTGTTTTCGTCTGGACTGGTTGAGAGCAGGCGTTCCACACGGTCAGTCCCAAGGCTTTCCACATCCGAGTTGCCGTATTGCAGCAGGAGCCACGGCTGCTTGACCTGAATGGAAAACAGGCTGTCCCGTATCAAATACACGCTGTCTTTTCCTTGACTTTCCGAGTTCGGCAGCACAATCTTTGTGCCAAGGGTCAGGCTGGCATTGCTGATGTCTGCGGAAAATTCATTGATTTTCCCGATATAATCAGGGGCATAGGCGATAAAGGAAGCGGACAGCACGAACACCACCACGAAATTCACAACGGCATGGATGGCTTTTGTGGTTTCCCGTTTGATAAGCCCTGTGTAGGCAACGTAAATCCCCACTACCAGAATGAGAATCAGCAGGAACCCGACATAAAATCCCTCCGAGGACAAGCCGCCTGTGGTAACGCCTGCAAGGGTCTGCATATTTTCCCCAATGGAATCCGCCGTAGAGGAAATGAAGTCCAGCGAGTAGGCTTCCTGAATCAGATACCCCGTGGCGTTGGAAAGGTACAGGCTGATTGTCCAGATAAAATTTGTGATGGCATACAGCCCGTACATCACCTGTTTTCCGATACCGTCCAGCCAGTTCCACGGGAGCCAGTCCCATCCGCTGTCCACATAAAAATCAAGCTGGTAGTTGTCCAGAGGATATTTGCTGTATTCGTTGGCAGCGTCCACCGTATCATCCACCAGTCCGGCAGCGTGGGCGGCTGTGCCGAAGACTGCCAGCAGCAGGAGGATGAGCAGGAGTGCCAGAAGCACCCTGCCAATCACTTTTCCTGCTATTTTCCAAGACAAGCCCTTTTTTTCTGAATAGGGAACAGGGAGTTGCTGCCCGTTGGAAGTTCTATGTATCACCATCATTCCACCTCTTTTCTTACGGGCGGTCTGGTATCAAAGGCATGGAACAGGTCTTCAAAGATAGGATGGAACTGTATCACTCCCACACGCCCGTACAAATCACTGATAAGGCACTGCCCGTTTTCCAAGTCACGGAGCCGCTTCTGGTTGTTTTCATCTTCGGAATCCACACCGAAAAAGGCGAGGGTCTTCTTGATTTCGTTGATGTCCGTGGAACGGAACGCAAACTTTAAGCCCAGATTGTTTTTCAGCTTTTCATCCAGTAAATCGTCCGTGTTCTGGGTGACAAAGTAAACGCCTGCGTTCATGGCACGTCCGGCACGAACCAGCTTCATAGAGAGGGTCTTGCCCTGTGCCACCTGTAAGAAGCTCCATGCTTCATCCAAATCCACAATCTTAAACACACTGCGGTCGGTATGGATGAAGTCGAGGGCAAAGGTGCTGATTACAATGAGCATTGCCACGGAAAGCAGTTCCATTGTGGTGTATTCTTCAAACGAGGTTTCCTTATCCGGCAGCACCAAATCCGCCACCTGAATGATATTGAGCTGCTTTTCAAGGCTGATGGACTGTGTGACATCCCCATCCGAAAAGAGCAGGTGTGCAAAGTCATAGTCCGTAAAGGATTCAATATGGTCTGCTATGCTGGTGCTGATGGTGGTTCCCTCCGCCCGTAGTTCTTCAATCACCTTGAAAAGCCCCCGTTCCTCACTGTTTGTCACCGCACGGATGGCTTTCCGAAGAACAGGGAACTTTTCCCCGTCACGGCTGGAAATGCCCGTTAAAAAGGTCAGGATGTCGATTGCCAGTGATTCGGAATCCTTTGGGTTCTCCATAATCACATACGGGTCGAGTAAGCCCCTGTTCTGTTCCTCTGAGGTCAGGTTTACGATATTGATTTCATGGGCGATTTCCGGCAGGGTTTCTTTCCAGCGTCCCCGTTCTGCTTTCGGGTCAACAATGAGTGCCTGTGCCCCAAATAATACACAGTAGTAGACAATCATGTTGTTACTGAATGATTTTCCACCGCCGAGGGAGCCGACAAAAGCGGCAGCAAGGGCGTTGGTGACAGAGCCTTTTACCCCTTGACTGGCAAGGGCAGGCTTTAAGTACACGTTTCTTCCCGTATCAAGGCTGTACCCGATATAAATACCCTCCGGTTCCCCTAACATCTGGGTTGCCCCGAAGCCAAGACCAGCAAGGAAGTCGCTGGTGACATACTGGATGTAATCGTTCAGATACCGTTTGCTGGCAGGGAGAAATTCCCCATGCAGCCCCAGCATATCCCCAAAGGGGCGAACCAGCTTCACGTTCAAATCGTCATAAAAATCTTTTACCTCATTGCAGCGGCGTTTCAGTTCTTCCAAGTCGGGAGCCGTCACACGCACCACATAGGACAGCTTATACATGGATTCCTTGCTCTGGTCTAAGGTGGATTCCAGCTCATTTACGCTGTCTAAAGCGTCCACCACGTTTGTACTGGTTTCACTGTCATTCTGCCATGCGTGGTTGTCCAAATCTTTCAGCTCTTTTTTCTTGTTCCGCACCGTGGAGAGGGCTTTCCGGTTTGTCACAATCTCCACATTCATAGAGGTATCAATGGGAAAAGTGAATTGCTGCTGCTGATAGTAAAAGATTTCCGAGGATGGGAAGTCCAGTTCCCCCACAATGCTGTTGATGGTGAAGTAGGCGGCATAAACCGTCCCGTCTTCCTGTTCGATTTTCAGATACCGCTGGTTTTCCTCTATCAGACAACGGGTGGGTTTGATGAGGTCATAGTATTTCACCAGCGTTTCTTCCTGAAACCGCTTCTTTGGCAGGTAATACTCATAATCTTCGTAGGCGGTTCCGGTCTGCCCGTATAAATGCTCAATCAGATAACCAAAATCGTCCTTATCAAGCCGCCGGACTTTAAAGCGGCGTGAGATTTTACTTTCCAACAGTTTTTCCATCTTCTGAAACCGCCAGATTTCCTCATTGCTCATGGAAACAAAATCCCCCATGAGCTTGTGGTTGACTTCATGGAGAAAATCGGAAACGGCGGTCTTTGCTTCCCTGCGAAACTGCTTCATGGTGACTTCCTGCTCATTGACAAGCAGCTTGAAGCCGATAAAAAAGCGGTAGTCCACCTGATTTTCCCCTATCATGGAAATCAGGGCTTCGGTCTGTGCGTCAATCTTTGCACAGGCAACGTCCTTTAGCTTGCCTGTCACTTCCTGTTTGGAGCGTTCCTGTGCCGCCCGTATGCTGGATTCCGTGCTGATTTGCAGGGCGTGAATCTTCCCGTCCCTGTTCTGGGCGATAAGCTGCCGGAACGAATCGTGTACCTGATATTTCTGTTCAGGGCTTAAAAAGGAATAGTTGTAGGGAAGCAGCTCATAGTAAGCAAAGCACTCCCCATCATGGTTGAACACAAGGTTATTTTCGATATACTTAATCGGATATGCCATAAATATCACTCCTTACTGCCGTGATGGGCTGTGCCGGAGATTCCTTTTCCAGCTTCACGGGCTTTCCTGCATAGGTCAGTTTCGGGCGTACCAGATATGCCAGTACGGATTTCAGGAAGCCGTAAGGCTTCTTCCCGTCAAAGGTCTTCTGGCACATGAACCAAGTGAGGGCAAAGGGTACGCCGAAATATTTCAAAAATGCCCCGTCAATGAACGAAAGGGGAGGGAGGTTCCCCAAGAGCATAACTGCAAACACCGATACCACGAACCACGCCATCTGTGTGAACGTGATGGGGAATGGCAGCTTAAAATCATTGATGGAATATAGTACCTTTTCCACCGACCAGATACTGGTATAGCTTCGTATTTTTTTCATGTTGTCCGTCCTTTCTAAAAGATGGGGCAGCAAAAGCCGCCCCTGAATAAAAAAGCCGCCTGTATTTCTTGAAAGAGATACAGACGGGTCTACCGTAAGATTTCATATACGCCGTGGTTTGTGACAACAAAGGTTCCCTCCAATTCCATGTCACGCCCATAGGCTGCATAGTCGATATAGTTTTGTAAGTGTGCCGGAAGTTCCCCAAGCTGTCCAGTTTCTTCCAGATAGTAGCGAGCCACATCCGCCATATCGTCACAGCCGGAATGGCAGATAATATCGTCTTCATGCTCACAGAGTTCTTCGATACTGCCAAAGTAGGATTGCAGCTCTGATAGTTCCTCCTGAATGTACTCCGGTAAGTCCTCCACCATTTCACACAGGCGGTTGACTTCCTCAATGGGGGTGTATTCGTCAATCTCAAAGGGCAGCTCATAGTCATGGATGGCGTATTCCTCATACTCATCATTCAAGCCGATACGTTCCTTGACTTCCTCAAAATCCACAGGCGGCGTAAACCATGCCCCCACCAGTTCGCCCTCATTGTATTTTCCTAAGTTGGCAATGTAAATCCGCATTTCTTCCACAGTGTCACCTCCATTCTCCGTCAGGCTTCTTTTGGGGAGTTACGCTCCCCAAGCCCCTAGTGGACTTCCGCTATGAAGCAATCAGAGCTTGCTCCATAACGGAAGTGTGATATGTTTTTTCTATGCACCGATAATCTTATTGAACAGTTCCAGTAAAATGTCCTTTACACCGTCCGCATTGAAGACCAGACCGACCGCTACAAGGGACACCACCAGAAAACCGATAAGTTTGGAAAATTCCCTCTTAAATCCAAGGTACAGTCCAATCACCACGATTGCCAGCAGCACAAGGGACTGGGCGTTGGATAAAAACCAGTTGTAAAGATTCTGTCCGAAATTCATAAAAGCTCCTTTCTTTCTTGTAAGATTCCTTATGTTTCAAGATTGCCGCCGTTAAAGCACCACCTCCTTTGCAGCGGCGGCTTGCTGCTTCAGGATTTTTTCATGCTTCTCCGTCAGCCTTGCATGGGTGATGATGTCATGGACAATCTGGGTGTGGTTCATCTTATCCAGACGGAGAGCCAGCTTTAAGGTGGGTGCTACCTGATGTGAGAGCCAGTGCAGGGTGCGTTCAAAGGAATAGGGTTCCGGTTTGGTTGTCAGTTTCAGGCTTCCCCTGTGTTCCCCGATAAACCACGCCCATTCCTCACTGATACGCCAGTCAGAACGGGGCTTTGTATCGTCCCTGTCCACGAACCGGACATAGCGGTTGATGATTTGAAAGGCTGTCCGTTCTGGATTGTCATGTTCTAACAGGTCACGGATGGCGTAAAAGGCACGCTCATTTTTCAGCCGGATTTCAAAGCGGTTCTTTACCTCTGCGTCCGCAATGGGAATATCATGCTTCTTGTACTGCTCATAGTCCTTTTCGTAAATGCAGAAGTACACCTCACTTTGGAGGGAACCAATATACAGGGTGTTCCCCATACATTCTTTTTCCCCACGCCGTACCAGTTCGCCGCTGCGGTAGCTTTTGAAGCTGCGGAAGACCGAGATACATTCCTCATTCCGGCACTTCTCTGTCAGATTGGGAATGTTCAGGATTCCCGTTTTGTCATTGATAGCGAGGTCAAGCCGCTTCGTCACGCCGTCCTCCATGAGAACGTCCATGAAAAATTCATACCAGCTCCGTTCCTGTGCCAGCAGATAGCTTTCAAACTGGCGGCAGCCACGCCCTTTCAGTTCCAACAGCACCCCTTTTTCCAGTTCCGGTGATACCAGAACGAAAATATCCCCCAGATAGTAATGCTCCGTGTAAGAGTAGAAGCCGTAGTCTTCATGGATAAAGTAAGGCAGTTTTAGCCGCAGCACGTCTTCCACGATATGCTTCACATCCGTAGTGGGAAAGCGAATCCGCACATAGTCAAAGAGCATTTCAAGGGGATTGTCTGGATTGAAGCGTTCCAGAGCTTTCGTGATGGTTTCCTGTAATGTTTCGGATGGGTGAGCCTTGCCCGTTTCAATATCGCTCAGGTACGGACGGGTAATTCCGGCAGCTAAGGCAAGTTTCTGTTGTGAGATACCGTAAACTTCCCGTTTCTCTTTGATGTCCCGTACCCATGTTTCTTCGTTCAGCGAAAATCCCTCCTGTCTAAAAAAGCGTATGTCAACTTTCGGAGCCTTGTTGACATACGCCGGATATGGGAAAAATCCCTTGTGTACCGTGGGATTCTGCCCTGTTGTTTGGTTGTTGCCTGTCGATTTGTACCCCTCTGTTAGATACGAGGGGTTTATGCTAGCGTGCCTTGCGGCACACCAGCCACAGCAGGTCAGTCCGTTTCTGCGGCTTTCGCTTCGCACGCCGCCTGCACTCCCTGCCTGCTGTCTGTCAGTTTTTTTATTTCTTTGAGGAAATCGTGTCCTTTGGGTACTAGGGGTGTGTAAAACTCCGAGATAACGCTGGTTCCCACATCCACATAGCCACGCCCTTTTATCTGCTTTAGGAAGAAGTCCTTTGTGGTTTCCCCGAACATCATCCCATAGCCCATTTCCGACATCCGCCCCAGAGCCACACGGAAATTGAACTGGTCACGGATTCCATCCCCCAGATACTTTGCGTCCGGACGCTGGCAGGCGAGAATCAGGAAGAAACCAGCCTGCCGCCCAAGCATAACGATTTGTTTTAACTTGTTGAGGACAGCGGCATTTTCCTTTGTGCCGAGCATTTCCATAAATGCCACATATTCATCAAAGATAAGGAAATTTGCCGGAAGCCCCAAGTAAGCGTAGTTTTCCCCTGTCCGGTAATTCTCCATGAGCTTCATGTCTTCGCTGCGTTTCATCATTTCCTCATAGAAACGGTCAATACAGGCGAGCATATCTTCCTTTTTGTAGTACACATCCGGCATAACCTCCTGTAAGTCCGCAAGGTCGGCGTTTTTGGGGTCTAACACGAACAGGACGGCGTTGGTGCGGAGCAGGGCTTCAATGAGGGTCAGGATGAAGTAGGTCTTTCCGCCGCCGGTTCCTCCGGCAATGAGCATATGGGGGAGCTTGTCATACTCCCACCAGACATTTTCCATGAGCCGGAGTCTGCCATCCTTTGCCTGTACGTCCTCAATGGAGATACGGTTGGCAATGGTATCATAGAGCAGGGTGTACTCCACATAGGAATCCTTTAATTCCTTATCCGTCAGCTCACAGTACAAGCCGCTTTCCAGTTTTTTCTCCAAGTTTAAGAGCTGTTCCTGATATTTCCCCAAGGTGATTTCTACACGGATATGGAGCAAGCCCTGTTTCATCCGGTAGTAGATTTTGGGAAAGTAAGTGATGGTTTCTTTGGAACGGCTGGAAGACAAGTCCTTGAAAAAAGCGTCTTCCGTTCTCTGCTCCGATTCATACCACTTGTTTTCCAACACCATCCTTGCCAGCTTTTGGCGGTGGATGAGCTGCTTTACTTCGTCCCTGCGGTATCGCCAGAACAGAAGAACTGTTGTAAGACACACCAGCCCTGCCATGCCCATGCTGAATAACAGGTAAGGGATATTTACATCCTGTGCTATCTGGGAGAGGGGCACTTCCTGCCAGTTGGTTCCGGCTATTTGCCGGATATGAAACAGTAGGACAACCAGCAGGAAGACAGGGAACAGGGCAGCAAGGGCAGTATGGGACACAAGGTCTTTATCCGTGGGACGGATACGTTTTCCACGGGGGAAAAGCTGCTTCATGGGAACAATCCTCCTTTCCGTGATTAAAAATAGCCCATATAAAGCAGCGAATATCCTTTCTTGCTGTCTTCCATATGGGCTTGAAATAAAAAAGTATAGCCGGATGACTCCCTGCACAGACATTCCGGCATATAAACTGCCAGATTTTCCGGCGGCTGATAATCTTCTAGGGCTTCGATAAGAAGCTGACCTGCCATCCAGCAGTATTCCGGCAGAGAAACCAGCCGGAAGTCCTGTTCGTATTCTTCATATCCAGTAATTGCGTCCATACTTATTTTTCTGCTGGCGGTTCTTTCTTTGGCGGCTGCGGATTCATGGCAGCACCTTTTTTCAGAACAATATCATCCGCCTTGATGTACCAGTCCACCTCTGCCCCCTGAAAGGTAGCCGTTGCCACGGTATCTGCCACAGGATTGATGATTTCCACCTCTGCGTTGTAATCGAACTCCTTTAATGGCACGCTGGCAGGGATAGAAACCTGAATCATACGCCCCTGTCCTCTGGATTTTAAGTCATAGGTACGCTCCTTGATTTCTTCTGATACCGAGCCGTCTTCATTCTGGAGGTGAACCTCACGGCGGAGGGCAGAAAATTTCAATGCCCCGAATGTTGCTTCCTTGTCAATCACGATTCCGTTTGCTAATCTCATAGTCTGATGTCCTCCTTTTCCTTACACTTTTACCATATCGTCAGCGTGTAAAATGTAGTTAGTGAAGCCCCTTGTGCCGATTTTATAGCCCTCTGCGGTGATACGGGGATTGACGAGCTTCACACGTTCTTCAAAGTCAAAATGCTTCTCTCCGGCTTCGGCAGGGAGGATAACCACAATATCATCCGCCCTCTGTACGTCTGAATAAAGGTTGAAGCTGCGGGAGAGTACCGCCATGCGTCCGTTGATTCTTCTTTGTTCTGTTTTGTCTTCTCCGGCAAACTCCAAGTTGCCGAATGTCTTTTCCATGTTGGGGATAACGAATTTTAATTCCATATAGATGTACCTGTCCTTTCTGAATGTTGCGTTTGATGGTTAGTTTTGGGTTCTGGTTTGAAAGTCGGAGGGGAACGCTCCGGCGGTGGTGATTTCTTCGTAGTATCACATCCTTTCTGGGGCTATTGAAGAAATTACAGGGTTGTGATATTATCTAGGTGTTAAAAATTAAATCGTCATGGTTAGGATTGTTAGCTTGTGTTTTTTCATGTAGCTCTGTCATGTACTCCCAACAACTTAAAAGTAGATTTCAGTGGAGATTTATAATATCAGGAGGTACGCTTATGACAATAATAACAACTGTAAAAAGCATTATGGTGGGCGACGGAATTTCTGGGAATTTTTGCTAAAGTGTGCAGGGGCAATGGAAAAAATTACGGCTGGCATGACATGAAGAATCCGGGAGGGTCAAATCTCCAATTCCCATCGGGGCTGTTTTCAGCCCCATTTAATTTTGAAACAAAAAATAGACGCCCATTGTTGAACGTCTATTTTGGGATGATATTGAGGTTTGCTGGTCTATCTTATAAAATCTGAATGTACTTCGATTGCATTTTTATTGCATTTTTAATCTGTTTTCATATAGATTTTAGTGGTTGATAGTTCCTGAAAATGCCTTAAAATCAATGATTTTTATTTATATGGCATACTGTCTGTCTGGAAGTTGAATAACTTTGGAACACCAAACTTTGCAACTGCTGATTTCATGACAGACATGAGATTGACGAAGTTATCATTGAAAAAGACATCAACGCCAACAATGTAGCGGCTGGCGTCATCAATGAGGGCGATCACATATACCTTATGCTTTTTGCCGTCTTCTGTTTTCAGGTAAGGGCCAACACTGCTGTCACCGCACCATACCTCATTGACATGGGCACGTTCATAACGACGCATATCCTGATTGTTTGTCGTCTTTTCTTTTAAAGCAAGGTTGTTTAAGAAACGGTTTACGGTGGATTCTGACAGTTCATTACGGCTCGTGGATCCATTTGTGCACAACTGACGGAAGATAGCAGCTGCAGACATACGGGGATAGGTTGTTTTCAGATATCGGATCTGTTCCTCAAGGTCAGGGTCGATCTTTCTGGAAGTTCCCTCGTCGCTGCGGCTGGAAGGGAGCAGGGCGTCAAAACCATTCTTCTGATAGTGCTGGTACCAGCGTTTGATGGATGTCGGTGCCGGATGGATGAAGGATCCGTTTGGATGGAGTGCACCACGTGCAGAGGCCGCACGAAAGTAAGCCTCCTTGGATCTGTACTCATCCGGGAGACCAACAATCAGTGGTGAGATCATGGAATACCGCATCAAAGCGATATCCTGTGCTAATTCCTGTTTCATTTGAAGTCCTCTCTTTCATTTTTTCTTAAGTATAGAAGGGATCGGGAGAGGTTTCCTGTAAGGCTATGTGGGTGTAAGAAATAAGATATTTGGGGTCTGTCTTATCTGCATGAACTGGTTCATAAAAAGTGAAAAACACAGCTTTACAAGACGGGATGGGAAGGATAAATCAACCCGAAAGGAACGGATCTTCTGCATCCAGTGCATTATATAGCGTTTGGTGATGGAGGCAATAAGATTTTCATCAATAGAAGGAGTTCTGTCCATGATCTGTTTAAAATCTCCGGAATCCTCATAAGCAGATATGATAGCAGCCTGCTCCTGTAAGGATACCTGGGAATAAGGCACAATCTGGGAAGGAAGCAGAGCATGGGTTTTACCACAGTGAGAGCATTTAACCCTGTAGATAGATAAAGTGATTTCAGAATCATCTTTCTTGAGGGAACGGGGATAGTAGCCATGAATGGTTAAGCATCCTGAATGGCCACAGGTACACTGTAACTGATGGAACTGTAAGGTGTTGATAAGATTTTCGTAAGTTTTTTGATTTAACGGATTGTCAAAAGGTACTGTAATTGTTATCATAGCGTTGGTGCAGCATCTCCCTGTTTAAGGATGTAGTGGTGCATCGGATTGTTATGATAGCAGGTGTCAAACTTTGGTCGGGGAGATACCTGCTATTCTTGTAACTTTGATATGATAACACAAGAAGGTACCGGTTCAAACACTCTGCTGTAAAAAACATCAGAATATCTGAGTCAGTACTTTCATTTAATTTGACTGATATAAGAATGATTTGGAGCACCAAGGGTGCTGGATAACACTTTATGAAACGGTAAAGGCAGAGCTTTCCTGCGGTGGTTACACTTTTGCCACTTCAGGCAAGTCGGTCCTAAAAAACGGGTGGAAATATTTTGAAGATGCTTTTAAGCGTTCTTTTAAGACAACGGAAGATAAAGAGCAGGAGGATAAGAAACTGCCGGAGCTTTCAAAGGGGAAGACCTTTGACGGGGTACAGACGAAGATTAGCGAGCATTATACCACACCGCCGAAGCACTTTACGGAAGATTCCCTTTTGTCAGCAATGGAGCGAGCCGGAAGTGAGGATATGGGAGATGATGTGGAGCGTAAAGGACTTGGCACACCTGCCACCAGAGCAGACATTATCGAGAAGCTGGTCAAGGACGGTTTTGTGAAGCGTGAGAAAAAGCAGATGCTCCCTACAGAGGACGGAATGAAGCTGATTACGGTGCTTCCCGATGTGGTAAAGTCCCCGAAACTTACCGCTGACTGGGAAAATACCCTTACCCTTGTTGCAAAGGGCGAGTATTCTATGCAGGAGTTTATGGATGGAATTGCGGATATGGTAAAGAACCTTGTGCAGACCTATCACAGCATTAGTGACGAGCAGAAATCCATGTTTGGAGGAAATCAGAGCGCACAGGAAGCCCTTGGAAAATGCCCGAAATGTGGCGGTGATGTGGTAAAGGGAAAATATGGAGCTTACTGCAAAAATAAGTGTGGTATGAATGTTGGCAGGGCTATGGGGACTGTACTTTCCGATACGCAGATTAAGAGTATGCTGGAAGGGAAAAAGACTTTCGTCAAAGGTTTAAAGGGAAAGAAAGGCACTTACGATGCCTACCTAATTCCGGAAGGAATTGAGGATTATTCCTATACCAAAGATGGCAAGGAAATCAAAGGATCACAGTATAAGGTCAAGCTGGAGTTTGCAAAGAAGAAATAAAAACGTATTGCTATTGTGCGCACGGATTGGTATAATATAGCTAGAAAAGGAGACACTAAGATTTTTGAAAGGAGTGTTACACTATGGCAACAAAATCAGCTAATTTGTACGCAAGAATAGAGCCAGATGTGAAAGAGCAGGCAGAAAGTATCTTGTCAGCACTTGGTATTCCGGCATCCAATGCTATCAATATGTTCTATAAACAGATTATTCTAAACAGGGGACTTCCTTTTGAAGTGAAAATACCTACGGCAAAACCTGCTAATGTGGCAGAACTGACCGAAGCAGAATTGAATGCGGAACTGGAGAAAGGATATGCGGATATGGTTGCAGGCAGAACAAAATCTGCAAGGCAGGTATTTGCTGATATTCGCAAAGATTACGGTATATGATTTATGAGGTAATTACCACCGATCAAGCTGATGCCGATTTAAGGGGAATATATGAATATATTGCTTTTGAATTGCTTTCACCAGATAATGCGGCAGGGCAGCTCGAAAGGTTAGAAGAACACATCATAGGGCTTGAGGAATTTCCAGAGAAATTCAGACCTTATGAAAAAGAACCGTGGAACAGCAGAGGGCTAAGGGTAATGCCTGTTGACAATTATCTGGTATTTTATATTCCGAATAAAGATACAGGAATTGTGACAGTCATCCGTGTTATGTATGCGGGCAGGGATGTTGATAACCAGCTAAATAATTACACGGCGATGTAAAAACAAAATAATTGTAACAGCGTAAAGGCGTATGAGATGTAACCGTTTCATACGCCTTTTTGCGTTTTTTGAAAATGGAGGATACGAACATGAATGAAGAAAATGTAACTGTAAACGGAGCCGGAACACAGGATGAGGAGCCTGCGGCAAAGAATAATGAAACCAAAGCGGAGAAGTTTATTCGCCTTGGAGAATACCGCATGAACAAAGCGATTGATGCGATTGGAAGGTTGGAACTCCTTGCCAATAAGTCAGCTTATGAATATACAGCGGAGCAGGTAGAGGCTGTGTTTGGTGCTTTAGAAAATAAGGTAGCAGATGTAAAAGCAAAATTCAGTACAAAGAAACAGGATAATACATCTTTTTCTTTTGGAACACATGCAGAGTAAGGAGGAAACCAGGAATGAAACAGTTAGAAAAGGAAATTGCGGAAACAAACAAGCAGAGCATGATGAAGCGTTATCAGTTGTATGGGATGAAAGTATCGAAGTTGGCAGACAAATCACAGAAGAATACCGGGAAGGGAGAGAGAAAGTAATGGAATATAAGGATTTTGTAGAACAGGTAAAAGAGCAGATACAGGATTTTTTACCGGAGAAATTTGCAGATGCAACGGTTTCTGTTCATCAGGTAGTAAAGAATAATGACTGTGTTTTGGACGGTCTGACAATTCGGACGGAAGAAAGCAATATTTCTCCAACCGTATATTTGAATTCGTATTTTGAACAGATACAAGATGGAGCTGAGATGGATGATGTGCTTGGGCAGATTGCAGCCACATATCAGGCACATTATATTGACCATGATATGGATGTATCCGCAGTGACTGATTTTGACAATGTCAAAGACAAGATTGTGTGCAAGCTCATCAATGAGGAAGCCAACAGGCAGTTTCTTGAGGACAAATCATACACCAAGGTGGAAGATCTGGCGGTTGTGTATCAGATTTTAATGAACAAAAAGGTGGAAGGTACTGCAACCATAACGATTACAGATAATCTGATGGACAGGTATGGGATTACTCTTGGGGATTTGCACAAACAGGCTCTTTTGAACATGGATGTTTTGCAGCCATACAGCTTCAAGGGAATGAGCGAGACCATTATAGAAATGATGGCTGGGGACATTGCAAGGGATAATGATAAGGATATATCAGAGGCAAGAGAAATGGCATCCCAGATGATACCGGATGTTCCTGACACGATGTTTGTACTGACAAATGACACGAAGGTAAATGGAGCTGCCGCTATATTAAATGATGATACCAGACAGGAAATTGCAGACAAGGTTGGAGACTTCTATGTACTGCCTTCATCTGTGCATGAAACGCTGATTATCCCGAAAGATGCCGGAATGGAGCTAAGAGACCTTGAACAGATGGTGCAGGAAGTGAACCAGACACAGGTAGCACCACAGGAACGTCTTTCGGATCATGTGTATGAATATGATGCAAAAGAGCATGAGCTGTTCCGCAGTGACCGTGCTGGGGAACGTGCAAAACAGAAAGAGGAAAAGCGTGATGAGAAGAAAGAACGTCCTTCACTTAAAGAGAGACTTTCAGAAAAGAAAAATGCAGTGTCTAAGATGGACACTGACAGAGAGCATCTGGCTGCAGATAAGAAGAAGGAGGCAGTGATATAAATAGATATAGTAAGGCAGTCACTACGACTGCCTTACTGCCTTTAGTAACAATATATTGGCAAAATGTTTGAGAAAAATAGCAAAAACTATAATGTATGTGGTACAATATTATCAACAATATACTACAATTTAAGAAAATCAGAGAGGAGAGTGAAAAAATGATTAATCACCAAGCATCCGAACAGATGATAGGATATTTGTATCAGGTACGATACGCTTTAGCTCTATTGCTAGATAACGATAATTCTGATTTTCAAATAAGTATTGAAAAATTTGATGATGTTGCTTTTAGTAAAGATGGCTTGCCAAAGCAACTTATTCAATTAAAGCATCATGTGCAGAGGCAGGGAAATCTGACAGATGGAAGTACAGATTTATGGAGAACACTAAAGGTTTGGATGGATGTAGTATCTGAATCGCCAGATATTATAGATGAAACAGAATTTCTTATCGTTACAACTGCAATTGCACCAGAAAATTCGGCGGCTTCTTATTTAAAAAAAGATCAAAAGCGCAATGTGGAAGGTGCATATGAGAAGTTAAGAAATATTTGTCTTAAATCAGAAAATAAAGAACATAAAAAATATTACGAAGCGTTTTTAAAAATGGATGAAAATACTCTAAAGTGTATTCTTAGCCATATTTGTGTCATTGATGGTGCCAATAATATAGAAGATGTTGAAAGGACTTTTCGGAAACAGATTCGTTATAGCTGTATTCCTAAATATGAAAATCAGATTTGTGAGAGACTAGTATACTGTATCATTGATATTTAATTAATTTTATGGTCTGACAAACCGTTTCA
>NZ_QRHS01000014.1:0-107931 GCF_003470905.1 Roseburia sp. AM23-20
TGTGTTGTTCTGTTTGTCAACAACTTTTTTATTTTATTTTGGAAGTTTTTCCAAAATGAGGTTGTCCGCTGTAAGATTATGTCACATCTTGCGGTCAGCTTGACTATAATATCATCTGTCTCTTTTTCTGTCAACTCTTTTTTTATATTTTTTCATCTAAAAAATTTGCAGCCTGATTTAAATGCATTCATACACTTAAATCAGGCTGTAATCACTTCACTGCTTTTTACTTCAGTATCGCATCCATCGCATCTTTTACTGATCTGACACCGGTCAGGCGGATTCCTTTCGGTACAGTTCCACTATCTTTCATGGAATCCAGGCTGACCTGTGGCAGGATACATTCATTAAATCCTAGTTTTTTCGCTTCTGTCACACGCTGCTCTGCCATGCTGACTGCACGCACTTCCCCACTCAGACCCACTTCTCCGAAACAGATTGTCTTTTCATCGATCGGTCTTTCACGGTAGCTTGAGATGATAGCAAGTACAATTCCTAAATCGATTGCCGGCTCATTCATTTTTACGCCGCCTGCAATATTAACATAAGCATCACAGTCTCCCAGTTTTAATCCCAGCCTTTTTTCAAGCACAGCCATCAGGAGATTTACCCTGTTAAAATCTGTACCTGCTGCAGTTCTCCGCGGAATGCCAAAATTACTGTGGCAGACTAACGCCTGTACCTCCACCAGAATCGGTCTGGTTCCTTCCATGGAACATGCAACCACAGAACCGGATGCACCTTCCGGTTTTCCACTCAGCATATATTCTGAAGGATTTTCCACTTCCATCAGTCCGTTCTGCCTCATTTCAAACACTCCGATTTCATTTGTTGAACCAAATCTGTTTTTGACGCCGCGCAGAATACGGTATGCCGCATGTCTGTCCCCTTCAAAATAAAGTACGGTATCCACCATATGTTCTAACACTCTTGGTCCTGCAACCACTCCTTCTTTTGTCACGTGACCAACGATAAAAATGGAAATCCCCATTCCCTTTGCGATCTGCATAAATACTCCCGTAGACTCACGCACCTGTGATACGCTGCCCGGCGCAGAGGAAACTTCCTCATTATACATAGTCTGTATGGAATCTATGATCACGATCTGCGGTTTTTCCCTGTCGATCACAGCCTTGATCGTGTCTAAGTTCGTTTCACATAAAAGTGTCAGCGAATCACCAAAGGTTCCGATACGTTCTGCCCTTATCTTGATCTGCTGCAGAGATTCCTCTCCTGATATATATAATACACGCACACCTTTCTCTGATAAATTCCGGCATACCTGTAAAAGCAGCGTTGATTTACCGATTCCCGGATCACCGCCTACCAGTACTAAAGAGCCCTGCACGATCCCACCTCCAAGCACACGGTCAAGTTCTTTCATGTCTGTCGACATACGCTTATCCTGTGTCATCTCGATCTGCGAGAGCGGAACTGTCTTCGCTTCCGTTGTTTTTGCTGCTACCCTGCCGCCTTTTGCTGCACTTTTTTTGTCGATCGTCTCTTCAACAAATGTATTCCATTCCCTGCATGCCGGGCACTGCCCCATCCATTTCGATGATTCGTAGCCACACTCCTGGCAAAAAAATACGGTTGTTTTTCCCTTTGGCATATTTCTTCTCCATCTCTTTTTATTGCTTATCAGTATACTTACTTTTGCAGTAAAAAGCAATGTTGATGATAAGGTTATTTTTTTACTTTGATCTTTACTGCAGAACTCTGAGTTTTAAAGTCTGCAAGCAATGCATTTTTACCATTTACAACTACTTTGTAATAGTATGTCTTTTTCTTCTTTGCTTTCTTATCTGCAAAAGTTGTTTTCTTTGTGGTTCCGATCAGCGTATATTTACCGTTCATTTTTTCTGCACGGTAGATCTGATATGTTTTTGCGCCTTTCACCTTATTGTAAGAAACTGTAACGGTTCCCTTTTTGTTGTTTTTCAGTTTTGCAGCAATTTTCACACCATACAGAATGGATGCAGGTTTACCGGAAGCATACTGGGTACCGCTTCCATAAGACATATAAGAAGCTATTCTTGTTCCCTTTTCTCCATATGCACAGACGGTATAGTAATAGGTCACTCCACTTTTCAACTGCGCCCTATCATATGCCGTTGTCTTTGTGACAGAACCGGTCTCTCCATAATAATCCGTATAACAAGCCTCATTTTCGTATCCTGTATCATCATTGGAATCTTTTGCGATCAGATTTCCTGACACTGCATATAGTTTTTCATCTGAGTTATATACCGGCATTGATATGGAACGGTATACTTTATAATATTTTGCACCTTTTACCTTTTTCCAGGTAATTTTTACTGCTTTCTTTTTCGTATCATAAACAGCTTTAATGGACTTTGCTGCCGCAAGTGAAGTAGATTCTTTTTCTGCTGTCCATTCGCTGTATATTTTTTTTGAGGTATAGGCTCTTACCGATACGTTTACATATTCCCCACCTGCTAACCCTTTGATGGTATATTTATTTTTCTTTGCCGTAACCACTTTCGGTGTAGCTGTTTTTTTCCGTCCATATTTATCATATATTACATATCTGACCTGATAACCTGCTGCAAACTTGTCTGCATCCCATTTTGCATTTACATTCTTTCCTTTATTCGTAAGAACTACATTTTTTGGTGCTTCTAACTGCATTTCAACACTCGCTGATCTGGAAATATATTTTAATGCTTTTCCATCCTTATAATATGCATTTACAATATAAGTATATTTCTCACCGGATTTTAGTTTTTTATCCGTATAACTTGTTGTTTTTGCATTTGTGATCGTTTTTACCAGTTCATATTTTGAGTTATATACATTGTTGGCAGAGTTTCCTGAATTTAAGGAGTTTTTAACTTCCGTCACATCCTTGTCAAGCTCAGAAGTTCTGTAAATCTCATATTTCGTTGCAAAAGAGACTTTTGTCCAGATAAGTTTTGCTGAATTTTTTGAACTTTTTACAACCTTTAATTCAATGTTATTTACACGGCTGGTACTTGCTGTAATGTTCTTATATTCACTGTAACTTTTTATTTTTCTGTCCGGATCATAATAATAAGAACGGATTTTATAAGTATATTTTGTATTTTGCTTTAAGTTCTGATCCGTATAGATACGGTCTGTAATCGTTGCTATTTTTTTATATTTCTTACCAGACAAACGATAAATCTCGTATCCTGTATTATTTCCTTTATCAAAAGATAATTTTATGCTGTTTTTTCCGGCTTTTGTGTATACATATGGCACACTTACTTTTTCGGTGCAGCTTACCATATTTGAAGCCGCACTCATTGCCATATAATAAGTCATTCCAACAGACATATCTTTATATATTTCATTTTTCTGATTATCTGTTATCTTTATTTTCTGGTTTATTGTATATACCGGTTTCTTCTGTACCTTGTAAAGTGAACTGTCTGTATCATACGTGTGTGCAACAAATGTATATTTTACTCCCGGCTTTAATGAACTGAAACTGTATGCGCCATAACTTCCTGTTGCTTTATAAGCATGTACATAACTTTTTATCTCTTTCCTCTGAAGTTCTGTCAAAATATCTTCTAAATAAAGTTTTTTCTGTGCCCCGTTACCATCCGTATAATATCCATACGCACTCAAAAGCTCATAATTATAGTATGCCGGTATCTTACCGTCTTCAAAAGCATAAATGATCACATCTGCATCTACCGGCGTCCATGAGAGCTGCCATCTTTGTCCATTTTCCGTCTTTTCTATCTTCAGATTTTTTACGACTGGTATGTTTCCATTTACATTACATGTTACGTTTGCTGCTTCTGAATAACTTCCGTCAGAATAATACCCATCTTCCGTGGCTCCTAATCTGACGCAGAAATAGTTATACGGTAATGCTGATTTTACTGTAAAATCACAATACGGTTTCACTGCATAGGTATAGTCTGTTTCAAAAGAATCATTTTCTCCCTTTGTATTGACATATGCATCATACAGCGAACCACCATGTTTGTAAAACTGTAAAAAACTGTCTGCATTTGTGATATTTAATGGTTTGCTGCTTTGTATATAAAACAACTGGTAATTACTTGCACCATTCTGTGGATTCCAGGAAACCGTTATTTTTTTGCCATTTACTGATGCCTTTACACCGGTTACTGCCGACAACTGTTTTACAACTTCATTCTTATAAGTATAAACATCTGACCACTGACCATACATGTCTGCTACATATTTCGTCTGTTTTGATTCTACAATGTATCTGCTGTTATCATCCCAGTTCTTATATTCTGCTTTCTTTATGTCCGTAACTTCATGGTAATATACGGCACGCACTTTTACATTTACCTGCTGTCCCTGGGAAAGGACAACATATGGAATTATTTCGTGATCTGACGGTGTCATTGCATGCAGTTTTCCTTCCGAAGCATCCAGAAACAGACCTGACATGCCGTAAACATTCGTATTGCCATCGCAGATCACCTCATATCCGACTTTCATCAGATCTCCGGCTTTATTTTTGAGTGTCGCCTTATCATTTGTAATCTCATTCCAGCTTATCTTTACATTTGATTTTTCAAATGAAATTTCATATCCTCTGCCTGCATATACAATATATTTATATGTTTTTGACTTTGAATCATATTTTCTAATAGATTGTAATTTTTTATAAAAGTGACCATTATAATTATAATAAATCACTTTATCGCCATCTTTTACCGCATAGCGGTCTATTACATTCTGACATTCTTCGTCCGAATCACACATACCGATCTCCGTAATCTCATCACCTTCCGTTATGTAATGATAACCGGTTCTATCGCATGTCTGCATATACAGATACGTCTTTCCATTGACCTTATACATACCATATGCATCTTTATACTGCTCTGTATTTCCTTTTATTATGGTCTCCGCCTTATAATACAGTCTTACGAATCCATCAATATCCGTGCTGCCACACTGTCCATAATAGTCATTGCCATACTTATATAATCCTACTGTCTTATCCCATAAACTGCTTCTTTTGACTATTTTATAATCAACTCTCTCATCCGGCGTACCTGCCACGATCACGCCATTCTGAAACTGATTTGCATAAACATATCTCAACAGCTTCCCGGACTGTGTGGTCAGGGTATAACAATTTCTTTCTCCGCTTACATTGATGACCTTTGACGGCTTATCGATTGCAGCCCGTTCTTCTTCTTCGGTTTCTTTTTCAGTTTCCTGTTCCGTTTCTGTCTCAGTCTCAATTTCCACAGATTCCGTCTCGTCATTATTCTCCGTATCTTCTGTTGTTTCTGTGTTATTCACGGTCTCAGTTGTTCCCTCAGTTTCCGTCTCGTCAACTTTTTCTGTTATCTCTGTAACTTCTGATACTTCTGCTGCCTCGCTCTCTTTCGTCTGCCCGTTGTCATTTTCCACAGACTCACTGTCTGCTTCACTTTCTGTCTGTTCCGTAGCCCCGACAGCTTCCATCGCATCTTCTGTCTGTGCTGCGGTTTCTGTGACTGTCTGTGGCACTACAGCAGCCCACACTGATGCACCATCTCCTATCGTCAGCGTTAGCGCCATCGCAAATGCCGCCATACGTTTCCAGCCCGTGAGCTTTTTTCTTTTCATAACCTTTTTCTCCTTCTAATTTATTACGCGTAATCACGCGCATTTTTTATGTTACTTTAACAGTTTTTGGCAGTCAATCGTACTTTCGTACCTGAGCGTACACACAACAATACGATACAGACTCTGTGGTCATTTTATGTAACAGGGAATTTCAACGAAATTTCCTATTACATAAAAAAAGAAGCTTACATGCCGCTTTGACACATAAGCCTCTTTTGATTTCATTTTCCGTTTCTAACACTTTGTAACTTTCACATCTACCGGATGGTCACCAAGCTCTACACTTAAACTTAATTTGCCGCCAAGATTGGTCTTCATCTTTCCTGCATCAGCACCATCGATCGTGATGTCGTACTCTGCCTCATCCTCAAGTTCCACTGTAATCTGTGCATCTCCCGGTCCCTCTACCTGAAATGTCAGGCCTGTATCTGTTGCATTCAGATTCATGACAGCCGTTCCCGGAACAGATTCATACACGAACATGCCATTGCGCTCTAACTTTGTGATCTCGGAAAATGTCTTCACTTTGTAGACATCTCCCTGATGCTCAAAATTATCAAGTTTCGCCTTTGCACCTAATGTGTAATCCCCAAAACTGATCGTTCCATCTGCTTCTGAACGAATTAATTCGCTGATCGTTGCCATTTTTTCCTCCTGTGATAAAATAGTTTTCTCTTTATCGTAAAATTTTGTGCCCTTATTATATAATATCCATGTTACGATTTCCAGTGCTTTCCCGGATATTTCAGTAAAAATTTATTTTGTTTCGAACACGATCTTTTCTTTGTGAATTGTCACGGTCACATCCATGTCTTTTTTCACTTTTCCAGATAAAATTTCTTCCGCCAGCTCATCCTCAATATCATTCTGAATCTGACGACGCAGCGGTCTTGCACCATATTTCGGGTTGTATGCCTTATTTACGATATACTTCTTAACGCTGCCACGTACGGTAAGGTGGATTCCCATCTGTTTTTCACAGCGTTCTGTAAGTTCTTTTAACATCAGGGTAACAATCTGCTCCATATCATCTTTATTCAATGAACGGAATACAATTGTCTCGTCAATACGATTCAAAAACTCCGGTTTAAAAATACGGCGCACCTCTTCCATAACACTGTTTTTCATCCGGTCGTAATTCTGTTTTTCATCATCTGAAGCTGCAAATCCAAGTTTTTTCGGCTCAACGATCGCCTGTGCTCCGGCATTTGAAGTCATAATGATGATCGTATTTTTAAAATCTACCTTGCGTCCCTGTGAATCTGTAATATGTCCATCATCAAGTACCTGAAGCAGAATATTAAATACATCCGGATGTGCCTTCTCGATCTCATCGAACAGGATCACAGAATATGGATTCCGGCGCACTTTTTCACTGAGCTGTCCGCCCTCCTCATGTCCTACATATCCTGGCGGTGATCCGATCATCTTTGATACACTGTGTTTTTCCATATATTCTGACATGTCAACGCGGATCATGGACTCTTCACTGCCAAACACCGCTTCCGCAAGTGCCTTTGATATCTCTGTTTTTCCGACACCGGTCGGTCCTAAAAACAGGAATGAACCAATCGGGCGCTTCGGATCCTTTAATCCTACACGGCCTCTGCGCACTGCTTTTGCCACCGCACTTACTGCATCCTCCTGACCGATGACACGTTTGTGTAAAGTAGCCTCTAATTTTCTTAAGCGCGCAGCCTCCCCTTCGGCAATTTTTCTCACCGGGATTTTTGTCCATCCGGATACCACATCTGCAATATCGTCTTCTGTCACTTTTAACTTTTTACTGCGGCCATCTTTCTTTGCCTTTGTCTGTATTTTGGTAAGCTGTTCTTCACACTCTTCTTTTTCATGTTTCTTCTGCTTTGCACCTTCCACATCACCGTCATGTAAAAATTCCAGCATTTCCTCTTCTAACATGTTAATGCGGTGTCGCAGTTCCACAACTTCTTCCGGTCTTCCACCTGCACGCAGACGTACTTTTGCTGCCGCCTCATCCATAAGATCGATTGCTTTATCCGGCAGGAAACGGTCGTTAATATAACGTGCCGACAGGCGAACTGCTGCTGATACTGCCTCATCCGTGATTTTTACCTGATGATGCTTTTCATACTGATCCCGCAGTCCCTCTAAGATCTGCACTGCCTCTTCTTCTGTTGGTTCTTCCACTGTAACCGGCTGGAATCTGCGCTCTAATGCAGCATCTTTTTCAATGTATTTGCGGTATTCATCAATCGTTGTTGCACCGATCAGCTGCAGTTCTCCACGTGCAAGTGCCGGTTTTAAAATATTAGATGCATCTATCGCACCTTCCGCTCCACCTGCCCCGATGATCGTATGCAGTTCATCGATAAAGAGCAGGATATTACCTGCTGCCCTTACTTCCTGAAGTACTTTTTTAATGCGTTCCTCAAACTCTCCACGATACTTTGAACCTGCAACGATCCCGGACATATCAAGGGATACAACTCTCTTTCCAGCAACGGTGTCCGGAACCATTCCGGTTGTGATACGCTCTGCAATTCCCTCAACGATCGCTGTCTTTCCTACTCCCGGTTCACCGATCAGGCAAGGGTTATTTTTTGTTCTTCTGCTTAGGATCTGTATTACACGGTCGATTTCGTCCTGTCTGCCAACCAGCGGATCTAATGCCCCCTCGGCTGCTAATGCAGTCAGATCTCTGGAGTACTGATTTAGTACCGGTGTATCCGATGCAGTTTTCTTCACCGGTTTTCCATTCATGAAATCTTCTTTATACAGGCTTGCATCTTCTCCCATGGCAATCAGGATATCCACATACATTTTCTGGATATTGACTGCTAACGTATTTAAAAGTCTCGATGCCACACACTCCGTCTCTTTCATCATTGCGATCAGAATATGCTCCGTTCCGATCTCCTCTGAATGAAAACGCGCTGCCTCTCTGGCTGCACCTTCTAACACCTGCAATACTCTTGGTGAATATTCTTTTGCCTCTGCCGTCAACACCTGTGCGTCCGGCGCAATGAGTTCTTCGATCAGCTGCATGACTTTGTCAAGCTCGACACCATTTTCAGTTAACACCTGTGCAGCAACACCTGTTCCTTCCTTTAAAAGTCCGATCAGGATATGTTCCGTTCCAATATAGTGGTGATGCAGTGATTTCGACATTTTTGAAGCCAGATCAATTGCTTTTTTTGCCTTTGTTGTATATCGTATCTGCATAGTCTCTCCATTCTGTTTCTATTTATAAATCATTTAAATCGATGATCTCTAAATCATCATCTTCCTCTTCTTCTCTCGGAATATGTTTTTTCTCCGGAGTATGTTTTCTTTCCGGCTGCTCTTTTCTCTCCGGGCGGTGTTTCTCCTCCGGCTGCTCTTTTTTCTCCGAACGGCGTTTCTCCTCCGGCTGCTCTTTTTTCTCCGGGCGGTGTTTCTCCTCCGGCTGCTCTTTTTTCTCCGGACGTTTCTTCTCTACCGGTGAGAACTCCTCATCATCATCCCAGTCCTCATCTTCAAGATCATCCGACATACCCCTTCCGAATAATCCTGCATGTACTTTGTGGATCTTTGACACGCCGATTTCGTTTTCTGTCTCGTCATCGTCCCTGTCTTCTGTTTCATCTGCCGTTTTTGTTTTTCTATGGAAGAAGCATCTTCTTTCCGGTTCAATATCATTTTCTTCTTCCATACTGCTGTTTTCTTCGAAATCAGCATCCTCTTGCTGCTCCTGATTCTCTACTTTCTTTGCAGATTTCCAGTCCCAGTCATCCTGATCTTCTTCATCATCCCAGTCATCTCTTTTGCTTCCTCTTAATAAGAGATTAACAATAATCACGACGAGTACTGCGATCACAAATGCCATGATTCCCATCATATTTCTGGAAAAGGATTTTTCCTTCGCATACTGTTCTGAGAGGTCATTGTATTCCTGCTGAAGATATTCCATATTATAAGTATCATCTTCTTCTGCTGTCTCAGTCTCCGCATTCTGTCCGTCCGTTCCATCTGCCGGCTGGTCTGTCGTCTGTCCATCTGACGGCTGATCTGCGGTCTGTCCATCCGCTGACTGGTCTGTCGTCTGTCCATCTGACGGCTGATCTGTGGTCTGCCCGTCCGTTCCATCTGCTGGCTGGTCTGTCGTCTGCCCGTCTGCTGCCTGTCCTTCTTCTCTTGTCAGCGTGATCGTATACTGGGCAAGTGCCCCGTTCTGTGCCTTTACGACAACTTTTATCGTATTGGTACCAACCTGAAGATTGTCATTTCCTGTGATCGACTGCACCGTCGCAAATTCATTGACCGGTGTCGCCGTCACCGTAACGCTTGTAACATCATTTGGTACGGTAGCTGTATATTGTACTGTCTTTCCTGTAAAATCCGGGGATAATGTTCCCGCAGAAAGTGATAAAACTTCCAGCGAATTATCCGCGGAAAGTGTTGTCTGTGCAGCAGCCACCTGAATCCCGGCAGCTTTTATATCTGTCGCAGGCTCTGCCACAATGCAGCCAATGCAGAAAAGTGCAGCGATAATTGCTATTTTTCTCTTCATTTGCTTCACACTCCCTTTATTACCATCATCACTATGGAATTATATGAGATATTCGAAAAAGCGTCAACCTCAAACTCCTTCATTGTCAAATTCAGGAATAAAACTTTCCTCAGCTGTCTCTCCATCCTGGATAAAACCATTTTCTATTCCTATATCAATCGCAAAATCGACAACTTCATTATATTCACGTTCCGTAATCCTTCGGTTTAATTCCGGATATTTTTTTACATTGGAAAGCGGCGTGAACTGATGCATGATACTGATATATATTTCATTGCCATAAGTTTCATGCAGATATGATAAAACTGCTTTGGAGTCTTTCGTACATCCCGGCAGAATCAGATGACGCACGATCGTCCCCCGCTTCATCAGAGAATCTTCCCCATTTTCAAAAACAGCTTCTCCCGTCTGACGCACCATCTCCTTTATCGCCTCCTTTGCCACAGAAGGATAATCCGGTGCATGGGAATATTTTGCACTTAAAGCGGCATCCTGATACTTAAAATCCGGAAGATAGATATCCACAATTCCCTCCAGAGAACGGATCGTATCCACATTTTCATAACTGCTTGTGTTATAAACTATCGGAATTGTTAAATTCTGGTCTCTGGCAAGCTCCACTGCTTTTATGATCTGTGGTGCAAACTGTCCCGGTGTTACAAGATTAATATTATTTGCGCCTTTCTCCTGAAGTTCCAGAAAAATTTCACACAGACGTGCGGTACTTATGACTTTCCCCGCCGTACCATTTGCAATATTTTCATTCTGGCAGAATACACAGTGCAGCGCGCAGCCCGAAAAAAAGACCGCCCCGGAACCTTTTTCACCCGATATACATGGTTCTTCCCAAAAATGCAGTGCGGCACGTGCCACCTTGATCTCATCTGTCTGTCCACAGATCCCGCGTTCTTTCGCTTCTCTGTTTACAGCACACATTCTAGGACACAATGTACATATTTTCATAGTATAACATCACTCTTTCTATTTAAATTAATGATTGCGCAACCGTGTCTTTTTTTGTATGATAGACATTGCAAAAAGAAGATCAAACACAAAGGAGTTTTTCTTATGAGTCCAAAAAACTGTATGGTAGCACAGTCAGGCGGTCCTACCGTTGCGATCAATGCCAGCCTTGCCGGTGTGATCGACGGTGTGATGCGTTCTGATATGTATGACACGGTTTATGGTTCCTTAAACGGAATCACAGGTATTTTAAACAATGATTTGATGAATCTTTCTGAATTAATGCAGCAGAATCCGGAATATCTCGACCGCTTAAAAGTCACTCCGGCAATGTATCTTGGCTCCTGCCGTTACAAACTGCCGAATTATTTAGATGATGATTCTTCCTATGTATTCATTTTCAAACAGTTTGAAACTTACCATATTGATGCATTCTTTTATATTGGCGGCAATGATTCCATGGACACCGTTTTAAAGCTCTCTGAATACGGTAAGCGGATCGGCAGCCCGGTGCGTATCATCGGTATTCCAAAAACCATCGACAATGATCTCTGCGAAACAGACCATACACCTGGATTTGGTTCTGCTGCAAAATATATCGCATCTTCTCTTTTAGAGATCGCACATGACACATTTATCTATGCAGTCAAGAGTGTGACAATCGTCGAGATCATGGGACGTGATGCCGGATGGCTGACTGCTGCATCTGCACTCGCAAGAAACGGTTATAATACAGCACCTCATCTGATTTATCTCCCGGAGGTTCCATTTGATAAAGAAGATTTTTTACTGGATGTAAAGCGTATGCTTTTTGAGCGTAACAACGTGATCGTTGCCGTATCCGAAGGTATCCGTGATGCTTCCGGCAACTATATCAGTGCTTCTGAGAGTTCTGTTGACACGTTCGGGCACAGCCAGTTAAGCGGCGCCGGAAAAACGCTTGAATTTTTAGTCAAGGAAAAACTTGGTGTCAAAGTCCGTTCCGTAGAAGTCAACGTATTACAGCGCTGCGCAGCACATCTCGCTTCAAAGACTGATCTTGATGAGGCATTTGCTCTCGGCAGAAAAGCTGTTGCACTTTCCGAAGAAGGGGTTACCGCTTCCATGGTAACAATGCGCCGTATCTCCGATGCTCCGTACGAAATCGCCTATGAGCATGCCGAGATCCGCCACATTGCAAATGAGGCAAAATCAATTCCGAGAGAATGGATCAACGATGCAGGCAATGATGTCACACAGCCACTGATCGATTACCTTTCACCTCTCATACTCGGTGAAGTTCCGGTAAAATACGAAAGCGGTATCCCTGTCTATATGGATGTCAGTCATTTAGCAAAACATCAATAAATTTACCGATCTCAACCCACGCTCTTTTAGATTCCGGCAGCATTTTTGCTGCCATCTGAAAGATGTGGAACATTCCTTCATAAATACTGATTCTTACTTTTACTCCCTGTTCTCTGGCTTTTGCAGCCACATCCACAGAATCCGAGAGCAGCATTTCATAAGAGCCGACCTGTATCAGCATCGGCGGAAATCCCCTGAAATCTCCATACAAAGGTGAAATATAAGCATTTAACGGATCGTTGTCTCCGATATAATCCTTATTATAGATAAGGCTGTCCCTTGTTTTTCCAAACAGAGGATCCTTCTCATAGTTTGTCTCATAAGACTCTCCACGCGCAGCAAGATCTGTCCAGGGTGACATCGCTACGATCCCGCATGGAAGCTGTTTTCCCTTATCTTTTAAATAATGACATAACGCCATTGCAAGACCACCCCCTGCAGAATCGCCCGCGATGATGATCTGCTCAGAAAACCACCCCTGCTCCAACAGATAACAATATGCTGCATAGGCATCCTCTAAAGCTGCCGGATACGGATGCTCCGGTGCCACACGGTAATCAGGGGTCAGCACGCTCATTCCATGACTGACTTCACAGTATAGTCCTGCGAACATGCGGTATGCATTCCGCATTGCTCCAACATATCCCCCTCCATGAAGCTGTAAAATGACCTTTTCTGTATTTGGATTTTCTTTTGACTGCAAATATTCCATGGAAAAGTTGTCCATTCCGATCACTTCTAATGAAAAACAGTCCGGGCATTTCCATGGCGGTTCAGAATCTCCGATCTTTTTTCTTAATTCTCCGTTTTTTATCTTCTTCCCAATCAGGTGATCATTTGTCACATGGGCGATCAGGTCCCTCATGACTTTTCCCCTGATGCTCGCTTCGTTTTCTCTCATCCGATTGCTCCTGTTCTTTTTATTCTAAATATAACTCAGCGGACATGAAATCTTCGTTTCAGTTCCACCCTTGCCCTGCGGTCTCCGATGATCAGTGTTCCAAGAAACAGAAACAGGGAAAACGCAAATGCGATCAGTGCAAAAAGCTGTGCCGTCACGATACCGGTAAAAATCAGTATTACCGGAACAATGCTGCATAAGATCATAAAAATCTGCCACATCATATAGCTCTGCCAGTTTCTGCGGTTTACGATCATACAGATGATAATACCAACATCGACTAAAATGATCGCCGACGGCAATGCATAATTGACAGACCATCCGCGGTAGCCGACCAGAAAATCGATTGCGATCACGATCAGTATCGCCATCAGCGTGAGTACCGTGATCTTGGCACGGTAACCTGTTTTTCCAAGGATTGCAAAGCGGATCAGCATATATCCGTAAAAGAATCCAAGCCCCGTGATCGCACTCCATGCAATCTGTGACTCGGTGACCACATTGATATAAATGAGCAGCACCTCAACCAAAAGTGCACAAAACAGATAGATTTTACTGATCATTGTCATTTTCCGGGTGTGCACTCTCACATCCGGGTACATATTCTCCACTTCACCTGTGTATTCTAACACGGATCCGCAGAGTGGACAGCGCTCTGTTTCATCTGATATTTCCACATTACAATTTCTGCATTTACTCATAATTTACTCCATTACTCTTTATTTCTACCGCAATCCCGTCCGAGGCTATTTTCCGGAAAAATCCACGCTGCACAGACGCATCGACAAGATCATAACTGAAACTGAATACAAGTGTATCCCCGTAAGAGCAGATCGTTCCTTTCAGATGCTGCCCCTTTGACATGGCAAGAAATGCATGAAACATTTCCACATAAGGGCGGTACTCTTCTGCCACGGAAATATTGCCGATATTTGTGATCGTCGCAGTATTGGCAAGTGCAGAAGTTGTATATACATACTTCATTGCAAGGTTTTTCAGGAAAAGCGGCACAACTCTTGCAATCAGCAGTTTTTCATTGGAAACGTTATAGGAAAACAGCTTTTCAAGATTTTCCCGGTTGATCTGGCTTCGCAGGCTTTCTTTCACGATTTCAGCCACCTCTGCAAACGTATAGGTCTCTTTGGTCGGATGAAATTCTGCGGACACCATGACAAAAAAGTTTTTCGTGGTAATAGAATTAAAATACGGCCGCAGATTAACCGGCACCGCAACACGGATCGGACACTTTGACGGCATGCCGTGCAGACATTCTGTATAAACGCTCCAGATGTACACACTTACCAGATATTCGTTGATACTGATTCCCATCGCATGACAGACCCTTTTCAACTCCGGTATTTTCATATAACCGTGCATCACGCCGAACTCGCCTGGTCTTAACTTTTCTCCACGGATCAGATATGCCTTTTTTGTCTGGTATCCTTTTGCGGAACTTTTTTTGTAATTTTTTAAGAAACTGTCTTCCCGGTTCAAAGACGTATCAACACTTAATGAATCTCCCAGCTTTTCCTGCAGGTCTTTATGTGCCAGACGCAGATACTGGTAAGTCAGCTCTTTTAAGAAATTGATTCCTCCCATTCCATCCGTCAAAACATGGAATACTTCCAGATTGATCCTGCATTTATAATAGGTCACACGGAACATATAACTGCGGTTTTTATTCTGCTGGATATATCTGCATGGAAAATTGTTCTCCATGCGAACCTTTGGCGCCGCTTTTCCGTTTTCCTCAAAATAATACCAGAACACCCCCTGCCGCAGTCTTAAGTTAAACCCGTCAAACTTCGGAAGCACCATATCAAGTGCCCTCTGCAGTAATTCCGGATTGATCTCCTCTTTCAGTGTAACACTGATCCTGTACACATTGCTCATGCTCTCCCCGGCAATGACCGGAAAAAGGTGTGCTGTATTATCAAGTCTGTCCCAACGGATATCACGGTTTGTCGGAACTCCTTTATTCTGTTTTTTCATATATTCCTCGCTTCTGCATACTCTGCATGCCGTTTTAATTTCTATTTTGTCTGTCCTTAGCCGGCTTATAAAATATGCAATCTATTGTATACAATTATAAAATAACATCACATAAAATACAAGTTTTGGCATATTGAAATTCTCTGATATATTTCTGTAATTTTTCTTATTTATTTCTTAAATTTACGATTGTATAAAATTTTTCTACATATTATAATATTTTTGTAACATTTATAAAATACTTATAAAAATGGAGGATTCACTTATGAAAATTTTCAAACGAACAGCAAGCTTGTTCTTAGCTTTCTGTCTCTGCGCCGGAATGCTCTTACTGCAGCCGCAGTCAACAGTATCCGCAGCCACCACAACCACACCAACCACCAAAGTACTGCGTATATACAGCAGATCACAGAGTAATTCAGATATCCATATCAATTTACCAAAAGGTAAAGTCTGCTATGTAAAAAATATCAAGACAAACAGCAAAAATCTGATTGCCAAAAACACCCGCTACTATACCAGCACTTCCACAGACGAATATACAAATCCTTACGCAGAAATCGGTCTTTATGCAAAGAAAGAAGGTACATACAAAGTAACCTACAACATCTGTGATAAAGCAGGTAAAAAACTTTCTTCCGGTAAAGTAACCGTATATGCAAAAAATGACTCACCGGTTAAATCTGCCAAGTTTGCAAACAAAGAAATTAACAGTGCTCTTACAGGCAAATCATCCGGCAAATTAAGCATCAGAATGAACAAAGGGTATAAGCTGAAAAAAATTACCGTTGCCACCTACGATAAGTCAGGTAAGGAAGTTGTTAAAAATTTCAAAAACAACAGTACATTAAAACTTGGTCAATATGCCTATATCAGCAGGAATACTTACTCTGACAGTTCCAGTTATTATACTTCACTTGCTGCCCGGACCACAATCACCGTCACTTATGTTGACAAATATACAAAACAGAAATGTCAGCTTGTTTATATAATCAGGCGTCTTGCAAAATAATCCAACAGGAGGAATATTTAATATGAAATCAATGAAACAGATTGTCTGCACCATTCTTACACTTTGCCTGTGTGTCGGATTATTCATGATCCCTTCCACTCCGGTATCCGCTGCAACCACACCAAGTGTGTCAAAAAATGTCGATGTTTACTATTATCCAAGCTACCCTGATGTCAATGATTATGCCATTAGTGTAAATCTTGGAACATACGGAAAAAACATTAAAAATATAAAAACAAACAGTAAAAATCTGAAAGCAAAATTAACAAGCCTGAATCTGAATACCACTCAGAACACTGGCTATATCGGTGTCTATGCAAAGAAAACCGGTAATTACAAAGTTACTTTTGATGTATACAATGCCAAAAACAAAAAAGTAAAATCACTCTCTGTAAAGGTAAGGGTACTAAGCGCAGTCTCTTCCAACAATTATCCTTTCAAGAGTTTAACTTTCGATGGGAAATATTATGATTATTCGACTCTTTACACCAAAGATTCTGTCAAGATCAATGTAAAAATGAACAAAGGATATAAATTAAAGAAAATTGAATACAGAACTTACAGTAAACCAACAGTAACCTATTCAACTTCTACCAGTAAATCCATCTCAAATACAGAGAAAACCACAAAAACCGCAAACGGAAAAGCTATTAAATTAGGACGTTATGCAAGCTATTCCGGATACAGCTATGTATATGAATCTACATACTCCCCTGATTATAATTATGAATCACATAATATGTATACAAGCCTGCTTGCGCCAACGACTGTAACAATTACTTATCAGGACAAGAAAAAACAGATCCGAACCATAAGCTATACACTCTTCCGTGTTGCAGATGATGTAAAATAGAAGGCTGTATTCTTTACAGATATATACTTATTATTACACCAAAAAGCGAGAAAACCATCAAAAACTGGTTTCCTCGCTTTTTGTTCTATCATATCAGAATATTGTTTGTATTCTTTTCTATCTCTCTAACGGATATTTCTCTGTCAGGGATTTTACGATTGCACGCGCTTTATCAGCTGCCGGTTCACCCTCCTTGATCATCATGGCGATCGCCTCTGCGATCTGATCCATATCCTCTGTATTAAGTCCACGGGAAGTAACTGCCGGTGTTCCAAGACGTACACCGCTTGTTACGAACGGAGATTTCGGATCGTTTGGGATCGTGTTCTTGTTGCAGGTGATATTGACAGAATCGAGAAGTTTCTCCACTGCCTTTCCTGTCTGATCATAATTGGTCAGATCAACTAACATCAAATGGTTGTCTGTACCGCCGGATACGATCTTAATATCCCTGCTTAACAATCCCTTGCAGAGTGCCTGCGCATTATCGATGATATTCTGCTGGTAAACTTTAAATTCCGGCTGAAGCGCTTCTTTAAAGCAGACAGCCTTTGCTGCGATCACATGCATCAGAGGTCCACCTTGGATTCCAGGGAAAATAGCTTTATTAAAGTTATATTTGTCCGCGATCTCCTGACTGGATAAGATCATACCTCCACGCGGTCCACGCAGCGTCTTATGAGTTGTAGTCGTAACAACATGCGCATACGGTATTGGGCTTGGATGAAGTCCTGCTGCAACAAGTCCTGCGATGTGTGCCATATCCACCATCAGGACTGCTCCGCATGCATCTGCGATCTCACGGAATCTCTTAAAGTCGATGGTTCTCGCATAAGCACTTGCACCTGCGATGATCATCTTCGGCTTGCACTCCATTGCGATCTCTTCTACTTTATCATAATCGATAAATCCCTCATCATTGACACCGTAAGGTACAATATGGAAATACGTACCGGAAAAGTTCACTGGGCTTCCGTGTGTCAAATGTCCGCCATGGTCTAAATTCATTCCCATCACTGTGTCACCCGGTTTTAAGATGGCAAACTGTACAGCCATATTCGCCTGTGCACCTGAATGTGGCTGTACGTTCGCATACTCACATCCAAAAAGCTCTTTCGCACGCTCTCTTGCAAGCTCCTCCACTACATCCACACATTCGCATCCACCGTAATATCTTTTTCCCGGATAACCCTCTGCATATTTATTCGTAAGAACGCTTCCCATTGCTGACATTACTGCCTTGCTCACCCAGTTCTCAGATGCGATCAGCTCAATATGGCTGTTCTGACGCTCAAATTCATCGGTAATGGCATTTGCCACTTCCATATCAACTGCCTGAATATCTTCCAGTGTATACATAATTGGTAATACTCCCTTCCTTTGCTGTTTGATCAATGTGTCTTTCTACCAAAAACACTTGTCTTTTATTTCTGTTTATCATTATATATGACTTCCCTTTTTTTGGCAATTCCAAATACCACAGCAGTTATATCAAATAATTATAAATGGTATAAGCCCTGTCGATAAAGCAGGATTGCTGCCACGATCTGCAAAGCCAGGATCAACGGCATTCCTATGACAAAATACCAGTGTCTCGTCTTATGGTGGAACACATACATTCCAGCCCATGTTCCGATACTGCCTCCTAAAATGCTGACCAGAAAAAGCATTCTCTCTGAAATACGCCACCGGTGCATTTTCGCACGTCTTTTATCATCTCCCATGATAAGGAATCCAGCCAGATTTAAAAATACCAGATAAGCTGTAATCGTTTCCATGATTTTCTCCTCTCACAAAAAAACCCCGGCAAAACTACCGGGGCTTTCATTCATAACAACAGTTTTTATTCTGTTACCTTATTTTTACCTACATGAATCTTCATCACATACCACAACTCTGTTGCAATACAGATAGATGAATAAGCACCGCAGATAAGACCTGCCATCAGAGGAAGTGCAAATTCACGGATGCTGGTCACACCGAGGATGAACAGCATAAATACCATAACAAAAGTCGTCCAGGAAGTATTGATGCTTCGTGACAACGTCTGTGTCAGGCTTCGGTTTGCAATTTCCATCAGAGACTCTTTCGTCTGCTTGCCATGTTTTGCTGCAAGGTTCTCACGGATACGGTCAAAGATAACGATCGTATCGTTGACGGAATAACCAATGATCGTCAGCATACATGCGATAAAGGTATTTCCGACAGAAATACGCATCAGGGCATATACGGTAAGTACGACTAAAACGTCATGAACCAGGGCAATGATCGCACTTGCACCAAAACGGATATCTTTGAAACGGAACCAGATATAGATCAACATGCAGATTGTTGAAATGATCACCGCTTTAAATGCATCCGCACGCATCTCGCCACTGACTGTGGAACTGATACTCTGGAATGTGATCGTAGATTCATCCACATCAAAATTGTCTGCAAGTGTTTGGTTCAATGTATCACGTTCTTCCTTAGACAAAGTTCTTGTCTTAATCGTGATCTGTGTTGTTCCCTCCACTTTGTTTGCCTGAATATTGCTGTCTCCGGTCACTTCTTTTACAGCCGGGATAATGTCTTTCTCAATGTCCTCAATGGTATATTCTTTACCAAAATCAGCAGTGGTGGAAGTTCCTCCCATGAAATCAAGTCCATAATTTAAGGAATTCTGACCGGATGCTTTATGTACTCCCATACCAATGAATCCGGCAGCAATAATTGCAAGAGAGATTCCAAAGAACACATATCTCTTCTGCAGGAAATTAATAGTCTTTCTCTCTTTGGCACGTCCGTAGAATTTCTCATCTCTAAGTCCTAACCAGTAGAAAGCATAAAGAATCCATCTTGTCACAACAAGTGCTGTAAACATGGAAAGGATAATACCGATCATAAGTGTATAAGCAAATCCTTTTACAGTACCGGAACCTAATGACATCAATACGACAGATGCGATCAAGGTTGTGATGTTACCATCTAAGATTGCGGACATTGCCTTATGGAAACCGGTTTTCATTGCAGTAATAACTGACTTATCAGCTGCGATCTCCTCACGGATACGTGCGAAGATGATAACGTTGGCATCTACCGCCATACCGATACTTAAGATGATACCGGCAATACCAGGTAATGTTAATGTGATTTCAAATAAGTATAAGGTTGCGATCACAAGTGCTGTATAGATCGCAAGTGCTAAAGTTGCTGCAACACCCGGAACTGCATATACGATGATCATAAAGATCATAACGATCACAAGACCGATCGCTGCCGCTTTTAAACTGGAGGAGATTGCCTGGCTTCCAAGCTGTGCCCCTACCACGCTGGACTCTAACTCTGATAACTGCAGGGAAAGAGAACCGATACGGATCTGTGTCGCTAAAGTCTGTGCCTCTTCAAAAGTACTCTGACCGGAAATCTGTGCTGTACCTCCGGTAATTGCCTCCTGTACGGTAGGATAACTGATGATCTCTCCATCATATACGATTGGAAGTGCTTTTCCGACATTTTCAGATGTAACATCTCCGAAAGTCTTTGCACCCTCATCCGTCAGGGTAAGCTGTACAACGTACTGTTTGTTACCATACTGGTCTGTGGTTGTTGCAGCCTGTGCATCTGCTACCTGATCACCTGTCATAAATACGGTACCATCAGAAAGCTGGAACTCTAAGGAACCCGGATTACCCAGTTCCTCTAATATCTTGCTCGCATCTGTAACACCAGGGATCTCAACGGCAATACGGTCATCTCCGACCTGATATACAGAAGCCTCTGTACTGTAACTTTCCACACGCTTCTGGAGTTTGTAGATCGTATCACTCATATCTTCTGCGCTTGGATTTTCATCCATGACCTGATAGGTAATCGATACACCACCGGACAGATCAAGTCCAAGCGGAATACTCATTTCCTCCCCAATACCGGTCGATGAAAGAATAATAGATGCATAATAGGCAAGTCCCGCAAATGCAGCGAGAATCGCAACTAATATGACTGCTGCTTTACTCTTTTTCATTTTCTTTTTCCTTCCTGTTTCTTTTTTATTCACAATCGGCTTCGGCAGCCTTGATCATGATTGCACATTCAATACGTTTTTTCTGCAGTTCACATCCGATATCATATGCTCCGCAGATATCACCGCTGAAATTATACGCATTTGCTGCACATCCGCCGCTGCAGTAGAACCTGGCAAAACATTTTCTGCATTTTTCTTTTGCATAGACGTTGCAGCACTTAAATTCATCACGGATCTCTGTATTTTTAATCCCATCATCCACATTGCCGAGCAGGAACTTCTCATTGCCTACAAACTGATGGCACGGATAAAAATCACCCCAAGGCGTTACCGCAAGGTACTCGGTTCCCGAACCACAGCCGGACAGACGTTTTGCCACACACGGACCACCTTCAAGATCGATCATAAAATGGAAGAAATTAAAATCATCTCCCTCTTTGTGACGTCTTACCATCTCTGCAGCAAGCTTGTCATATTCCTCAAACAGCTGTGGAAGATCTTCCTCTGTGATCGCATACGGTTCACTCGGTTCTGCAACTACTGGCTCCACGGAGATCTGTTTGAAACCAAGATCGGCAAGATGAAGTACATCTGCTGCAAAATCAGGATTGTAGTGTGTGAATGTACCACGCACATAATATTTGTCCTGATGTCTGCTCTCTGCAAATTTCTGGAACTTTGGAACGATCAGATCATAACTTCCTGCCCCTTTGCGGAACGGACGCATCTTATCATGAACTTCCTTTCTTCCATCGATACTTAAGACCACATTTGCCATCTCTTTATTACAGAATTCCATGATCTCGTCATTTAAAAGCACACCATTTGTGGTCAGTGTAAAACGGAAATTCTTGTCATGCAGCTTTTCCTGCTCTCTTCCATAAGCAACTAAGTCTTTTACGACCTGCCAGTTCATAAGCGGCTCGCCGCCAAAGAAATCCACCTCAAGATTTCGTCTGTTACCTGAATTGGCAATTAAGAAATCCAGTGCTTTCTTTCCAACTTCAAAGGACATCAGTGCCCTTCTTCCATGGTACTCTCCCTCCTCAGCAAAGCAGTACTGACATGCCAGGTTGCAGTCATGTGCAATATGCAGGCAGAGTGCCTTGACAACCGTCGGGCGTTTTTTGAAATCCATGATATAGTTTTCGTAAGTGTCCTTTGTAAAAAGCGACTCCTCATCGATCAATGTCTGGACTTCATCGATTGCTTCCTCCACTTCCTCTTTGCCGTATTTTCCGGACAGTGCAGATACGATCTCATCCCTTGCATACGATTCCGGCTGGCTCTGATCGATCATCTCAATGACATCATAAGTCACGTCATCCACCACATGAATCGCTCCGCTGTTTACATCTAAAACAATATCATAGCCGTTGTTCTTATACTGATGAACCACTATAATATTTCCTCTCTTTCTATCTGATTTTACAGCAAAACATTTAAAGTTTTCTGCAAATCAATGTATTTTTTTCAAGTATTACGGCATTTTAATGTTGCCGATAAAACGTACAAATGACCGCACGCTATGCGAACGGTCGTTTGCAGATTTCACTTATATCCGACCGTATGATTTTCATCGTTGTATCACACAGTCATTTTGTATCATGCCATGATGGCATATCCGGCACTCATATGCACAATTTTTACCATGCTATGCATGCCCGGCTGTACCAGTTCAAATCTTATTTGTGCTCGCAGCTCTGGTTTCCTACTGTACAGGATGTCTTGCATGCAGACTGGCAGGATGTCTGGCACTCGCCGCAGCCACCTTTTTTGATTGTGTTCTGTAATCTCTTGGTATTTAATGTCTTTACATGTTTCATGATGCTTCTCTCCTTTTTTGTAATTTCCGCACACATGGGATACGCCATTTGCCCGCTCCCCGTAATACTATGTATTTATTCGCTTTCGCGCGGAGCTCTGTTAACTTATACAGTATAACATAACTTTTTTCATATGGGAAGTTTTTTTTATACGTTATCCTTCGGCAATATGATATTAAAGATAATCGCCACAATGGCTGCCGGCACAATGCCGGAACCGCCAAAGATCAGCTGGATTCCCTGCGGCAGATGTGCAAGGATACCGCTGCTGGATCCAATTCCGTAACCGAGCCCTAATGCAACGGAAACGATCGTGATATTGCGCATTGTCATCGGCTCTTTTGTGATGAGCTGGATTCCACTGATCACGATGGATGAAAACATCATAACAGCCGCTCCGCCAAGTACACTCTGCGGCATGATCGAGATCAGCGCAGCAAGTTTCGGAAATAAACCGCAGAGGATCAAGAATACGGCTCCGGATGCAAGTGCCATACGGTTTACAATCTTTGTCATTGTGACAAGTCCTACATTCTGGCTGAAAGAAGTATTTGGCAGTACACCAAAAAGTGCAGCAAGGGAAGAACCGATTCCGTCACAGATAACACCACCGGAAAGTTCTTTATCCGTTGCTTCTCTGTCCATTCCACCTTCCATAACGCCGGAGATATCTCCAACCGTCTCAACTGCGGTAACAATAAACATGATCAAAACCGGTATGATCGCTCTCCAGTCAAATACCAGTTTGACCGGCATTAATTTCGGAACGGAAAACCACGCTGCATCCGCAACTTTATCCCAGTTTAATACCCAGGCTTTTGTATATTCCACACCGTCTGCATTGATCCCTGTTGTTGGCAGAACCAGCCCCATGACTGCTGCAATAATATAGCCTGCCACGATACCGATCAGAATTGATGAAGCGCTCGCCATGCCTTTCATCCAGTGTTTGACTGCTACGATGATCAGTAAAACGGCTGCACCAAGCAGTAAATTTTCAACAGAGCCAAAGTCATTTGCCGTATTGCCGCCGCCAAAAGAATTGACCCCAACTGCGATCAGGGATAATCCGATCGACAATACGACCGTTCCTGTAACAACCGCAGGGAAAAATCTGCGGAGCGGCTTTAACAGAAATCCAAGGATTCCCTCAAACAGACCACCAATGACGGATGCACACATAATGGCTCCATATGCAAGGATTCCTCCTCCCATTACCTGAACCACACTGTTAAACACACCGATAAATCCGGAACTCGTTCCCATGATGATCGGTACCTTTCCACCAACCGGTCCGATCGCAAATAACTGGATCAGTGTCACGATCCCGGCGATCAGCATCGCATTCTGCAGCAGATCGACCTGCAGACTGCCGAACTCCTCACCTGCAATACCACATGCCCCTGAGATGATCAGGATCGGTGTCAGGTTTCCCACAAACATTGCCAGCACATGCTGTAATCCTAGCGGGATTGCCTTTTTCAGTGGGAGTTTTCCGTAAAACTCGTACTCTGCTCCCTGTCTCTTCTGTCTTTCCATGTCTTCCTCCTCGTGCGTATCTTTTTCTGCATGAAACATTGATAATTTTTTTCATTCATGCACATTTTCTTTGAGTATAGCACGCCGCTGATATTCTGCGCAAGTCCTGTCTATATGCTAATTGGCACACTGACAGTAACCACTAACTTATCATTCCGCCCGCCATCCCGGATGCCGCACATAGAATAAATGTTGTCGCCACTTTCGGCAGTTCCATGGAGACTCCCTGTTTAACCAGCACTGATATCAGGAATAAAATGCAAAAATAAATGGCTCCCGCTGCAAATCCCCATAAAAATTTCTGTGTTTTCATGATCTTTCCCATGAAAAATCCACCGATCACTCCGGAGACGATATAAATGACAACGATTCCCACCTTTACTGCCGATTCACTCAGATCAAACTTATATAACAGTGCAGCCAACAGTAACAGGAACAGGCAGCTTAAAAGGAACATGACCAGCACGGACACCAATACCGCAGTGACCGGATTGTTTTTTGCATCTCTTGTTTTCATTTTTGACTGTATATTCATTGACCACTCCACAGGTTTTCGATTCTGTTTCACTATATGAAAAAAACGCAAAAGCTATGCTTTTTTTACATGCTTTTGCGTTTTTTATTTTTATGATCCACCTTTTGCTGACTCTATCTTACAGATATGCAATACTATAAGCTGCCTTGAATGTTCCGCCCTGCGGCAGCATGTTTTCGTAGTCGCGCTGCTGCAATGTGCCGGTAAAATCTGTGGCATCGCATCTTCCGTACCATGGTTCAATGCAGACGAAAGGTGCATTTTTTCCTTCCGGTGACCATACTGCAAATAGTGGAGTGTCAAATTTTACGGTTACATACGGGATGCCCTCACGGTCAAGCAGGGAAACCTCTCCGGTCTGTTTTCCTTCGACCATGTAAGTGCACTCATCAAAGAATCCTTCCGTAAATGTCACGCAGCCATCTTTCAGTGCCAGGACTTTATCCTCCATCACCGCCATACCGTCCGGTGTGTTTCCATGATGATGAATAGTATCTGCCAGGCCGCCAAATTTGAGACCATATCCGGTTTTATTTTCCTCTCCGTGAACCGGGCAGTTGAATGCCGGATGTGCACCGATGGAAAAATATAATTCTTTTGTGTCGGTGTTTTCCACAGTCCAGTTTACTTTCACCTCGTTTTTGCACAATTCATAACCAATGTGCAGCGCAAAATGAAATGGATATTTTTCACAGGTTTCCGCAGTATCGGTCAGTACAAATGAGATGTTTTCTTCCGTCTGTGCCTCTAATGTAAACTCCATATCTCTTGCAAATCCGTGCTGTCCCATCGTATAAGTTTTTCCGTCATAACGGTATTCTTTGTTTTTCGGCGCACCGACAAACGGAAATAATACAGGGGACGTTCTGCCCCAGTACTTTTTATCACCACACCACATATATTCAAAGTTATCTGATTTTCTTTTTACAGATTTGATCTCTGCTCCAAATGAGTCAATCTCCACTTTTAAATTTTCATTTTCCAACGTATATCTCATATCTGTCTCCTCTTCATACAGGCATTTCATTTCTCATCTGCCTGTCACTGCTCATTTTTCATTGCTGTTACATTATAACCTAACTTTTCCATAAAATCTATCCGGCAATCGTTTTATTTTTCACGCTACATACTGATACATGAATACAAAATGGCAGATGCTTCCAGCCATGACAAACAGATGAAATACTTCATGGGAGCCAAACTGACTGTGCTTCGCGTTGAACACCGGCAGTTTTAATGCATAGATCACACCGCCGACAGTATAGATCAGACCGCCTGCAAGCAGCCACAAAAATGCTGCCTGGGAAAGAGTGGCTAACAGTTCCCGGAATACAAACAGACACACCCATCCCATTGCGATATAGATCACGGATGAAAACCACTTCGGGCAGTTGATCCAGAGCACTTTTATCAGCATTCCTGCCGCCGCAATGCCCCACACTGCCGCAAGCAGCGTATAACCCGACTTCCCGCCAAGTACGATCAGACATACCGGCGTATAAGATCCGGCAATCAGGACAAATATCATCATATGGTCGAGTTTGCGGAATATCTTTAAAATTTTATCCCGGACAACAAGCGAATGGTACACCGTACTTGCACCATAAAGCAGCACCATGCTTCCCATAAACACGGCCATTGCCAGAATCGTTGTATGATTTCCATTCAGCGCAGCCTTGACTAACAACGGCGATGTGGCAAATATTGCCATCATCATAGCTATAAAATGTGTAATGGCGCTTCCCGGTTCACGAATCCCTATCTGTAACATAATATGACCTCCTTTTAGCAAAATAGTATTTATTATTTTTACATGTAGTATTTGTTACTATATCTTTTGTATTTTGATACTACTACTTATTATACATTATGTCAATTATATTTATGCTACATTTTTTCTCAATTTTTGCAGGTTTTTGGGAGGTTTACACAAATTTGCAGAACGCATTTTCCTATGAAGATTCGGATATCAAAAAACTGCCGCCCGCAGAATCTTATTCATCCGGGCGGCAGTCCTCTGTAACTCTATTCTTTTTTATAATTCGCAGTTATTTACGGTTCTTGGGAACGGAATAACATCACGGATGTTAGACATTCCTGTCAAGTACATAACGCAGCGCTCGAAACCGAGTCCGAATCCTGCATGTCTTGCAGAACCATATTTGCGGAGATCCAGATAAAACTGATAATCTTCTTCTTTTAAGCCGAGTTCATTGATTCTTGCAAGAAGTTTATCGTAATCATCCTCTCTCTGGCTTCCTCCGATGATCTCACCGATACCAGGTACCAGACAGTCAACGGCTGCTACGGTCTTTCCGTCATCATTCATCTTCATGTAGAATGCCTTGATCTCCTTCGGGTAATCGGTTACGAATACCGGACGTTTGAAGATCTCCTCGGTCAGATAACGCTCATGCTCCGTCTGAAGATCAGTTCCCCAGGAAACTTTATATTCAAACTTGTCATTGTGTTTCTCTAAGATCTCAACTGCCTCTGTGTATGTCACGCGGGCAAAATCGGAATTTGCCACATGCTGCAAGCGCTCTAAGAGTCCTTTGTCAATGAAGTTGTTGAAAAATGCCATCTCTTCCGGTGCATTCTCCAGTACATAGTTGATGATGTATTTTAACATGCTCTCGGCTAAGATCATGTCATCTTCCAGATCTGCAAATGCGATCTCCGGCTCGATCATCCAGAACTCTGCTGCATGTCTGGTCGTGTTGGAATTTTCTGCACGGAACGTCGGTCCAAATGTGTAGATGTTCTTAAATGCCATCGCATAAGTCTCACCGTTTAACTGTCCGCTTACGGTAAGGTTGGTCGGCTTATTAAAGAAATCTTTGGAATAATCCACGGTTCCGTCCGGATTTTTCGGAAGATTGTTCATATCCAGTGTTGTTACCTGGAACATCTCTCCGGCACCCTCACAGTCGCTTCCTGTAATCAGTGGTGTGTGTACATATACAAAATCTCTCTCCTGGAAAAATTTGTGAATTGCATATGCAATCAGGGAACGTACACGGAAAACTGCCTCAAACGTGTTTGTTCTTGGTCTTAAATGGGAGATCGTTCTTAAATACTCAAAACTGTGTTTCTTTTTCTGCAGCGGATAATCCGGTGTGGAAACACCCTCGATCTCGATTTTCTCTGCCTGGATCTCAAACGGCTGCTTGGTTCCAGGTGTTGCAACAAGCTTACCTGTCACGATGATCGCTGCACCGACATTTAACTTTTCAACATCATCAAAGTTCTCTAAAACATTGGAATATACGACCTGAACCGGTTCGAAAAATGTTCCGTCGTTCACCACGATAAATCCAAAATTTTTGGAGTTACGGATGCTTCGCACCCATCCGCCGATCGTCACGGTCTGATCCACATATTCTTCCTGTTTCCGGAATAAATCCCTTACATTTACCATATCCATAATTGAATCCTCCAATCCCCATCTCTTTGGTCTTCTTTTGGGATATTTATTTGATTAATTTGCTGTTTCTGTCTCGGCAGCGTCGACAGCTTCCTGCGGTTCTGCACTCTCTGTGCCCTCAGTACTCTCTGTCTCCGCCGGAGCTTCCACAGTTACATCCGCATTATCTTTGACAGACTGTAATGCAAGATTATCAACATAGACCTGTCTTAAATATTTTTCACCATAAGCTGCATCACCGTAGCCATAGTTCTTATATAAATCGTCTTCAGATGACAGACTGTTATTGCTCATCAGAGTCTGCACATAAGAAGAAAATCCGTCCTCGTCAAGCTCGGTGCCCTCTTTTGCTGCGATCGCACCTGTGATAAACTCCATGGAAATATTTTTCTCCATGCCTGATTTCCACTCCTGACGCACCTCATCAAGTGTCATGTTGTACTGGCTGCTGACGTAATCCTCAAGTTTGGATGCATCCCCATTACAGTAATTCTGTACATACTGTTTCTCATAATCATTGACACGGGCTGTCAGATAATCTTCCGGGATATCCACTTTACAGTTTTCTAACAGGTACTCCTGCACTGCTGTGTAAGTGTCACTGTCCTTATTGCTGCTGGCCTGATTTTCAAGGAATGATTTAATCTGTGCATACATATCATCTACTGTGTCAGCCTGAAACTGTTTCTGCGCAAAATCGTCATCCACATCATCGAGTGTCATCTCTTTCTGGATTGAGTTGACGGTAAATGTGAATACAACCTGTTTTCCGGCAAGGTCTGCATTGCCATAGTTATCCGGGAATGTCACATCGCTGTCAATAACATCACCGACAGATGCACCTTTCAGATCATCTGTAAAGCCGTCGATAAAGGAGCTTGACTGGCTTCCTGCGGAACAGTTATTGTCCACATCGATATTCTGATCCTCGGCACTTCCATTATCAAATGCCACTCCGTCTAATTTTCCAACATAGTCCACGTTTACGATATCACCATCTCCAACGGTTGTTTTGGTATCATCTGCAACGTAGAACGGTCCGTAATAAGAAAACATCTGCTCAAAATAATCTTTTGCATCCTGGTCATCCACATCATAATCGCCTGTGATCGTAACCGGAACCTTGCTGTAATCACAGAGTGTCACATAATCGGAAGGATCCAGATCATAAGAAGTACTCTCATATTCCACTGTTTCTGTTCCTTCTGCTGTTTCCGTGCTGTTTACTGATTCTGCAGCCTCTGTCCCCTCTGCGGTATCATTCTTCTTCCCGCCGCATCCGAGTGCAGTGACTGCCATCATCGTACAAAGCATTAATACTACTACTTTTTTCTTCATAATTATAATTACCTTTCTAATCCTTTAAGACAAGCTTTTCCGTCTAACTTTAATAACATACCACAATTTCTGCAAAAATAAAAGTATGTTTGACAAAAGTTATCGTATATGATAGTTTTTTGAAAAAGGGGAAGAAACTATGGGAAAAGCACTTATATTAGGAAAAGATACAAAACATCTCGACAAAGATATAGAGTTATGCCGCACAACCAATGAGCGGATCAGTGATCAGGCGGCACAGTTATTGATTGAAAATCAGATTCCATTTACGCGGAGTTTTATTAAGATACCATTTTTTCTGCGCGAAAAATACCGGGGTGCACACCAGTTTTATGTCATCCATACCAACCGCAACCGCTATTCCCAGGCAAGACATACACTCGATCATATGGATTCCGTGTTCCGGCGCAGACTGATCGTGAGTAACTATTAAAAGCCAGATACCCTTTTTCTTATATCTCACAGACTTTATACAGGTAACTATTCCCCTGTTTTCCCACTCTGTCCACGATTTCTAAATCTGTCAGAATCAGAAGCACAGTCTGTGCAAGCGACAACGGAATTTTTGCAGATTTTGAAAAATCTTTCGTAGTAAAAGGTTCCGGCAGGTCAAATGGGATAAACTGCATATAATCTTCCCGTCTCTCAATACAGACTTCCTCCACAAACTGCACCGGGATCCGGTCGTAGCGCTCACTGCCTTTCTTTTTATCTTTGCTCCAGCCGTTTAACAGGCGGTACTCCTCCATATCGATCAGTGCAAACCGAAATCTTAAGTTTTCATTTTTTAAAAACGGACGTATTTTATACAATTCTTTAAATGCCACATACGGATTTCCTTTTTTGGGGGACTTGCGCTTCGGTGACATCTCGCCACTCTCCTCATCGATCCACAAAAGCCATTTGACATGCGGGATCGGATAGACGATCGTGACCGGATAGATTTTTAAGAACGCATCCAGTTTTCTCCGCATAACCTGAAAGGAGCGTGTCTGTATCTCAATGATCTCGGTCCCCGTAAAAATGTCCGCCACAAAATTTTCGATTGGGATTTCGTGCATATCCGTATCCGGCGCATAATAATTTTTCAAAACGGCATGTACCGTTTTCTCTGAGAGCGTCCCGATTCCCTGACGCTCCCTGTTTATCCCGATCACTCTGTTTTTTGCAGCTTCAAACCTCAATTCATCAATACACATGACACACTCCTCTTGCAGAATGAAGTCTTATTTTCTCTCCGGATGCTTCATATCCTTTAAAATATCAAAGCAGTCAAAAGTTCTGAAGTAATCATCCGGTGTCTCTGCACGGCGGATCAGCTGGGTGGAACCATCCTCTTTTAACAATACCTCCGCGGAGCGCAGTTTTCCGTTATAGTTATATCCCATGGAGAAACCATGTGCTCCTGCATCGTGGATCACAAGCAGATCTCCCATATCGATCTTCGGCAGCATACGGTCAATGGCAAATTTATCACAGTTCTCGCAGAGGGAACCTGTCACATCATATTTGTGGTCGCAAGGCTCGTCCTCTTTTCCCATAACGGTGATGTGATGATATGCCCCGTAAATTGCCGGACGCATCAGGTTGACTGCACAGGCATCCACACCGATATACTCTTTATAGGTGTGTTTCTCATGGATTGCTTTCGTCACAAGGCAGCCGTAAGGTGCTAACATGAAACGTCCCATCTCTGTATAAATAGAGATATTTCCAAGTCCTGCCGGAACTAATATCTCCTCAAAAGCTTCCTTGACCCCCTGTCCGATCACGCGGATATCGTTCGGTGTCTGATCCGGTGTATAAGGCACACCGACACCGCCGGAAAGGTTGATAAACTGGATATCACATCCGGTCTTGTCACGCAGTTCCACAACCAGTTCGAACAACTGTCTTGCCAGTTTCGGGTAATATTCATTTGTCACGGTGTTGCTCGCTAAGAATGCATGTACGCCGAAATGTTTTGCGCCTTTTTCTTTTAAGATCTTAAATCCCTCGATGATCTGCTCATGTGTAAAACCATATTTGGCATCACCAGGATTATCCATGATGCCATTGCTCATCTTAAAGACTCCGCCCGGATTATAACGGCAGCTGATCGTCTCAGGAATTTTGCCGATCGTTTTCTCTAAAAAGTCAATGTGGGTAAAATCATCTAAGTTGATGATCGCACCAAGTTCATTGGCAAATTTAAACTCCTCGGCAGGTGTATCGTTTGAGGAAAACATGATGTGCTTTCCGTCAAATCCCTGAGAGTCTGCCAACATCAGTTCTGTTAAGGATGCACAGTCGCAGCCGCAGTCATATTCTTTTAGGATATCAAGGATGTACGGGTTTGGCGTTGCCTTTACCGCAAAATACTCACGAAATCCGGGATTCCAGGAAAATGCTTCCTTGACCGCCTTCGCATTTTCACGGATTCCTTTTTCATCGTAGAGATGAAACGGTGTCGGATATTTTTTTACGATCTCTTCGAGCTGTTCTTTGGTTACAAAAGGTTTCTTCTTCATAATATTCCTCCATTTTATTAAAATACAGCCTGTATCAGCACCATATAAAGCACTGTCCCGACGCCGATACTAAGCAGGTTGTTTCGTTTCCAGACATGAAGCAGTATCACTACTGCCACCGCTATAAACTCCGGTAATCCATATGGATAGGATGTGATACTTACCGCCTTTAAACAATAAATCACCAACATTCCGATGACTGCCGGCGGCAATACTTTTCCAAGATACTGTATCACCGGCGGGATCGGTTTTCCCGGCGGAAAGAATAAAAACGGGCAGAGTCTTGTAAAAAAGATCGTTCCCGCAACTGCTGCAATGATAACAAGTGAACGCGCCACACTAACCGGCATGATGCTCTACCTCCTTTTTCTGGTCTGTTTCTTTATCCAAAAACTTTCTGCACGGAAGCAGGATCAGCATAATACAGATCATGGTCGGCAGAATAAAATTGTCTGCGCCAAAGATCAGAAGACAAACCAGTCCGCATCCAAGTCCGATCCGTACGCTCGGACGGTTTTTTGACTCCATCCACTGCTCCACCATGATCACGACGAACAACGCCGTCATCGCAAAATCAATTCCTGTCGTGTCGATTGGAAGTACTGATCCAAGCAGTGCCCCGATTGCGGAACCGATGATCCAGTAAAGCTGGTCTAACAGTGCGATTGCAAATAAAAACTGTCCTTCTTCCACATCCTTTGGCACCTTCGTGACAAAAAATAAGGAATATGTTTCATCTGTCAGGGAAAAGATCATATACAGACGCTTCTTCCCCATCTTTGCAAAACGTTCTAATAACGACAGACCATAAAAAATATGCCGGATATTTAACATAAACTCCATGAAAATTACCTGTAAAAGACTCACGCCCGGCGCAAAAAAATTCACGGCGAGATACTGTCCACTCCCTGCATAACACAGGACGCTCATCAGTATTGCCCACAGAAAATTATACCCTTTTTCCTGAATCATCACTCCAAAAGCCATACCGATAAACAGATATCCCGTCATGACCGGTATTGTATATGGAAATGCAGCTTTAAACGCTTTTTCATAGGAAGCTTTTTTACTTACTTTGTTTTTTTCTATTTCACAATCCATTTCTTTTTTCTATCCCTGTTACTTTATCACTTTAGCTTGTCGCACTATGTACTCTACAACAATTTTTGTGATACATCAAGACAATTTTCAACAAAAACTTCACTATTGCAAAAACATGTGCTATACTCTTTTTAGTCGCGTTTTACACGAAAAGGAGTTATGAATGAGTATTACCGTTTTAAATTATATGGATCACGCATTAGTCAGCCGCATCAATGAACAGGCTGCAAAGCGTGCCGAAGCTGCAAAACAGTCTAATACGGATGATTTTGCGGCTGCGTTAGCTGACAGTACAAAAGCTTTGGAAAACAGCCAGAATACCTCACAGACCGGTACCACAGGCGCAGATACATCAGGGATATCCGCAGCCCAGACAACTGCATCCTCTGCAAATTCCTATACTTCAGGCGAACTTGACTCTATTTTTGAAGAGGCCGCCAATTCCTATGGTGTTTCTTCTATTATATTAAAATCGATCGCCAAAGCAGAATCCGGCTTCAATCCCTCTGCCGTGAGCAATGCAGGCGCTGTCGGGATCATGCAGTTAATGCCATCTACCGCTGCTGCTCTTGGTGTTTCCAATTCCTATGATGCAAGAGAAAATATCATGGGCGGTGCAAAATATATCAGCCAGTTATTATCCAATTATCAGGGAAATATCTCCCTTGCGCTCGCCGCTTACAATGCCGGCAGCGCGAATGTAGACAAATACGGCGGCATCCCGCCTTTTACCGAGACACAGAATTACGTCAAAAAAGTACTCTCTTATATGGAAGAATTTGGTTCTGCTGTTTCAAATACCGTATCTTCTGTTTCAGATCAGCTTTCTTCTATTTTCAACCTGACCGGAAGTGCGAGAGATGAGGCAAATCAGATGCTTGCTGATTTCTTCTCATCCAAAAATATCAGCAAAGATGCATTAGATATCTTAACTGCTATTTTAAAATTAAAAAATATGATATCTGGTCAGACAACATCAACAGATGTCTCTTCTGCTTTACAGAATACGGATACTACATCATCTGCTGTGGGAAGTACCTCTGAAACCCCATCCGACCGCACTGCAGTCCTTACTTCCATAAATTCTGATTCTGAAACAATTGAAGATATCACAAAAGACATCCCTGTACGCGTGATTCCTTCTGCAGAAACAGATACGGACGAAGATACTGATACTGAAACAAACACAGATATTGATGCAGCTGTCAGCACAGATACTAATGACGATGTCAGTACAGACACTGACAGTGAATCTTAAATATCCTGTTGCCTGCGGATTGCCCGCAGGCAATTTTTATGTCGATCCTATGGATCTCAAAACTTCTGTCTGATCCGTAACTGTTTCATACTTTCCTACATCGTTATGATAATTCTTCAATCTGTCCCTCTAAGTAGTGATTAAATTCTTTCATAAACTGATACACCGTCTTTACATCCTCTGTAGAATAATGGGACAAAAACTCCATATCCCTTTTTTCCCAGCGTTTGTGACGTTTTGCATGTTCCTCAAACAACATTTTTCCTAGATCCGTCAGTTTAAAATAGACTTCTTTTTTGTTCGATTCCAAAGTGTATTTTTCAATCAGACCTTTCGCTAACAGCTTCTTTGTCATTTTGCTGATCGCGCCTCTTGTCATCCCCATATGTTCTGCGATCTTTGTGACATTCGGCAGCTCTAACCTTCCGATATAATCAATACAGTGTGTCTCGGAATATCCATACTCATCGAGACATTTCCCTTCGGTCAGCTTCGAGAGCATGTCCTGCCGCTCTAACATCAGCGCAAGCTCTTTTAACAGAAGTTCCTGCTCTTTCATACATCCACTCCCTTACATAAAAGCAAATATTGTTTCCTTGTCAACAATTACTTCTGTTTTAATATAGCGCAAGTTTGTTTCCTTGTCAACAATGTATGACAAAGATTCTGGGGCAAAAAACAGAGGCGTCAAGATTCTTGTCTCTTGATGCCTCTGATGTTTTTACTGCTTACGCGTCAAAGTGAAATCCTGCCAGTAAAGAGCCCAGGCTGGTGCCTGTGGATTCTGTATCGGTATATTTTTCTAATTCTTCCTCTGCAACACCTTCGGTATCAACCATCTCTTCCTGCAGTGCTTTCATGCTGAGGCTGATCTTATTATCGTTGGTATTGACAACTTTTACTTTTACCTTCTGTCCCTCTTTTAACACTTCGGACGGCTTTTTGATACGGCGCTCACAGATCTGTGAAATATGTACCAGACCACTCAGTCCGTTTCCAAGGTTTATGAATGCACCATATGGCATCAGTGACTCAACAGTTCCTTCCATGACAGTGCCAGGCACGATCATGGAGATCTTGTGGTTACGTTCTTCGGCTTCTGCCTCTCTTGCTACTGCCTTGCCGGATAAAACAAGTTTTTCTTTTTCTGCATCCACAGTGATCACGCGTACCTCGATCTCTTTTCCGATCCACGCGTCAGTATCTTCCACATAGTCAAGTGTGATCTGGGATGCCGGGATAAATGCACGGATGCCTTCCAGATAGGTGACAACGCCGCTCGGTACGCTCTCTTTGATGCGGACTTTGACTGTTGTCTCATCTTCCATCATCTGTTTTAATTTATCCCATGCGAGTATATCGTTCGCTTCCTTTTTGGAAAGTACGATATTTCCGGCACCATCGTCCGTCTGTACCACAGTTGCCTCGATCACATCTCCCTTGTGTACCTGTTCCATGACATTAAAATCAGGATCATTGCTCAGATCAGCAACTTTGATGATTCCCTGCGCATAATATTTTAAATCCAGAGTCACTTCCTCTTCATTTACATCAATGACTGTACCGGAAATGATGTCTCCCTCGTTGATCCTGCGGAAAGAGGCTTCCAGTTCGTCTTTGTAGTCGTCCATTGTTTCCATTTTGTTATCCTCCCATTTGTTAATTCTAATACCTGCAAAACTCATCCACATTTTCTGAAATTGCGAGAGACTGACACATGAAACGAAGGCACGCTTCCGCTGCGTGTCGCTCGCAACGGATACTAAGTGACCAAAATACGGTCACTAAGTACCGGCGGCTCCCCAGCACCTTCTTATTCATTTGTCAGTCTCTCGCAATAGCTCCACATTTTGTTGAGTTTTGCAGAGATCTACATTTTCTAAACGGTATTATAACACACCCGTCCCTAAAACAAAATGACAACTTTGAACAGGTCCCCGTCGACCTCGACGTGGAATTCGCCGCCCTGGGCTTCGGTAAAACTTTTTGCGATCGCAAGACCAAGTCCGGAACCTTCTGTGTTTCTTGAACTGTCGCCACGCACAAATCGTTCCGTGATCTCATCACCGCTGATATGTATTTCCTCAGCAGACATATTTTTTAAGATGATCTCTACAAGGGATGCTTTCTTTCGCACCTCTAAATAAACCCTGCTGCCCTGCATTGCATATTTGACCACATTGACAAAGAGATTTTCAAAAATGCGGTAGGTTTTCTGGTTATCAAGCATTAACAGTACCTTTTCTTCCGGCACATTCCACTTAAGTTCGAGTCCCCGCTCTTTCATCTTATCCACATGTTCAATGCTGACCTGTTTGATCAGGTTTACAACGTCAAGTTCCATCTTATTAAGTACGATATTATTGCTGTTTGCCTTGCTGACTTCAAAAAGATCTTCGATCAGCACCTTAAGGCGCAGTGATTTACGCTCTAAAGTATCAATGTAAGAACGCCTTTCTTCCTCCGTGATGTCTTCTTTTTTCAGCAGTTCAATGTATGTCGTGATGGCAGTGAGCGGTGTTTTTAAGTCATGTGAAACATTTGTGATCAGTTCTGTTTTCATACGCTGGCTCTTTACCTCTTCCTCCACTGCTTTTTTCATACCGGTCTGGATCTGCGCAAGTTCGTCCCGGAACGGATTAAATATGCCAAAATCCCCCTGAATCTCCTGATCAAGATTACCTTCTGCGATCGTCTGCATGGCATCTAACATCGCATGATAATCTTTATTGATCTGCTCATAATGTTTCTTTATAATAAAAAACAGGACGATCGAATAGACAACTAATGCACCGATCCCAAAGAACCAGAACAAGGAACAGGCTGCAAGCACTGCAAAGTTTATAACGACAACTTTTAAGATCAGTTTTGTCGTTTCCTCACTGAAATCAATGTGTGTGATCTCCCCGGAGAGTGTGTTCCACCACTGTCTGATCCGGTTGCCTGTCTTTTTAAACTGTTTTTTTATCCATGGGAAGATCTGATAGACCAGACTGTATCTTTTAACATATTCCCATAGTCCGACTGAAAATACCGGTCTCAGCAGATATGCGGCTGCAAACCACATTGCATAGATCAGCCACAAAGTTCCAACTGCAGTAAGTACGCTGATCACAACATCATAAACCTGTCCACCCATCAGTTCATCTGCCGCATCCGAAAATGAATCAAATCCATATGACCAGATAAGTTCCATAAAGTAATTCTGCAGACACAGTCCGCAGATCACACCTGTGACTCCAAGTTCTGCCGCGTAAGCATGTACCTTTCCATCATTTAAGATATTGCCTCCGGCTTTTTTCCCTGTCATAAAAAACATAAATGCGATCACCGCTACAACAGATGCGCCATACAATGGAAGTGCCCCATTAATTTTATAGGCGGACAGCTTTTCAAAATAATCTTCTTCCTCATCACTGCCAGAATCATAAAGAATATTTTCAGATGCTTTCTCTTTGGAAATACCGATCACAAACTCTATATTTTCCGGTCCTTTGAGCACGGGCATGTCTGTTGGATTAAAATACTCTTCCAGATTAGTTTTTAACAGTTCACTGCGTTCCTGTGCCCCTAATGATTTTACTAAAAGATCGCCGCTATTTTCCCTGTCTGACAGCAGAGGAATTACTTCCATCGCCCCGACTTCATTAAATTTTACCGCAAACAATTCGCTGTAATATTGTGCCAGTTGTTCACTGACATCCTTTTCCTCTCCACCGAGTACGCTCTCTAAATTCTGCGTTGTATTTTTCAGTTTACTTCCATCTTCGGATTCCATGACGCAGTAATCAATCTGGGAACGGATTTTTTCAAACTGACTGCTCCATTCATCCATCACCGACAATACTTCATCATTGGTTACCTGCTCTAATTGTTCCTGTGACTCCCACCTGTCGGTTTCATCCGCTTTTGCATAAGATGCGATATAAAGATCTGTTGCTGACATCTCCGTCTCACTCTTCTGATTCTGATATTCCAGATCGAGCAGATAAAATCCCTCATACAGATTTTTCAGAAACTGTGTCCGAATCTGCGTATCACTGTCTGCACCTGTTTTTGCTGCTTCTGTCTTTTGCATCCAGTCTTTGCTTCTGCGATTGATTCCCGGATAGCATAAAAAATTGATAACTGCTAAAACAAGAAGAACCCCTGCTGTTATCACAATCCCCGCCTTACGGCTGTTTTTCCATTTTATATCCAACGCCCCACACCACCTTTAAATATTTTGGTTCTCTCGGATTGATCTCGATCTTATCCCTGATATTTCTCACATGCACCATAATCGTATCCGTATTGATCGCTTTTTCATTCCAGACACGCTCGTAAATCTCGTCCGCCGAATAAACTCTTCCCGGATTTTTCATCAGAAGTGCTAAGATTTTAAACTCAATCGGTGTCATTTTTACCGGTTTTCCATCCACAAATACTTCTACCGTATCTTCATTCAGCTCAATTCCGCCAATGATATGTACCCTGTCATTTTCCTTTTTCTCCTGACTTTTGTTGTTAAACTTTGTATAACGCCGGATCTGGGAATTGACGCGCGCCATCAATTCTAACGGCGTAAATGGTTTTGTCACATAATCGTCCGCTCCGATGTTCAGCCCGATCACTTTATCTGTCTCCTCTGATTTCGCCGAAAGCATAATTACAGGAAAATCATGATGTTCCCTGAGTTTTAATGTCATTGTTACCCCATCCATACGCGGCATCATGATATCAACGATCGCAAGATGTATCTCCTTACTCTCAATAATCTCTAAACCTTCTATACCATCTGCCGCCTTATAAACGTTATAATTCTGGCTTTTTAAAAATATCTCGATTCCATCACGGATCTCTTTGTCATCTTCTACGATTAAAATATTGTACTGTTCCATTATTTTTGTCTGTGTGAAAGATTTTCACACTTCTCCCCTTTTCTTTCTGTGCCGCAGATATTCCTTTTTGCCACACTTCCTATCAGTATATCATTTACCTTATCAAAATGAAACAAATCTTATGTTATTTCCGGCACACCTGAATTATTTCTGCTCTTACCCTCCTTTGAGTATTATCATACCTTCCGAATGCAAAGAACGCCCGCAGAAAAAAATAAAGATTTTTGAAAGATTCTCTTTATATTTTCCTTATTTCTGCAAAATTCTCTTTTTTTCTCTATATTTTTTGCATTTCACTGATAAGAGTGTTACAATACGAATGTTATTAAATTTTCGAGGAGGTTTACTTATGGACAAGAAAACAACAGGAATCGTTTCCTACATCACGCTTATCGGCTGGCTGATTGCATTCTGCGCCGGTGACAAAGAGGGTGCAAAATTTCATTTAAACCAGTCACTGGTGTTATACCTTGCATCACTGATCAACAGCATTATTATTTCGCGCATTCCGATCTGTGGATGGGCTGTCAGCGGCATTCTCTCCATTGTATTCTTTATTTTCTGGATCATGGGATTAGTATATGCCTGCAAAGATGAAGAAAAAGAGCTTCCACTTTTAGGAAGTATTAAGATTTTAAACTAAGATATTAAAAAAAACATTATTATGTAAAAACCCGGCTTTAAGGTACATGACCCCAAAGCCGGGTTTCTTTTTCTGTGCACAGACCTGCCTGCTAAAACAGGCAGTCTGCTATCTTATACGATTTTCTTATACCTCTACGGTAATTTTGTCTAAGTGCCAGATATCATCTACATATTCCTGGATCGTACGGTCAGATGAGAATTTACCGGCATGTGCGATATTTAAGATTGCACTCTTTGCCCAGCCTTCCTCATCTTTGTATGCTTCCATGACGCGTTTCTGTGCATCTGCATAGGAATGGAAATCTTTTAAGATGAAATAGGTATCTGCAAACTGTGTACACTGTGTATTGAGCAGTGAGTTGTAAAGGTCACGGAACAGCTCAGGATCGTTCGGTGAATAGAATCCGTTGATCAGCTGCATCAATACCTTGCGGATATCCTGATCCGTATTAAAGATCTGCATTGGATCATAATCACGGTTTCTCTCATGCGCAATGACTTCATCGGAACTCATACCGAAAATAAATGCATTTTCTTTACCGACTTCCTCGACGATCTCAACATTGGCACCATCCATCGTTCCGAGTGTCAGTGCACCGTTTAACATGAATTTCATGTTACCGGTTCCGGATGCCTCTTTACTAGCTGTGGAGATCTGCTCGCTGACATCTGCTGCCGCAAAGATCCACTCTGCGATCGATACGCGGTAATCTTCAATAAATACGACTTTGATCTTGCCGTTAATGCTTCTGTCATTGTTGATAACGTCCGCCACATTGTTGATCAGTTTGATCGTAAGTTTTGCGTTCTTGTAGCCTGCTGCTGCCTTTGCACCAAAAATAAAGGTTCTCGGATAGAAATCCATATCCGGGTGCTCTTTTAATTCATTATACAGATACATGACATGTAAAATATTCAGCAACTGACGTTTGTATTCATGCAGACGTTTTACCTGCGCATCAAAGATGGAACGCGGATCTACTTCGATGCCGTTGTGCTCTTTGATGTATTTTGCAAGACGCAGTTTGTTCTGATATTTGATATTCATGAACTCCTGCTGTGCTTTTTTATCGGTTGCATAGATCGCCATCTTCTCAATATGGGAAAGATTTGTGATCCAGTCGTCACCGATATGTTCACTTACCCAGTCTGCAAGAAGCGGATCGCCATGCATCAGGAATCTACGCTGTGTGATTCCATTCGTCTTGTTGTTGAATTTCTGTGGGAACAGCTCATAGAAATCGTGAAGCTGCTCGTTCTTTAAGATCTCCGTGTGAAGTTTTGCCACACCATTTACGGAATATCCTGCTGCGATCGCAAGATGTGCCATTTTTACCTGACCATCGTAAACGATTGCCATACGTGCAACTTTACCGTTATCTCCCGGAAACTCTGCCTGGATCTGTAAAATAAATCTGCGGTTGATCTCCTCAACGATCTGATAGATACGCGGAAGCAGTCTTGAGAAGATCTCGATCGGCCATTTTTCAAGTGCTTCTGCCATGATCGTGTGGTTGGTATATGCACAGGTCTTTGTCGTGATCTCCCATGCCTCATCCCAGCTTAATCCCTCTTCGTCAAGTAAAATACGCATCAGCTCTGCCACTGCAACGGTCGGATGTGTATCATTTAACTGGAATGTCACTTTCTCCGGCAGCTTATGGATATCGTCATGATGCTTTTTGTAACGTGCTAATGCACGCTGTACACTTGCAGATACGAAGAAATACTGCTGTTTTAAACGAAGTTCTTTTCCCGCGATATGGTTATCATTCGGATAAAGTACCTCGACTAAGTTGCGGGCAAGATTTTCCTGCTCCACGGCTTTGTGATAATCACCTTTATCAAAGGAGTCTAATTCAAAGCACTCCATCGGCTCTGCATCCCAGATCATTAAGGTATCTACCACATGATTGCCGTAACCTACGATCGGCATATCATAAGGTACTGCTAAAACAGACTGGTAATTTTCCTGTACGAAACGTGTCTTGCCTTCCTCCGTCACTTCCGCACGGACATAACCGCCGAATTTAACCTCATAGGAATACTCCGGACGACGAAGTTCAAACGGATATCCGTTCTTTAACCAGTTATCCGGCACTTCCACCTGAAAACCGTCTTTGATCTTCTGTTTGAACATTCCGTAACGGTAACGGATACCGCAGCCGTAAGCTGCGTATCCAAGTGTTGCCAGTGATTCCATAAAGCAGGCTGCAAGACGGCCAAGTCCACCGTTTCCAAGTGCCGGATCCGGCTCCTGATCCTCGATCTCATCAAGGTTTAAACCGATCTCCCCGAGTGCCTCTTTTACCTCTTTGTACATTTTTAAATTGATCATGTTGTTGCCAAGCGCACGGCCCATCAAAAATTCCATGGACATATAATAGACCATCTTTGGATCCTGTTTGTCAAACGCTTTCTGTGTGGCAAGCCAGTCATCAATAATGACATCTTTTACCGTGTAGGAAACTGCCTGAAAAATCTCCTGCTGTGAAGCTTCCTCTAATGTTTTGCGGTAAAGATTTTTTACATTTTCCTTTACGTCCTCAATAAATTTTTCCTTGTTGAAAACATTTTCCTTCATCTAGTTTTCTCCTTTTTTGACTCCAAGCAATACTTTTTCCCCATTGATGTTCCATTCCTTGCAGTAAATTCCGTTTTCTCCGGAGTCAAAAGAATCAGCTTCTGCTACAACTTCAGTACCTAAAACATCACCCATGATGTCATTTCCGTACTTATGAAAGATATCGGCTACTTTTTCATCTGCATGATAGTAAATGGAGATTTTATCCATAACCTCAAATCCGGCTTCCTTACGCATTGTCTGGATCTTACTGATCAGCTCACGGACAAATCCTTCCTCTACCAGTTCCGGTGTCAGGTTGGTATCAAGCACAACGGTTACGGTATTATCACCTTCCGTTACATAACCTTCCATCTGTGTCATTGTGATCAGAAGGTCTTCTTCGGATAATTTTACATCATCACTGACTGTCGGCAATGCAAGCACACCGTCTGCTTTTAATTCAGCCATTGCTTTGTTTCCGTCTAACTCTGCAAGTGCTTTCTGGATCTGTCCTAAGAACTTGCCGTATTTCGGTCCGACGGTACGAAGCTGCGGTTTGAAGGTATAGCTTGTGTATGCACTGACATCCTCTGTAAAGTTTACTTTCTTCACATTCAGCTCATCCTCGATGATCTCTACAAAGTACTCAGATAAAACATTCGGTGCTTTGACATACATATTTCCGATTGGCTGGCGGTTCTTGATATTCGCTGAGTTACGGCATGCACGGCCCATAACAACGATCTTTAAGACCTCATCCATATTTTTCTCTAATTCTTTGTCGATCCATGCCTCATTGACAGCCGGGAAGTCGCACAGATGGATACTCTCCGGTGCCTCTGTATTGATGGAACGTACCAGATTCTGATAAATCTCCTCTGTCATGAACGGAATCATCGGTGCGGCAGCTTTGCAGATCTCAACCAATGCAGTATAAAGTGTCATATATGCGTTGATCTTATCCTGCTCCATGCCTTTTGCCCAGAAACGGTCACGGCTTCTTCTGACATACCAGTTACTCATGTCATCCACGAACTCATCAAGTACCTTTGCAGCTTCCGGAATGCGGTAATTTGCAAGGTTCTCATCCGTTCCCTTGATTGCGGAATTCAATTTTGACAGCAGCCACTTATCCATAACGGATAATTTTTCATAATCTAAGGTATATTTTGTTGCATCAAACTGGTCGATGTTTGCATACAGCACGAAGAATGCATAAGTATTCCACAGGGTACCCATGAATTTACGCTGTCCTTCCTGTACCAGCTTGCCACTGAAACGCTTCGGGATCCATGGTGCACTGCTTGTATAGAAATACCAGCGGATCGCATCTGCGCCGTAAGTCTCTAATGCATCAAACGGATCAACCGCATTTCCTTTGGACTTACTCATCTTCTGTCCGTTCTCATCCTGTACATGTCCAAGAACAATGACGTTCTCATACGGAGCTTTATTAAATAACAGGGTGGACTCTGCCATCAGAGAGTAGAACCATCCTCTTGTCTGGTCAACTGCCTCGGAGATAAACTTCGCCGGGAACTGTTTCTCAAAGACGTCTTTATTCTCAAACGGATAATGGTGCTGTGCGAATGGCATTGCTCCGGAATCGAACCAGCAGTCAATAACCTCCGGTACACGGTGCATTTCTTTGCCACAGTCCGGGCATTTGAAGGTAACTGCATCAATATACGGACGATGAAGTTCTACCTTTGCATCCTCCGGATTTCCGCTTCTCTCTGCAAGTTCTGCACGGCTTCCGATGCACTCCTGATGTCCACATTCACACTCCCATACCGGAAGTGGTGTTCCCCAGTAACGGTTACGGGAGATACCCCAGTCCTGGATATTCTCAAGCCAGTCACCGAAACGTCCTTTTCCGATAGAATCCGGGATCCAGTTTACAGTATTGTTGTTGCGGATCAGGTCATCTTTGACTGCAGTCATTTTGATAAACCAGGATTCTCTTGCGTAGTAGATGAGCGGTGTGTCACATCTCCAGCAGTGCGGATATTCATGCTCGAACTTCGGAGCATCGAATAACAGTCCCTTTTCATCGAGATCTTTTAATACCATAGGATCTGCTTTCTTTACAAAAACACCGGCATATGGTGTCTCTTTGGTCAGCTCACCTTTTCCGTCTACAAGCTGTACGAATGGAAGGTCATATTTTCTTCCGACAGCGGCATCATCTTCACCGAATGCAGGTGCGATATGAACGATACCGGTACCGTCTGTCATGGTTACATAGGTGTCACATACAATGTAATGCGCTTTTTTGTGCTGTTTTTCAATAATCTCTTTTGCACAGTCAAATAACGGCTCATACTCTTTGTACTCTAAATCGCTTCCTTTATAAGTCTCTAATACTTCGTATGCCTTTGTTCCCTCTGGTGCATCCTTGTCAAGCAGTTTGCCAAGTACCGTGTCAAGCAGTGCCTCTGCCATATAATAGGTATATCCGTCAACCGCTTTTACTTTGCAGTAAGTCTCTTCCGGGTTCACACAGAGTGCGACGTTAGACGGCAGTGTCCAAGGAGTTGTAGTCCATGCAAGGAAATATGCATCCTCTCCAATTACTTTAAAACGTGCAACTGCAGAGCGCTCTTTGACCGTCTTATAACCCTGCGCAACCTCCTGAGAAGATAACGGGGTACCGCAGCGTGGGCAGTAAGGAACGATTTTGAATCCTTTGTATAAAAGGTTTTTATTCCAGATTTCTTTTAATGCCCACCACTCGGACTCAATAAAATTGTCATCGTAAGTAACATATGGATTGTCCATATCAGCCCAGAAACCAACGGTCTTTGAGAAATCTTCCCACATTCCTTTGTATTTCCATACGGATTCCTTACATTTTTTGATGAAAGGCTCCATACCGTATTCTTCGATCTGCTCTTTTCCGTTTAAGCCAAGAAGTTTCTCAACCTCAAGTTCTACCGGGAGTCCATGTGTATCCCAGCCGGCTTTACGCGGAACGAATTTTCCTTTCATGGTCTGGTATCTCGGAATCATATCTTTGATCGTACGGGTCTCCACATGTCCGATGTGCGGCTTGCCGTTTGCAGTTGGCGGGCCGTCATAAAAGGTGTAGGTCTCTCCTTCCTTGCGGTGTTCCATGCTCTTCTTAAAGATGTCATTGTCATTCCAGAACTTCTCGATCTGTTTTTCTCTGTCTACGAAATTCAGATTCGCATCAACTTTCTTATACATTGTTAACCTCCATTGATTTAATAAAGAGTCGCTCGCGACTCTTTCGCGCCCGAGCGGTGCTGTTTACAGCAAACTTCTTCTCCGCGAAGTGCGCATCCCGCCCGGAGGGCTTTTTAATTCATAGGACGTAATTTCCTATGAATTAAAAAAACCCTCGTCCTGTATATAGGACGAGGGCTTAATTACTTCGTGATACCACCTGATATACAAATGTACACGGAACTAATAAACTCCGGATACACGTTCCCTGTAACGCAGGAAATGCGTCAGCGCTTACTCTGTCACGGAAAATCCCAGTCGTGATCTGCCTTGACCATTTCAGACTGCGGCTTGGAAGTGATTTTCATTCAGCAGATACTCGCACCGGTTTCCACCTGCTCCGGCTCTCTGTTGCTTTTCCTGATGAACTACTGTCTTCGTCATTGCCTTTTGCCAAAAATCTAGTCTTTAGTATAGACTCGGAAAGTGAGAATGTCAAGAGGGCTTCATGCTTTTCACAGAGCACGTTTTTTCACATCTGCGATCACGTTTAAAAACCGCTCCTTCATCTGTGCCTCTAACAGTTTTACATCCATGTCGCTGCCCGTACACGGCACAAATCCTCCAGCCATCGATGCGTGGCCGCCGCCATTGCCAATTCCTTTCAGTGCCTCCGCCACAATCTTTCCTGCATCGAGCATACTCTTTTCACTGCGCACGGAAAGTTTGATTCCATCTGACTTTCTCGAATACACGACGGAAAATGACACTTCTTTTAAAGCAAGCATGAAATCGGATATATTTGCAATGACCGGACAATCCTTACCAGTATTGCAGAAACTGATGTCATCATATACTTCAATACTTGAAATCGCACTCGAATATGCCATCAGATCATCAAAACACAGATTACTGTTTTCTAACATATGGATGATCTCATAATCACATTCATCAAACATCCGGTAGAGCATCTCAATATCGAGTTTTGACACTCCACGGCTCAGATTATTGGTATCGATCCGTACACCGTATGTCAGAGTCGTGGCGATTCTTCTATCCATCGGGATATTATTTTCAAAGAAATACTGTGCAACGATCGTCGCACATGCTCCCACTTCCGGCCGGATGTCTTTAAACCGGTATGGAAACTTTTCATTTTCCGGATGATGATCGATGCAGATGATCTCGTCCCCCGTAATGTCAACGATGTTTGAATTACCCTTTTGTGCATCCACAAGGATCACTTCATCCTCATCTGTCAAAATGGTACTAAGATCCTCCACATTCAAAAGTTCGATCTCCATCAGTTCACGCAGCTTGTCGGTACTGTAACGGTCTATTTTTCCTTTATAACAGATCGTGGAAGAAATTCCATTGTGCTTTAACAGCTCCTGGATCCCAAGCGCACTCGCAATGGCATCCGGGTCAGGGAAATTATGCGTCTGGATATACACATGTTTTCGGTTGATCTGTTTTAGTAGTTCTTGTAATTTTGTCATATTAATCCTCTAAAATATGTTTCTGCCACCCGTTTTGTCACAAGTTCTGAAAATGACTGTATTTTATACTGTGCTTCCGGTACGATTCCAAAACCGTATGCGGCATGAATAAATCCAACGCCAGCTTTTCTGCTGGCATCATAATCTCCCTGGATATCACCCACATAGACCGCTTCGTCTAAATGATTCCGGTCTGCCAGAAGTCTGATATTATCACCTTTCTGTAAAAGATTATTTCCGTAACATTCGATATCGGAAAAATAATCCCAGAAATGATAATGATCTAAAAATGCCTCAATGTAACCTTTCTGGCAGTTGCTTACAATGTAAAGTTCATATGTCTTTTTTAATTCTTTGAATGTATCCTCAAGATCCGGATAAAGCACTCCGCCATGTTCTCTTAAATAATCGTTCTCGATCCTGCAGCACTCCGCTAAAAGTGTCTCCTGCTCTTTCTCAGAAATTTCCGGGAATAACAGTTTTGCGATCACATCCATGGTCTTTCCCATAACACCCTTGATATCGGTTTCTGTGAGTGCCTTATTTAACCTTCCATCCTGACGGATCGCTTCATTCCAGGATTCTGCCACATTGGCGGCTGAATCCCAAAGTGTGCCATCCATATCAAAAATAATTCCCTGTTTTTTCATATAAGTCCCCATTCCTGCGTGTAAAAATTCTCATTTTTCACACGATTCTGCTTCATTTATTTTAAATCGTAAACGCTGGCATATTTTTTTTCAAAATAACGCACCAATGGCTCTGCTGATACTTCTTTTCCACACACATTTGCAATCACTTCTTTTGGTGTGCGTGTGCTGCCATACCAGTGGATCTTTTCATTCAGCCACTTTGTGATTTCTTTGATTCTGCCCTCTTTTAAGATCTCATCTACCGGCCCTAACTCTTTTTCAAGCTCCTCTAAGTACATGCCGTCATAGATACTTCCTAACAGATAGCTTGGAAAATAGCCGAAGGAACCATCTGACCAGTGCATATCCTGTAAGATTCCCTCCGCATCATTTGCCGGAGTGATATCTAAATATTCCTTCATTTTCTGATTCCAGAGTTCCGGAAGTTTCGCAACCGGTACATTGTCACGAAAGATTGCCTTCTCCATTTCATAACGCAATATAATATGGAAGCAATAGGTCACCTCATCTGCCTCGGTACGGATCAGGCTGTTTCTGACATGATTGATCTCACGGTAAAACTCATCCAGCGAAATGTCCTTCATCTGCGGCATCAGCTCCTGCACTTTCTCATAGACAGGAATCCAGAAATTCTTATTGCGCCCTAAAATATTCTCATAAAAACGGGATTGGCTCTCATGCACGCCCATATAACGGCAGCTTCCTGCAGCCGTGTTGTCATATTCCGGATTGACATTCTGTTCAAAAATCGCATGACCACCCTCATGGATAGCCGAAAACATGGCAGAAATCGGATCATGTTCATAATAATGATTTGTCACCCGGACATCCTTGGAAGAAAAATTCAGTGTAAAAGGATGCTCTGTCTCTCCTACTGCACCGGCATCTTTGGAAAATCCGATGTAGGAAAGCAAAAGATCCTGCACTTTTCTCTGATCATCCGGATCAAAATAAGCATGGAATTTTGTATCATCCGGCTGTTTTGCGGCAAGTATTTTTTTCACAAGCGGAATCAGCGCTTCCTTTAGTTCACCAAACAGACGGTCAATCGTTGCAGAATCCATTCCCTCTTCATATTTATCTAACAATACATCATAAACTTCTTTGCCCGGATCCGTGTAACCTGCCATTTCTTTGGTAAGTGCAATCATTTTCTCCAGATGCGGTGCAAAAATGGAAAAGTCAGATGCATTTTTTGCATCTTCCCATGCATTTCCGGATTCTGCCTGCTCACGGACCATCACTTTATAACGGTCTTTTGGAATCCGTCTGTCTTTTTCCATATCGCGCTGCATGCGTGTCACGATAAATTTCATGGTATCTGACAGCTGTGCAAATTCTTCCGGTGTCTTTAAGGTCTCTAACATGCCGTAAAGTTCATCCGAAGTCGACATCGCAAAGCTCTCGGTTGAAAAATAAGTCAGTGCATCGATATGTCCTGCCTGCCCCAGTTTTGGTGCACAGGTTCTCATGTCCCAGTAAAGAAGCGTATTGATATGTTCATATTTTTTCATTTTATCGAGATACTGCTCGAATTGTTCTAATGTTTTACTCATAGTCGTCCTCCATTTTCAGAACGACGCCGGTCTGGCGTGTTACATTCCGTTCTTTCTGTTCCATATTAACACAGGACACCTGACCTGTCACTTATTTTTAGTATAACCAAAAACACCACGAACATGCGATTTTGCATGTCCATGGTGTTTTTCATAACAATCAGTCTGCCCGTAGTGCGTGCAATCTGTTTTTTCATCGGAAACCCTGACGCAACTACTTATTTTACCTCTACTGTCCAGCCATATTTATCCGGCAGTTTGCCCCACTGGATTCCGGTTAAGGTATCATATAATTTCTGTGTCAGCTCACCGATCTTGAAATCGTTGATCGTTACAACATCATCTTTGTAGCGGAGTTCTCCGACAGGGGAGATGACTGCTGCAGTACCTGTTCCGAATACTTCCTCAAGTGTGCCATCATGTCCGGCTTTCATCAGATCGTCTACGGAAAGTCTGGTCTCATTTACTTTATAACCCCAGTCTCTTAACAGATGGATCATGGAATCTCTTGTGACACCCGGAAGAACAGTTCCCTCGATCGGTGCTGTGTAGATCTCGCCTGCGATCTTGAACATGATGTTCATGGTTCCAACTTCCTCTACATATTTCCGATGTTCACCATCTAACCAGAGTACCTGGGAATATCCCATCTTCTCTGCTTTAACCTGTCCTAAAATAGAACCTGCGTAGTTACCACCGCATTTTGTAAATCCGGTACCACCTTTTACGGCACGAACCAGTTCATCCTCAACTAAGATCTTAACCGGGTTGATTCCCTCTGCATAATAAGCGCCAACCGGGCAGCAGATAATCATAAACTTATAAGCAGATGCCATATGTACGCCGAGTGCAGCTTCTGTTGCAAACATAAACGGACGGATGTAAAGAGATGTCTCCGGCTCTGATGGAACCCAGTCCTCTTCTACCTTTACCAGTGCTTTTACCGCCTCAACAAACATATCAACCGGGAGCTCCGGCATGCAGAGTCTTGCGTTAGAGTTGATCATTCTCTTTGCGTTCATCTCCGGACGGAATAACTGGATCTTACCCTCTGCAGTACGGTATGCTTTCATACCCTCGAATGTTTCCTGTGCATAATGTAACGTTACACATGCCGGATCCATGGTGATCGGTCCTTCCGGAACGATTCTTGCATCTTTCCAGCCCTCTTCTTTTGTCCAGTCCATAACAAACATATAGTCTGTCATATATTTTCCAAATCCAAGATGTTTCTGATCTGGTTTTTCCTTTAAATGTTCTCTTTTTTCAAATCTGATATCCATAACATATGCCTCCGACTCTCTATCGTTTTTTTCTGACCCTCATTATGATACTTTCTTTTTTGAGTGTCAAGATTATTCCAAAGGCTTATATTCATCATTACTTAAACTCATAATAATATTTATTTTTTATAATCATGCGTTATGATGCTGTCATAAAATCATCCCGTAATTTTTGCCTTTGAAATGTACTAGTTCTGCTCTGCAATTACCTTTTTTAAAGGAATCCAGATAATAAATGCCAGCACACTTCCGATTACTGCTGTGATAAGCTGTGTCACGGAAAATGTTGTCTGGAACACTGCCATCTTTGGAACCATTGCTTCCGGAAGCAGGGACGGAATCAGAACCAGTGCAATCACGACTCCCATAAATAATGCCTTTACAATGCTGCCGGCTGCCATACCTGCGATCAGACCTGCATTGCCTTTGATTTTCTTTGCAATCAGACTAACTGCAACTACAAGAATGATATTTCCGATCATAACGCATGGGATGATCGCCGGGATCGCTGACATGATCGGGCTTCCTGTAATCAGGAATGATGTGACCGGTGTGATCACAGATAAAATAATTCCGCATGCCATTCCTGCACCCAGTGCCGCAATGATCAGACATGCATTGATGATCGGTCCTGTGATGTACACACTTGTGTTTTTAAAGAACTGGCTCACGATACAGATTGCCAGTAACACTGCTGTTGTTGTGATTTGTTTCGTTGTGATTTTCATAAATCCTCCTTGTTTTGCGGAGCAAAATGCGACTGCCTTTGCAGGAGCAGAGGATTTTCCTCCTTTGTTTTCCGAAGGAAAATGCGAGCCCGCTGGCGAGCAAAGGATTTTCCTCCTTTGTTTTGTACAATTTTCGCAACCATCATAGTACAACACTTATGAAAAGTCAATTTTCCGTACACGGCTCACTCTGCCCCCGCAAACAACCGCAATTTTCTCTTGTCATTTAAACCAGGGAATTTTATAATAAAACCAACATATAAATATTTCGTATAAATATAAGGAGATTACGTTATGCATACATTTCAACCTATGACAGCAGATATGATGGAATTTGATCCATTTACAAAGATTGGAAAAGAATGGGCGCTGCTCACCGCAGGTTCCAAAGAAAAAGCAAACACCATGACCATAAGCTGGGGCGGTGTCGGTGTCTTATGGGGCAAAAACGTTGCCTTTGTATTTGTCCGCGACTCCAGATACACCAAAGAACTGATCGACAAAAATGAATTCTTTTCTCTCAGCTTTTTATCTGAAAAATACCGTGATGCATTAAATTACTGTGGAAGCCACTCCGGCCGCGACGAAAACGATAAGATCTCAGCAGCCGGTTTAACCCTTACCTCCCGCCACAGCATTCCGTTCATCGATGAGGGAAATATGATCCTGCTGTGTGAGAAAATGTCCGCAACGCGACTGACTGAGGATTCCTTCCTGATGCCAGAGATTGCGCAAAAATGGTATGCAGATCATGATATGCACACGATGTATATTGCGGAGATCATTGATATTCTGGCAAGATAAGAAAAACAGGCAGGTGGGAGTTCATATACGAAAACTCCTGCCTGCCCGTTTTATGTTTTTCAGATATATAATCTCTTAATCATTTTTTGTTCCATACATTCTAAAATACTCATCCGCCTGCTGCATAGATATGTTTAATTTATCCTGCAATCTTTTTATAATACCCTTTTTCGGTATGTTCATTTCGAGACACATTTCTATCATTCCCTCTGCTTTGCCACGAACTTCTCCACGCGCTTCGCTCTCCGCAATTAATTCTTCAATCGCCTGACACATCTCTATCCCCTCCTTTTCCTCTGATATCTTAATTGGTGTCTTCGTGATGGTTTTTATAACTCTGGCTGCATTCATTTCTATACTTTTATGGGTATCTGTCCTCAAAAAATCCAGCAGTTTTTCTTTATTATTAGAGTACTTGATATATCCCATAACCTCTCTCATACTTGTTGAAAATTTGTTCAGTTCTTCTTCCGTAAGTTTTGCCGGATCGATCAGGTGTATCCTGTAGTTCTCCACATAACTTAAAATTTCCATATCCCTTATCGGCATCATTTCATGTAAAGATAACGGTCCGTCCCATTCCTCTGCCCCAAAATGAATCACAAGTGTGATAACTGGTTTAATGTGATCTTCCTTTAAAAATCCCGATAAATATTCTCCACCGGTTTTTCCTGAATAATCTTTTTGGCTCCGTCGGTGCCCTGCCGCTATATCTGACACTTGTTTTCCATATTGTAAGGCATCATAGATAGCGTTTCTGACCGGCATTGCATAATGGACATCTGTCTGATTCTCAACCCCTAATAAAACATACGACATCTTTTCATCCTGTTTGATGACTGCTGCTTTTAAAACATCACGGTATTTTTGCAGTGCATCTTTTTTACCCACTGCCGATGTAGCAGTGTCAACCTCTGTAAGTCCTGCCGGATCGATCACCTTTTTTCCACCATAGATAAGATAATTAAACGCATCTGCAAATATAGCATTCTCCCGCATATACTCTTTTGTTACAATATCAACCGTCCCCATTCATTTCTTCTCCTTTGTTTAATCCGGGAGCAATTCGTGGTTTTCAAGAATTCTCCCTGCTTATATGTGTGAATGATAAAAGCATTGGAAATTCTTAAGTTGAATGTATAACTTTTTATACATTTTTCACTATGATAAAAGAATGGTCTATAACCATGTAGATGATTTCAGAATATCATGCTTTGTCTGGATTTTAGCATACTGTTCTTATAATGTCATTAAAAAGCCGATATTCCAATGATATTTGTAAGTTTTGCACAAAAAATCCAGTGTATAAAAACAGATATAACATACACACACCTTGCTTTTTCCAAAAATCAATGCTACAATATTTTCTGAGTTTTGTTCTAAAAAGTAAATATATGGAGGATTATTTATGAGCCCAGTTACTATTGTATTGCTGGTTATCTTAGCCGTTTTAATCATCGGACTGATTGTCCTTTATTTTCTCGGAAAGAAAGCACAGAAAAAGAAAGCTGAACAGGATGAGCAGCTTGCCGCTGCCGCACAGACCGTATCCATGCTGATTATAGATAAGAAGCGAATGCGCATTACCGAATCCGGTCTTCCGCAGGTTGTGATCGACCAGACACCGAAGATGATGCGCCGTACCAAACTTCCAATCGTAAAAGCAAAGGTTGGACCAAAAGTAATGTCTTTGATCGCCGATGAATCTGTATTTGATTACATACCGGTCAAAAAAGAAGTGAAAGCTACCGTGAGTGGTATCTATATCACAAAAGTTACCGGTGTACGCGGACCTCTTGAAAAACCGGAAGGTAAAAAGAGCTGGAGGACCAAATTAAAAGAAAAAGCAAATCGCGCAAATAAAGAACTCGAAAAAGAAAAAGCTGAACTTGAAAAAGAGAAAAGTAAGAAAAAGAAAAAATAAGTGATGAAACCTGAAAATACCGCAAATGTGAAAATCGCATTTGCGGTATTTTTATCATGAACTACAGTACCCAGCCTGCCGCCTGCATCTGTGTCTCCACCATATGGTGATAGATTCCATCTTTTCCGGACAGCTCATCAGGTGTGCCTTCCTCTGCAACCACACCGTCTTTTAACACAACGATCTTATCTGCGTTTGCAACCGTTCGCATCCGGTGCGCAATGATAAGAACTGTCTTATTCCGGATCAGTTTTGACAATGCCTCCTGGATCAGTGTCTCATTATCTACATCCAGTGATGCGGTCGCCTCATCTAATAAGATAATCGGTGCATCCTTTAAAAACGCCCTTGCGATCGAGATTCTCTGACGTTCTCCGCCAGAGAGTTCTGATCCGTTTTCACCAATCATCGTCTGCCAGCCGTCCGGCAGCTTTTGGGCAAATTCATCACAGTGTGCTAACTTGGCAGCGACAATGACTTCCTCATCCGTCGCATCCTGTCTGCCGATACGGATATTTTCCATAATCGTATTATTAAAAAGTGTGACGTCCTGAAATACAATGGAATACAGTGACATCAGAGTTTCCGGATTGATCTTTGAAATGTCCATGCCTCCAACTGTGATCTTTCCCTTTTCAATGTCCCAGAATCTAGCCGCAAGTCTTGATACGGTCGTCTTTCCACCGCCGGATGGTCCGATCAGTGCCGTCACCTCACCCTGTTTTGCAGTAAATGTTACATCCTTTAATACAGACTCCTTTCTGTCGTAAGAAAATCTCACATTTGAAAATGTAATATCATATCCTTTATGGCTTAACTGATCTGTTCCTGTCTGAATTTCATGGGAGAGGATCTCGTCTAAACGTTCGCTCTGTATATTTGCGCTGATCATTGCCGCTAAATTCTGCAGGGAAATCTGCATCGGATCATAGATTCTTGATACAACAAGCAAAAACATGAAAAATGTCAGTACATCGATACTTCCCTTTGCAAGAAGGATTCCCCCTGTCAGGGCAACCGTTGCAATACCAAGTTTTAAGATCATCTGGGCACTTGCGACAAATACCGCCATGCCAAGTTCTGTCACGATCGCATGTTTCTCGACCGCTTTAATTTTTTTATCCAGACCTTTCATATAATCATCCTGTGCATTGTTGGCGCGGAGATCACGGACCGTCTCAAGTCCTTCCTGAATCCCGTCGGCACAGTCCATTTTCAATTTCATCTGTTTTCTGCTCAGACTGTTTTGTACTTTACCGGAACAGCCAACGATCAGAAATGAAACCGGAAGCACCCACAGCGCCGCTAAAGCCATTCTCCAGTCAAAGAAAAAGAGACTTAATGCCACGAGTGCCGTAGAAATACATGCTCCGATCAGTTCCGGTATCACATGGGAAGAAACCGTCTCCATCGTCGCACAGTCCGCCATGATCGTGCTGGTCAGATCCGACAGATCTTTTTTGCCAAAGAACGAGAGTGGTATTTTTCTCAGTTTTTCCGCGAGTGTGATGCGTCTGACACCACTCTCCACATAAGTTGCAAAAAATGTTGCATTATACTGGATATAGGTAGTAATTGCGATCAATGCCAGACAGATCAGGCTGCCTGCAAGATAAAACCCGCCTCTTCCACCAAGTGTTCCTCCCATATAATCCTTTACCAGAAAATAAAGCATTCCTACCGGAAACATCAGCACAATATCCGATATCGTGACGGAAACAAATGCTTTTATCATATCCTTCGCACCCTGCTCTGAAAGTGCATATTTATGCTGTATTTTTTCTTTGAATGACATTTTTTATTCCCCCACTTTCCAACGAACCGATTTATTGTATGCATCCCCCATATGAGCATACAGTTTCTGTGCTTCTGACAGTTCTTTATGCGTTCCTGACTCCACGATCTCTCCGTCCTTTAACACGCAGATCCGGTCGGCATCCACAACGGAGGACAGACGATGTGCGATCATAATGACCGTTTTTCCTGTGGATAATTTTGAAAATGCCTGCTGCACCTTCGCCTCATTGTCCGGATCAGCAAATGCGGTCGCCTCATCTAAGATCAGGATTGGCGCATTTTTTAACATTGCCCTCGCAATCGAAAGACGCTGTGCTTCACCGCCGGACACATAAGTTCCCTTTGCTCCGATCACCGTATCAATACTATCCGGCAATTTTTCGATAATATCTTCGCACTGTGCATTCTTTAATGCTTCCATAACTTCCTCTCTCGTCGCATCTTTCCTGCCCATGCGGACATTTTCATAAACAGACATCTTCAAAAGTTTACTGTCCTGAAATACAAATGACACCATATCCATAAGCTGTTTCGACGGGATATCACGCACATCCACGCCACCGATCCTGATCTTCCCTTCTGTTGCATCAAAGAAACGTGCGATCAGGCTTGCAAGTGTCGACTTTCCACCACCGGACGGCCCGACAAATGCGACATGTTCGCCCTCTCGGATCTTAAGATTGATGTTATGTAATGCATCTTTTGCGGCATCCTCATAACGGAAAGACACATTTTCAAAAGTAATGGACATATCTTTCGGATCCGCTTTTCCTGCTGCCTCTGTGAGCGGCTTCTTTTCTAAAATACTGTCGATCCTGGTCAGCGCATCCTCAACGATCATCTGGTTTTCACTTGCATACATGATTTTATTTAAAGTGACTGTAATGATCGGAGTGATGATAATATAGAACATCAGATTTAATAAGAACGTGTCGCTCTCCCCGCCTCTGACCACATAAAAAGTAACTGCGATCAGAACAGCAAATGCCGCATTGATGATCGTCGTATAAAAGGTCATCGGAAGTCTTAATTCTTTTGTGTAAGCGATTGTCCATTTTTCATATTTCTTTATCGAGTCGCGAAAACGCTTGAATGAAAATACCGACTGTCCAAATGTTTTTACGACCGGAATGCCGCGGACATATTCCACGGCCTCACTCGACATTTCTTCAAGTGCATTCTGGTACTCTGTCATTTTATCTTTCATGCGCTGCCCGGTCATGCTGCCCATAATTAAAAATGCTGCCACTACCGGGATCAGACTTAGCAGTCCAAGCCGCCAGTCAAACATCAGGAGCAAAACCAGAAGACCGACCGGCGTTGCAATGGCGCCCGCCTGATCCGGTAACTGATGTGCAAGATAGGTCTCTGTCGCTTCACTCGACTCGTTGACAATCTTACGGATCTTACCGCTTCCGTCACTGTCCATAAATCCCATCGGTAATGTCATGATATGGTGCATCAGCTGTGAACGTATCCCTGCCTGCACATGAAACGCAGACAAATGGGAACAAAGCAGTCCGCAAATGTAAAGAAACATGGATAGAATTGCAAAACCGACTGCATGCCACCCATAATTTGCAAGATTCCCTGCATTTTCATAATGAGGCGCCACATCTAAAATTTCCTTTATCACTCTCCAGATATAATAAAACGGTACCAGCGCAATCCAGGCACTGACCACAGAAAATATCCACGAGAGGATCGTCAGATATTTATAATTCCCGGCATATTCAAAAAGCCTTGCCAAAGAACTTTGTTTTTTTAACTTCGCATCACTTTCCATCTCAAAGACTCCCTTTCCATTTTTAGTTTTTGTTATACATCACTACTTGAAATTAGTTTTCGCTAACCAATGATTTTTTTAGAAGGCTGTCATCCTGTTACCAGAAATGTACAGCCCATCTCTTACTCCCATTTCAGAATTGCATTCCAGCCTCCATAATGGTATTTTTCAAGCATATCCATATAACGGAGTGCCTTCTCCTTCGTCATTTTATGGCGTACCACCTCAAACATACTCTCAAATAATGCCCTCGTCATGATATGGATAAAATCCTCGGTGATCACCTCGCCATCTTCTGTCCGGTAATGAATGACGTCCATATACTTATAAGTATATTCTGTCTCGATCTCGACAAGCCGTTCCACAAAATCCTGAAACTTTGTTCCGTAGGAAGCATCCAACAAAAGCTCAAACACTTCAAAATTGTCGTAAATATAATCGATCATCTCCACCATGCCGGATGACACATAATGCTTCATCTCTTTCGGCTGCTGTTCTTCCTCAAGCCCGTGAAATGTCTCCTGCGTATGTAAAAACATCTGCACCAGATGATCCGCCGCCGGTTCCACAATCGCGGAAAATAATCCTTCCTTGTCTTTAAACCGCGAATAGATGGATCCGGTCGTTGTTCCTGCCTTTTCGGCGATCGTCCGCAGAGATGCGTCGGAATATCCTTTTTGCAGGAACTCTTCCTTCGCACAGGCTATGATTTTTTCTGAAACTCCTTCTACTTGTTTTGTCACTGGTTCCTCCACTCATTTATAACAGTGTTATATAACGCTGTTATAAATATAAACATTTCTGTTTTGTTTGTCAATATGTGAATCCTATTCCTATTTAAAATACAACAAAAAAAGCATGCTCTGCAATTCTTTTGAATCGTAAAACATGCTTTTTATATGTGCTTATTTCGTTTTTCACATACTATTTTTTACGCTTTCGCTTCCCCTTCCGGGAAAATGATCTTATTGACAAAGAAAAATACGACCATTGAAACTCCGCCGTTTAACACGGTCGTTCCTATATTGTACAGCCAGTCCGGCACGAACATACCGGCTACTGCTACCCAGATACAGTTGATGGAGTTTACGATACAGGTCACGATGCAGAATGCGATCAGATACCAGAATGCCTGATACCAGATATTTCCTTTGCTGCGGAACACGAAAGTTCTCTGGATCGGGAAATTGATGCATTCTCCAATCACCATGGCAACCATGTATGCACAAAAATATGGAAGTCCACCGTGTGCGGCATCATAACCGATAATATTCCATTTGAATGTTTCTCCAAATAATGTGATGTCGATTCCCGGGAATCCAAAGTCAATGTTTGGAAGTCCGGCAAATGCGAGCGGCAGAAACAGTAACATCAGGTATTTAAATACCGTGATCAGGTTACTTACGATCACGAACAGACCGCCCTCCCGGACCCATTTGGAGGCTCCGGGATGTTTGTCTGCAAAGTTCTGCCATAGATTTTTTATACTACTCATTGTACGCTTTCACCTCTATGTATTGTAATCTCTGCAAAGTTCTGTTTTTATTCTGCTGATGTTTCATTTACGGTCTGCACCGGTTCTTCTGCTGCATCTTTTTTATATTTCCTGATCGTAAGAACCTCTAAGAAGATTACCAGTGCTCCAAGGATGATATCGATCACGATTGCCAGGATCTGCCAGTTCATCAGACCTGTCTTTAAGTTTTCAGGATCATATGCACGGCTGTTTACAACGGTATACATGATATTTTTGGATGCCTGACGCATTGCTTTTACACCTGTTGCGCTTGTGGTATCTGTCACATGGTTGGTCTCCGTATCGTATGCAACTAACATACAGTCTGTACCACCGCGGATACCCATATCAGAATCCATGTATCCGTAAACACCAAAGTAGTCAGTTAATACAAATCCACGGAATCCCCACTCATCACGAAGGACAGTTGTCTGTAACGGATATGTTCCGCCTGCCCACTGTGTACCGATATAATTGAAGGAAGACATTACTGCTTTTGCTCCACCTTCTTTTACAGCGATCTCAAAAGGTTTTAAGTAAATTTCACGGATTGCCTGCTCATTTGACCATGTACATAACATTCCGGTACGGTTTGTTTCCTGGTCATTCAAAGCAAAATGTTTGATATATGCGTAAACACCATATTTTTCAGCACCGATCACTGCGTTTGCAGCCATTTTTCCGGAGAGAACTCCATCTTCTGAATAATACTCAAAATTACGTCCTGCAAATGCATTTCTGTGCGTATTCATTGCCGGTGCATACCATCCGGAAACATCCATCTCATCTGCCATCTTACCGATGCTCTCACCGAAAGAAAGTGCAAGATCTTTGTTCCAGGTATTTGCGATCATAACTGCGGACGGGAATCCGATGGAACCTGTTCCTGTAAAGTTGTTATTGATGGATGCAGGTCCGTCACAGTCAACAGTCATAACTTTTCCAACACTTGATGCTGCAGATGTCTGATATCCGCCAAGTGCGATCATTGTATCCATATCAGAAACAGTCAGCTGGTCAAGAAGTGTATCCCATTTTTCATCATCATAGGAAAGGCCACGCATATCAGCAAGTGTCATTCCATTTTTCGCGCCTGTTGTCGGCATTTCATCAGAATCATTGTTGTAATTGTTTGGATCATAATTGCTGTTATTTAAGAACTCAGCTTTCTCATCCTCTGCTAATGTAAAGTTTGAAGGAGCTGCTGTTGCTTTTGCATAGTTTGCAAATCCGTCTGCTCTTGAAAGATATGTTGCATCTCCTTCTGCATATGCAAACTGATTCGTTGCAGCTGCATCATCCGTAGAACGTGCATTATTTTCATCATATACAACGGTATCTGCGACACTTACGGTCTTAGATTCGATTGCATTGTGTGAATCAGCATTGATGGAAATCTCATAGTCACCAGCCTCTAATACATAGCATCCATTACCATATGTATCATAGGAAGCCATATCTTCTTCTGAGAAACTTACATTGATTGTCTGGGATTCACCCGGCTGTAACACATCTGTTTTTGCAAAATCGATCAGATTTGCAGATGCTTTTTCAATTCCACCATTTGTGTATGGCGGATTGTAATATACCTCTACCACATCTTTTCCTGCGGCAGTTCCGTTGTTTGTTACGGTAACATCAAAGGATACTTTACCGTCTGCTACGGTAACATCTCCCATCTTCTGTTCAAAATCTGTATAAGAAAGTCCATATCCAAATGGGAACTGAACCGTCTTATCATAATCAATGAGTCCTTCCACTGCTGCTGTCTCATAGAAACGATAGCCAACATAAATGCCTTCTACATAGTTGACAAAAGATGGAATTGTTGCTTCTTCTTCGCCTGTTCCGAAGTTTTTGGATGTAGCGGCAAACTCATCCATATTGTCATACAGGAAGTTTCCAAAGTTGTTATAAGTCGGTGTTGCTGTCAGATCATATACAAATGTATCGCTGGTTTTTCCGGACGGATTTACTGTACCGGCTACGACTGCACCGAGAGACTCAAATCCGGACTGGCCTGTTCCAGGACACCAGATTGCACCCTTGATCTGTTTGTAATCATTTAAAAATCCAAGTTCCATGGTGTTTGCACCGTTGTATACGACAACAACGTTGTCAAAGTTGGCACAAACAAGGTCTAACATATCTTTTTCTGTCTGGCTTAACTGTAAGTAATGCTCACCAGCTTCAAAATCTTTGTAGTTTTCAGAGTTATCTGTGTAAGTCACCTTGCTCACATCCGTTGGAAGATCTGCTCCCTCACCACCAACACGGGTAATCACTACCATCGCTGTGTCAGAAAACTCTTTTGCATTGTTCATCAGTTCAGTGCTGTAGGAATCTGCTGTCGGTTCCGGCAATGTCCAGTCCTGTGCCCACATACCAACTTCCGGTCTGTCCTCACGGTATGCTTTGTAAAAATCAGTCAGTTCCGTATTGATCTTGTATCCGGCATCCTCAAGACCACCAAGAAGTGTTGTTGTCTCGTATGCATCAGATAATGCTCCGGATCCGGTACCACCATAACAAGGATTGGTAGATGCCCATCCAAACACGTTGATATTCTGTGTATTTGTAAGTGGCAGGATATTGTCCTCATTTTTCAATAATACAATACCTTCGTCTGCGATATCCTCACAGAGTGCTGTTGCCTCATTTGAGGTTTCCTCTGTGATCGTACCATTTCCCATTGCAAGTGAGATCATACTTGACATTGGAATAAAGCAGATCAGGTTGATAATCACAACTGCTGCCATAAGGAATGCAATCCATGCTTCCTTTCTCACCAGTTTCTTTACCGGTTTCTTCAATTTCATGCATGCCACAGTTACAATAATTGCGATTGCCAGTGCAATGCCAAGCGCAATCAGGTATGGCTTACAGGAATTGAGAACGTTGATCACGTCATCCATGTTAATTGCTAACATTTCTAAATCCTCCTTGTTTTTCGGAGAAAAATGCGAGTCTGCTGACGAGCAATGCCCAGCACACTGGGCACGGATTTTCCTCCCTTGTTTTCTTTATCCGTTTCGGATCTTGTAACTGTATCCTACCACATCACACATTCTTTGGTAAAAATCTTCACAATCTGCACTTTTTTCGCATAAACTGTTTTGCATGTTGGAAGTTTTAAACAAAAGAAATGCCATTGTTTTATGCATTGTGCATAAAACATGGCATTTACTATCATCTTAAATACAATTCTAAATTATTTTCCGATCAGTACTTTCTTTCCCTCAAAAGCAAATCCGTAGTGTCTGATCTTTTCTTTTTGGATTCCTGCTGCAGTCAGTCCGGCGTCATAATTTTTTTCCCTGATCTGTTTTAAAGCGGACTGCACCGTATCTTCTAATGATTCTTCTTCATCTGCCTCATGGACTTTAAATTCCATTACGATCGCATCTTTTTTCCGGTCATGAGGAACCAGCATGATATCATATCTGCCGTAACCGCTTTCCCTGTTTGACCGCACATCATAGGAATCCCGCAGTTCCACCAAAAGTCCCAGTACAAATCCATGATAAAAACGCTCTGGCTGTGCTCTTTTCGATGGATGATTTCCGGTATCAAAACTGCTGAAAGTTGTGAGTGCAATATCATTCATATAAATATTCATCTCTTTTAAGTTCCCTTTTAATAATGCCTCTATGAACTCATTATAGTTCGACATGGAATCATCAAACCATCCTTTAAACATGTTCGAAAACATACTGTAAGTTTCCAGATTCGTGATACGAAGATGATACCACGGCTCTAACAGCATACCTCGGTATTCCACCTCTTCTGCTTTCATTCAGATACGCATGCTGCATATATGTTTCTTCAATAATATTTTTTATTTTTCGTACGGCATCCTCATAATTTGTCTGTTTCACATCCGCAAAACTTAAAAAGATGACCGGATAAAATCAGACTTATCTACAAAAAAATAATTGCCTTCCCGCAATGCTGCAAAATTCTGTTTTCCAATACTGATATGCGGTAACATATCTTTCATTCCCCCAGTTCAGTTTTAAAATTATATTCTCTTTTCCAATTATAAAAAACCGGACTCTTTTCTTCAAGGGATATCTGTCTTAAACAATGTTACAATTCACAGTTTAGTTCTGATGTCCTGCTGACAATGCTCCATCTACCGGAATGGCTGCACAGACTACTTTCATTCCGTTTTCACCAAAAATTTCTGCAATTGACTCCCCAATACCTCTGCTTGCACCTGTTACAATTGCTACTTTTCCTTCTACACTTGAAAAATTCACTTTACTCAAATCCTTCCTTTTGATGCTATTTATGCCGACACCCTGTGTTCTTCTTTTAACCATTCTACTTCGTCATAAATTGTATCAGCAAATGGTCTTGTCTGATACCCCAGTTCTTTCTTTGCCTTGCTACTATCATATGCATTATTTCGTACTAAGTTGTATAGCATTAATTCTGTTATCAATGGGGCCTTGTTTGTTAGTCTTCCAATTGTCTCACTTACTTTTACAATAATCCTTGTTAATGGCATTGGAAGAATTATTTTCGTCATTTTCACACCACTTGCATGACTGATATAAGCAAACATATCTTTCATCCAAACCACATCATTGCCCAATATATAGCCTTCTCCAATTCTCCCCTTATCTACCGCAGCAATTGTTCCTGCAGCCAAATCTCTTACATCTACTGAATTGAATGACCCCGGAAATCCTACCTTATTTCCCCCATTACAATACTGTTCAATAAAAGTCGATACCGGTCCACCAGCGTAATCATTTGGTCCACATATACCTGTAGGATATACTACGCACGCCTTTAATCCTTTTTCTTTTACTGCATCAAATACTAACTGTGTTGCCATAGCTTTTGTTTTTCCGTAATATCCAACTATTTTATCCAGGTCAAATTTTTCCGGTTCTCTCATAAATTCCCCGTGCGGAAGCTCTGCCACGGTTCCTGTCGAACTTACATATACAAGTTTTTCCACGTTTTTTTCCAAACAAAAATCAATAATATTTTGGGTTCCCTCAACATTAACCCGATATACCAGTTCACTGGGTTCTTCCTTTAAATACACAATACTTGCACAGTGAATACAAACAAGTTGTTCCTTTTCCACATCAAAAAAATTTTCCAAAGAAGTCTTATCTGTCAAGTCACCATACACGATTTCTACTCCTTCCGGAATGTGCTTGACAGCCTTATCCCCCTGCAACACGAGTCCTCGCACCCGGCATCCTTTTTCAACTAACTGCCTGGCAATATTATTCCCAAGAAAACCAGCCGCACCTGTCAATAAATATATTCTGCTATCCTCCATCCTGATATTCCTCCTTCTTTTCCTGTTCTTTGCATACCTTAACAAAGGAAGATAAACGCAGTATAAACTTTTTCAAATTAATTTTAAAAATATAGTGACAGTGGTTCCCTTTCCCAATGTACTTTCCACCCATATGGTTCCCCCGCTAAGCTCCACAATGCGTTTAACTATTGGCAATCCCATACCAAATCCACTGGTTTCGTGGGACGCATCCCCCTGATAATAACGTTCAAACAAATGCTGCTTTGTCTGCTCATCCATCCCCTGCCCCTCATCTCTCACAGTAATCCATAGATCATCCTGTGTTACCTTTCCTTCTACAAAGACAAGGTTTCCTTCTGATGAATATTTTCTGGCATTGTCCAATAAATTTACCCAGACCTCTTTCATTAATTCCTCATTGCCATAGAATTTCATTTCTGGCAGCTCAGCTTCAAGCTGAATATTTTTTTCTTCAAAAGATGGCATCAGTAATATCGCGCAGTCACGGATTTGAGAATCAAGCCGGAACTCTTCTTTTTTCCGAAGTACTTCCATATGATCCAGTTTTGATAACAACAGCGTATTTTGCGATAACTGTGCCAGTCTCCCAGCTTCCTCCACCATTACATTCAGATATTCTTTTTCCTCTTCTCTTGTAATTTCATTATGCTGCAGATATTCTGCCATTCCCTTTATTGAGTGAATCGGTGTCTTAAATTCATGCGAAAAATCCTTCATAAATTGTTTCTGCTGCTCATCTGCATTTTTTAATTCTCTTACCATCTGGTTAAAATTCTCATATATGACTTTATATTCACCAGAATTTTCTATGGGAATCTCCACATCTAACTTTCCGTTTGCCACATCTTCCATTCCATTTAAAAGTTTTTCCATCCTGTGGTACAGCATAACTGAAATTATCGCAATCACGATTCCACATAAAGATCCCATAATCTGATAAATTGCCACACTCCAGGCAAACACATTATCACCTGCATGACCGTAATAATAAAACCTGATTGCCATCGTAAGCAGGTACGATACAACGGAAAAAAAAGTAACAATAAAAGCTAATACGATTGCCCAGCGAATGGTTCCTATTTTCTTGTTTCTTTTTGCCCCGTTACTCATTCAGTTTCCCTCTATAACCCAATCCACGAATCGTAACAATTTCAAATTCATTCCAGTCTGCAAATTTCTTTCTCAGACGGTTGATATGTGTTCTTACCGTTGTCTCATCTGAATTTGAATCATATCCCCAGATATTGTCTAAAATCTGGGATACCGTAAAAATTTTATTTGGATATGAAAGCAGTTTAAACAGTAATTCAAATTCCTTTTTCGGCAATGTTATCTTCTCTTCCCCTCTGACTACCATGTTGAAATCCTCACTGATTACCACATCTCCAATAATAATCTGTTTTTCATTGCTTATCTTTGCCCTCCGGAGCAATGCCCTGATCCGCCACTGTAATTCCTCATAGTTCACGGGTTTCGTCATATAATCATCAATTCCAATAGCAAATCCCATTTTTTTGTCCTGCCATTCTTTTTTTGCTGTTAAAAGAAGAACCGGTGTGTTCTTATCCATCATCCGAAACTGCTCCACAAATTCATAGCCATTCATTTTTGGCATCATAACATCTGCAATGATCAGATCTACTGACTGATGCTTTAACAGTTCCATTGCCTCCATTCCATCCGATGCTTCTACTACCTGATATTCGTTTCTCAAATGCAGTTTTGTCACCAGTCTTGCGCTGCTGTCATCTTCAATAATTAATACCTTCACCATATATTTCTCCTGTAAAGCAAAACTTGGCATCAGAAATATCTGATACCAAGTCTCCCATTCCGTTATTTTGTCATTTACAATGAATATCTTCCTGAATCTAACACTTCTCTTCTTCCATCGGGTAAAATCACCTCTGCATGCGTATTTGACGGGATTTCAAACTCATATGTGACTTTGTCCCCATCATATTTCCAGCCGCTTTCAATTCTGCCATATGGCGACTGATAGGAAGCCTTCGCATAGCCAAGGACTTTATCGGGATGCGGACAGATTCTGATTTTTCCATCTGAAACCTGTATTCCGCATACGGCATCCAGGATCCATCCACATATTGCGCCATAAGAATAATGGTTTAACGATGCCTTTACCTCGCCCTTTTCATTAATACCATCCCATGTTTCCCAGATCGTTGTAGCTCCTTTTTTCACCTCATAAAGCCAGCCCGGTCTTGTATCCTGCAGCAACAGCTTATATGCAGTATCCTCATATCCGTAATCACACAGTACCCTTGTCAGATTCGGGGTAGATAAAAATCCGGTATTTAAATGATATCCACATTTTTTTACCAGTTCATTCAGATCGGCTGCTGCCTGCCTTGCTTCATCCCCATCTAAAAGTCCAAACGCAAGTGCCCTCACATAATCAGCCTGTCTGTCTGAAGAGATCTTTCCATCCTCTGTTGCTATAAAACGCCATGCCTTCTTTGCCATCTCTGCGGTTTTACTGTAATAAGCAGCGTCATCTTCTTTTCCGAGAATCGCTGCGATCTCTGCTAACATCCGCCCTGAGTATGCAAAAAATGCTGTGGCAACTTTGCCCTGTGGTGTGCGCATAGCGGAAGTACTTTCCACATCAGGCTCACACCACTCACCATAATCAACTCCTGTTTCTATCGTATATCTGCGGTATGGATTTCTCTTAAATCTTTTTACAGGGTTCACTGGACGCTTTTTTGCACGCTCTTCGAGAAATACATACCATTTCTTCATCATCTCATAATTTTCGGATAAAATCCTTGCATCACCATACCGCCTGTACATCTCATATGGAACAATGATACATGCGTCCCCCCATCCTACGGAACCGGCAAGAAACCCCGAGAAAAAAGATGACTTGTTATTCTTTGGTGCAATATTTGCAATTTTTCCATCATCAAACTGCGATGTTCTGCACTCTGCAAGCCATTTTCGCATTACCGGATAGGCATCCATAAGATACAGTCCTGTATGGGCAAATACTCCCATATCCCCAGTCCAGGCTGCCCGTTCTCTTGTAGGACAATCGGTAGGAACATCACAAAAGTTGGATTTCTGGCTCCAGATACTGTTTTGCACCAATCTGTTAATATCGTCATTTCCACACTCAAAAATTGTCAGTGTATCCATCTTTGAATATACTGCAATTGCAGTAAATGATGCATCTGAGAGGTCAATCACTGTATCAGCCTTTGCATATCTGAACCCCCATATAGAGAACTTTGTCTTATAGTGATTTTCTCCCTCTGCACATGTATACACAACCTGCTGTTTCGTGCCACCTTCTTTATGACGTTTTCTGTCCTGAAAATTTTCCTGCGTGAAATTACCATTTTCGTCTAAAGTCTCTCCATGTGTCAGGACAATTGTATCTCCTTCATGGGCATTCAGTGTAAACTCCACATATCCTGCAAGATTCTGTCCAAAATCTATAACCGTCTCTCCATTTGGCGTCGTTATAATCTTTCCCTTAAAATACTCCATTTCACATACCGGAACACAATCAGAGCATATCAGCTGATCAAAAGAAAATTTCTCCACCTTTACCGCATGATACCCTGACACCACAGCCAGCCTTGCATCAACAATCTCTCCCTGCTGCATGTCATTTTCACGTATAGAGCCATTTTGTGAAGCCTCCCAGGTTTCATCCGAAACGCATACTGACGCCCCATCTATCTCAAGCTGAAATAGCAGTGCAATATCTGTGCCGTAAATATTCCTGTCTCCGTCTACTCCGGAGACACTTCTGTACCAGCCATCACCAAGGATCACTTCTACTTCATTTCTGCCCTCACATAAAAGTCCTGACACATCATAGGTCTGGTATGCAAGCCTCTTATCATAATTATAGCTGCCCGGTGCAAGCACAAAATCGCCTGCTCTTTTTCCGTTGATCCAGACTTCATATAAACCATGGGCAGTTACATACAATCTTGCACTTTTATTCAGGCTTTCCGCATCACATTGAAAATGTGTTCTCAGATAGCTGGCTGGCTTATGTGCCTCCGGATTACATTCAGACTCTGGATTTATCCATTTTGCCATCCAGTCAGACTTATCTAACAACCCCATTTCAAAAAAGGCTTCCTCACTCCACTCACCAGCTTCATCCCTTTCGTCCCATAGTCGTATTTTCCAGGATATACGCTGTCTGCTTTTCAGCTCCAACGGACAATACGTATGCATACTGTCCGACTTTACCCGGCTACTGTCCCAAACCACACAATTTTCATCCATAGCCACGATCTCATATGCGGTCTGTCTCCTGCCATCTGCACAATTCCATGACAGATATGGCTCCTTTATATCAATTCCTATGGGATTTATCATATGTTCTGTTCTTAAATTAATTGCTCGCATAATTTTTCCTCATGTATATTTAAACAGTTCCAATATGTTCATTCAAAAATTTTGCAGATGCCTCAAATGATTTTATCGGCGACTTATCTATCCAGTTTTTGTGACTTTCCAGCACGACCGCCTCCACTCCTGACGACAACGCCTGCCCACATAAGGCTTCAAGATTCATGTTACCATATCCAAGTTCACAGCTGTCTGACTTAAGAATCGGTGTCATTACAGGCTTTGTAAGCTTTGTTCCTCTGTCATTAATGTGGTACAGCTTCATTCTGCTGCCCAGCATTTTCATAACATCCAGTGCGCACACACCAGCCTCTGTCGGCCAGTAAGAGTCAAACTCAAAACCTACATATTCTGGATCTGTATTTGAGATAATATATTCATACGCATTCTGTCTGCCATCCACTTTTTGAAATTCGTAATTATGATTGTGATATAAGAGATTTATACCCTCTGCTTTCAGTTTTTTTCCAGCTTCATTGAGCCTTTTACACAGGTCTGTAACCTGCGTCTTATCGCGATAATCAAAGCGGTACATTCCTGTAATAACAACATTGGTGGTATTGTATTTTTCTGCTTCCCTCACTGTCTTGGCAAGTTCTTTTTCTATACCACCTAAATCCTTATGCAGACTGACAACAGAAAGTCCTGCCTCCTTCACCAGCTTTGCCCAGTCAAGATTGCCTCCTTTTCCTGTAGGCATGCCCGCAGCTTTCGTGAGCATCCGCACCATAAATGGGGTAGGATTAACCATAAAGCTGTTTAGTTCGATTCCATTATATCCGGCATTTACCATCGCCTGCAGTGTCTCTTTTGCCTTTGCTTCACTGCCTGTCACTGTTCCAAGCATAATCTGTTGTACTGCTTTGATCGCCATGAATTTTCTCCCTGTTTTTCTTATCTTACAAATTTTCTACAAACTGAAGTTTTTCCTTCCGTAATTCCATTTTCATTAAATGTATCCACTCTTACATAGTAAGATTCTCCGTCAACAAGAGCTCCTATTCTCTTTTTCGTGTCATATGTGAGATAGCTGTGATACAGCTTATCTGGTTTAAGTCCCCAGAGAATATTGTATCCTGTCGTCCCATCCGCTTCATCCTTCTCCTGTGAATCAATCACAATCTCCATGTCTATTCCGGAGATTCTTTCGACTTCGTATGATGCCTGTTCCGGCAAACTGCCTGCACCTTTACCGAACACTCTGAGTCCACTGATACAAGGCTTTTGACCGTAAGGTACTTTCATATCAGACAACCTTATGTAGCGAACCTCGATGCCGTTCTCATATACTAAAAAGTCATGGCTTAAATCCGTATCTGCTTTTGTCTTATCTTCTAATACAAAGAAATTTTCCCCATCCACAGAACCCTCTAAAAGGTACTGGGTAGCAATATCTGCTTCCTCAATATATCTTGCCTGCGTTGTTCCTCTAATCTGACCAGGAACAGGAATATTTATTTCATCATCTGCAAAATTAATCTGGATCGCATGCACATCCATAGCTTTTCCCAAATCCATCATCAGCCATTCTTTCCGGTCGGATGACGAAGCCTGCCACCAGTTTTGCGCATTTTCATTCGCTGCAAGCTGTGGTGCATGCCCATCCGTACATGATGATGCTGACATTTCTTTCTTATATGATAACAGCATCCAGTGTGGATTTTCCCATATATCCTGTTCTTTCCCGTCAGACACGCCAATCGGCCAGTCCCCATACCTCTGATTACAGCACAACTCACCTTCCTCATCATATGCAGCCTTCCAGATGCCGACTCTTCTCTCAAAATCATGGTTTACGCTGATCCGCATTGTAGCCGCATGCCACAGATTCCCCTTATAATCCTCCATCGTAGAACCATGACCGGCACCTGGCATAAATCCACCCGGATGATAGGAATATGGATTGTTTTTTGCCGGTGTGAATGGTCCTAACGGCTTGTCTGAGACATATACTCCATCTCCATAGGTATTATACTGTGTACCGGCAAATGCATACTGCAGATAATATCTGCCTTCATGCTTATCCATCCAGGCACCCTCAATATAAGGTTTATCTGTGAACATTCCCCTGATCATCGGGATATACATTTGCGGGATCTGCTCCACAGGTGTCCCCTGGGATTTCATGAAATTGTCAAAACAGGCGTCCACCTCTTCCTTTGAGCGTGGCAGCTTACCGTTATCATCACCAATCCGCTCATATCCATATTTATAAGGATCGGCATATATCAGTTCTTTTTTCTCTCCCTTTGGATTCATGGTCTGTGGGTCTAACTCCACTCCCCACATAGGGGTCTCATTTGAACAGCCCCAGTAAAAATAAACCTTTCCATCATCATCCACAAACAGATTCGGATCCCAGAAATCAAAGGTTCCCTCTATCTTCTCATATGGTCCGTTTAAGATATCTTTTGTGCGGTACCTGTCGCATTTTTCCCCTTTTTTTGAGGCACAGAAATATACATATTCCCCCATCACACGCACATCCGGCGCATAATCATACAACGGAAGTTCTGATGGCAGTTTATGATTTTCCCATTTTACCAGATCATCCGAAACCCATACACCAAGAGTCATGGATGCAAATATGTAATATCTGCCTTTAAACGTTATCATGGATGGGTCTGCTGCTTCGCGGCAGACAGCAATTCCGTTTTTCCTCTGATCCGCATTGAACTGATATCTGTAATTTATATTTACCGGATTACAATAATACTTCATTTATTTTCACTCCATATATTTTCCAAGTTATAGTTGTCCCAGAAAATAGAGACTCTTTTTCGGCATACGCTTCATGGTGGATCTGTCTACTGCTATCAGTCCGAATTTCATTGAAAAGCCCTTTTGCCACTCAAAATTGTCCAGCAGCGACCAGTGGCAATAGCCTATCACCGGTATATGATCCGCAATACATGCTTCCACTCCCTTTGCTGCCTCATCAATAAATGCAACCCTTCTGGTATCGTCCTCTGTTGCTATGCCATTCTCTGTGACCATGATCGGCATATTTTTCTTCCCAGCTTTTGTATACTCCTCATGCACTCTTCTGATCACATGTTCCAATGCCTGTGGATAAAATTCATACTCCATCTGTGTAATCTCTGCCCCCTCAGGCACAGGACATATTCCATCTGGTCCAATAAGGCTTCTGGTATAATTCTGAAGTCCAAAAAAATCATCATCCTTTATATAGGGAAGATAATGTGTAAATTCCTCCTCCCACTCATGCTTTGCAGCTGCATCTCCACCATCAACAGCCTGAATATCATGAAGTGACAATGACAATCCTATCAAAAGTTCTGGATGAACCTTTTTCATCGCATCTCTTGCAGCCTGATGCGCACGCATTACAAGGATATCTCCTTCTGGTGTTCTTGCACTGACAAAGATCTGCGGTTTTTTTGTTCCAAAAACTTTTTTGTTTTCAAATCCCTGCCAGAACATATTTTTCAGCATTTTATTAAAATTCATGCCAACCTGAGCGGTGCCTTCCATGTTCTTATCTTTTTTACTCTTTTTTCCTTTCCTGCGCTTCGCCATCATCTGACGCTTATAACGCTCTGCAATCGCAGCTACCTGAAGTCCCATATTTGCTTCATTGATTGTGATGACATAATGCATGAGGTCTCCAAGTTTTTCTGCCACATATGCACAGTATCTTACAAAATACTTTACGGTTGACTCACTTTCCCATCCGCCTTTTTGTATCAGCCATACTGGTGATGTAAAATGCATCATGGTAACAACCGGTTCTATTCCATGATTTCTGCAGCATTTGAGCACCTTTCTGTAGTGCTCTGTTTCTGCTTCATCAAATTTTCCCTCTTCCGGCTCTATACGTGCCCACTCTATGGAAAATCGATAAGTATTCAGCCCAGCCTCTGCCATCAGACGGATATCCTCCTCATAACGGTTATAATGGTCAACTGCGTTTAAAGATGGCTCATTAAAGTTCGTATGCTTTAAGTGCTCCATTGCCCAGTAATCACTGTTTGTATTGCTGCCCTCTACCTGGTGCGCCGCAGTTGACGCACCAATCATAAATTTGTCTGGAAATCTGCTCATTTCATCTGACCTCACTTCACTGCTCTCTCTCAATTAACTACCATAATTTTCCATTTAAAGAACCTTATTTCTTTGGAATCTTTCCAAGTGCTGCTGCAAGCATCTTCGCCTGCTCTCCATCTGCATCGATTCCTCCCTGTGCCAGAAGTTTCTTTAACGGCTGTCTTGCAATCAGAGCCATCATTGTCTCTGGTATCTTTACATTCTTACCCATACCTCCAGCCACTGAACCCTGCATCTGCTTCATCATCTGCGCAAGAAGTGCCGCTCCCGCCGGTACAGCCTGAATCTCTGCCATCGTGCTGTTTAACGAGAGATATCCGCCTTCTTCCTTTTCAGACTCTTCCTGTGGTTCTTCAAACCAGTTACAAACCTTTGTGGCATCCATAAAATACGCCGGATTTGGTTCACTGACCTTTTGGATCGTCATTTCATCGCTTAATGCCTCATGATCTGTACAGACAGCTTTTATCGTATGCTCTCCACAGATTGGAACCTCAAATTTAAATATATGCTCACCTTCCTGCTCCCCAAAGAGTTTTCCATCCACATAGAGGGCTATCCTTTTCTGGTTAGAGTAAACCTTAATCTCTGTGACCGTTTCTATACGGTCTGCATATCTTCTTCCGCAAAGATGAACGAACGGTTCATCGCTCCACCATGCCTTGTAAATATAGTAAGCATCCTTTTTCTCTTTTCTGTCAAAGGTGATAAGTCCCTTGTGATTTTTACCAGGGTCGCCCGCCTCATCTCGTCCTGCAGCAGCAAATTCAAACATATTCCATACATAGGTGCCCCACAGGTATGGTCTTTGGGAAATCATCTCAAGCATATGCTCATGGTACACTGCCATATAGCTTTCTGTATAATCACCTTTTTGCGGCTTTGGTGACTGCAATTTAATTACCGAATCAGCACCATACTCTGTCAGTCCGATCACTGTATCCGGATGTTCTTTGTGGAACTGGTCAAAAAATGCATCATTGTCTTCCATCTCCCCCACATACCATCCATAGTAGAGATTATAGCCTCTGATATCCGGGAGACTTACAAGCGGACTGTCTGTCTCAAGCATAAACAGATTTGCCATTGCAGATACGCGGCTCTGATCCATTCTGTGAATCATATCGTTTAATATTCTATGATTTTCTAACAGATCCTCCGTTACCCCCTGTAAAGATATTTCATTTGAGATAGCCCAGCAAATAATAGACGCATGATTATAGTTCTGGACAATCAGTTCTTTCATCTGTGAGATCGTGTTTTCTCTTCCACCATCCATATGTACTGTGATATACGGTATCTCAGCCCATGCCACAATTCCTTTTTCATCGCACAGATCATAAAAATACTGGTCATGCTGATAATGTGCAAGCCGGATTGAATTAGCTCCCACTGACAATATCAGCTCCATATCTTCCTCATGCATCTCTTTTGTAAGTGCATTTCCAACGCCCATCCTGTCTTGATGGCGTGATACTCCCCTGAGCGGATAGCTCTCTCCATTCAGGAAAAATCCTTTTTCAGGGTCAAAGTAATAGTTCCGGCATCCAAATTTTGTGGTAACTTCATCAATTATATCACCGTTTTTCTTAAGTTCTGCTGCCGCTGTATATAAAAATGGATCTTTTAATCCATTCCACAGATGAGGATTATCAATGATAAGCGTTCCTGTATAATGTCTGATTCCACAAAGTGCGTCCTCATCATAAATTGTCTGTGTGTCATCTTCCGGGATATAAAGTGTTACACTCTGCGAACCAGAATCTCCATTTACCAAAACACTGATCTCATCTGCATCACCACATACATATGCATCAAATCTGACCTCTGCGCTGCCATCCTCTTTCACTTCTGGTGTCACATAAAAACCTTTTCCACCATAATAATCAAGGTCAAAATGGTTCTTTGGCACAGTGATAAGCCTCACATCCCTGTATAAGCCGCCATAAAATGTAAAATCTGCTTTCTGTGGATATACGTGGTCATTTGGGGAATTATCCACCTTGATTTCAAGCTCATTTTCATCCATAAGTCCATCTGTCAGATTTACATGATATGTAGAATAGCCTCCGTCATGTGACGCAAGCTCCTTCCCATTCAGGCTTACCTTTGATGATGAATTTGCTCCGGTTATTTCAAGATATAACTGCTCTCCATCCTTAAGTTCCGGTTTTGCAAATTTCTTTGTGTAAATGCACTCTCCTCTGTAATAATCGGATGCGCTCTGTCCATCTGCTGCATTCCAGGTATGCGGAAGAGTCACTTTTTCGGTGACTCCCTCCTTTTCAAATATATAATTATCATTAAATAAATTTATTTTTCTCATACTTACACATACTCCTTTATTACTTTTTCTTTCATCTCATTCTTCTTTGCCTCTATCCCCTTTTGTACCTGAACCATTTCCTCTTTTGTAAGTTTACAGTTTTTCATAGCTATAAGTGTCACAATCCATCCAAGAATTGGCATCCCAAAGTATATTATCATTGTCACCACAAAAATAGGGGTTGTAAGCGGCTCGTTCGGCTGTGGCATAGTATTTGTATATCCGATAATCGCCACGGCACCGGTTGCAATGAGTGCTGCTAAGGAAGAGATCAGTTTATCAATGAAACTGTAAGTACCTGTAACAACGGCTGGTACATATCTTCCACTTCTGTCAAGCTCATAGTCAATGATATCTGCCATAAATGATACATCCGCTGTGGTAACACACATTTTCGCTCCGTTCAGCACAAGAGTGAGTATGACATAAGCTATCATTGTAAATCCAAATGTTGAGATTGTGCCCGGATCAATTACGATAAAGAATACAAGTGATATTACTGCAACTGCCATACATATCTTTGTCCATGTCACAATCGCATTTTTGCTGCCATATTTTCCTGCATATCTGGCTCCAAAGCCGGCAAATACGATCGAAGGAAGCATGCTTATCACAGAAAGCATTGTGGCAAGACTCATATTTCCAATAATAATACCAAAAAGCATTGTTGTAATCACTGCCTGTGATGCTGTCTGCTGTGCAATTTTATCAGATGCCTGAGCGACAATGTATGCCTGTAATGGTTTATTTCCCTTTAATACATCAAGCATATCCTTTACTTTAAGTGGCTCCTGTTTCTTAATTCCCAGATAATATTCCGGCTTGTCATATTCTGAAATTCCTATGCATACAAGCACAATGCCTGCTGCTGCCACAATCATGCTTACTCTCACTGCAGCTGACAAGAACTCCTGATTATATGTCCCTCCAAATTTCGGAAGTAATACCATGTTAAGTATAACCGTCATTATCATAGGAACAAGATAGTTAAATGCTGTCTGCCATACTCCGATTGTAGGACGCTGTTTCGGATCATTTGTCATAATTGCCGGTAATGTCTGCGCTGTCATATTTGTAATTGTATAACCAATAACGTAAATTACATATAACAACGTAAACACAACGATTCCATGGCCCTTTGATGAGAACACATCAAACATGGCAAGAAGTGCAATTGCTTCAATAACAAATCCTCCCAAAAGCAGTACCCTTAATCTTCCAAATTTCGTGTCCACCTTGTCATATATAATTGCTAAAACAGGGTCTGTCACACCATCAAAAATACGTGTACATGTCAGAATAATTCCTATGACAGCTGTTGAAATTCCATATCCAACACTTGCACTATAGCTTGCCATACCAATTAAAGAATAAACCGTCATTCCAACCATTGCATTACATGAGTACAAAATAATCTGCCATAATTTTGCACGACGGTATTGCACACCGTCAATTTCACTTTGCGTTAATTTCTTTTCCTTCCTCATAAAAAAACCTCCCTGGTATCTTTTTGTTAAATATGTTTTGATCTGTATTTACATTAACATATGATCCATGATATAGTTAGAGTAAATTTGATATAAATAGTATTATTTTGATATTTGTATAAAAATCACAGTCTGCCGCCCGCAGCGGTATCTGATAACATATACATGACGGGGGATATCTAATGAATGAGAAAATTTTCATGGGATTTGTAGCAAATATACTGGGCATCAGAATCTGCAGTATTGCAAATGATAATGCCTCTCTTGATTCATTTGAACAGCAAAATTGCTTTGAAAAAACGCTTCAGCCGATGTACACCGCAGAATATCTGCATTATCTGCTGGAAAATGCAAAAAAAGAAGTATTTTATGAGATTACAGACTATCTGAATACAAATCTGATTCTATTTTGTTTTGATAATACCTGTTACCTGCTGGGTCCCTATGTAAAAAATACTTTTTCATCACTGGAAATGCAGGAATTATTAGCATCCCACAAACTACCTGCAAGCATTCTGCTGCCACTGAAGCTATACTATGATCAGTTTCCACAGCTCAGCTATTCCATGATCCACGGTACCGTACTTGCTGCCATGCGTACCTTTATCCCAAATACACCTGAATTTTCTTACAGAAAGCTGACCGGATTCCATGAGGAGCTCAAGACAGATAAGCTGATTTTAGAATCCAATAATACCTATTATCAAATCATAGACAGATATGAAACGGAGAATTATTTTCTCAGAAAAATATCAGATGGGGATATAGACGGTGTCCGTATGGCTTTTGAGAGTATAGCAAGCAATTACTATGCCAACACCTCCCAATCACAGCGTTCTCTATATTCTACCGACTGGAATGGTTTTGCCATCCTTAGAACTCTTGCCAGAAAAGCCGCTGAGGCCGGTGGCTGCCCTGTGGTAAAAATAGATGAAATAGCACAAGAAAGTATCCAGAAATTTGCCTCCGCAAGAACCGGATCTGAACTGGATAAGATTCAAAAAGATATGCTGATCAGACTGACCCAGGCTGTTCATGATACAAAGCATATGTCACAATACTCTCCCGTTATCCGAAATGTACTAAACTACATCTCCATCAACTATTCACAGGACATTTCCCTGCACGAATTATCGGATACAAATCATGTAAGCGAAGAACACCTGTCCCGTCTGTTTAAAAAAGAAATGGGTATCACCCTGACCGCATATATAGCAGATTTACGCACAAAAAAAGCTGCCGAACTCTTAAAGACCTCCATGCTTTCTGTTGCGGAAATTGCAATGTATGTAGGATATCCTGACAGCAATTACTTCGTGAAAGTATTTAAAAAGCGATATGGGATGACACCATCCGCATATCGCTCGTACTAGCTTTTATTTTTCATATAAAAATTCTTCTGGCAGTGTAACATGAAAGTCTTTCGCAAGATGACGGAAATTATCCGGTGTGATGGTCTGCAGCTTATCCGGTCTCATGGAAAGCATTTTTACCAGAATCTCCGCGGATTTTTCTGCGGTGTGCATCAGACCAAACGTCAGGTCAAAATCTTCCCCGGCCGCAAACATACCATGATGTGCCCAGACCGCAAGATCATATTTTTTCATCAGTTCACTGGTTGCAACTGCGATCTCCCTGCCGCCCGGTACCATCCACGGAACTACGCCAATGCCTGCCGGGAATACGACCGGACATTCGGTTGCCATCTCCCAGAGTTCTCTCGTAAACACTTTATCTTCCAGCGGCAGAACAAACGTCAGCGCAATGATGTTCGTGGTGTGCGCATGGTATACGACACGGTACTTCGGGTTCTGTATCTTCTTCACTTCCAGATTCATCAGATGGCTTGGCAGTTCTGATGTCGGTCTGCCTCCGTTTACCAGTCCCCATACGATGCGGTAATTTTCGCCTTTTTCATCCAGTTCGATCATACAGATGGAATCTTCCGGTTTAATGATGACGTTGCGGAAATATTTTCCGCTTCCGGTCACAAGAAAATATTCTCCCGCCAGATTTGGAACGGATGTCCCGATCGGCTGCCACTTCTTTGCCTCAAAGTTTTCTTTTACGGATTCTACTTCCTCCGGTTTAACACGATAGGACAGATTTCCGCCATTTCTCTCATGCCATCCCTGCTCCCATCCGTCGTTCGCCATACGGATAAATCCTTTTACAAATTCTGCATCTATAAATTTCATGTTCGTTTCCCTCTTCTCTGTAATTTTCAGGTATTCACAAATCCCCGTCTAATTTGCTATATGCTATTTTTTCAGCTATGCTCTCTTTACTAACACTTCGCGCTCATATTTTTCAATCTCATCATAGAAATGAAGATCATCACACACGCCTTCCCTACGGCAGTATTCTTCCCAGACTTCTCCGATCGGGAGCATTTTCACAGCCTCATTCATCACCATGAGTTTCCCCATCTGATTGGTATCCTGAAGTTCCTTTAACATCTCATTCGGTGTGCACAGAGCCATCAGAAGTGCTTTCTGCCAGCTGCGGAAACCGGTTGCAAGTGCTGACACACGGTTAATGCTTGCATCAAAGTAATCTAATGCCATGTAAACACGGTCTAATGCGTGATCTCTTACGATCTCTTTTGCCATCTCTTTTGTCTCATCATCCAAAATCAGCACATGGTCGGAATCCCAGCGCACACCCCTTGTAATGTGAAGTGCAAATTCTGGGTAAAAACAGAGCATTGCCGGGATCTTATCGGACACATACTCTAACGGATGATAATGTCCGTTGTCCATAAGCGGCATACATCCATCGTGCAGTGCCGCAAAGCTCAGCGTAAACTCCGCAGAACCTACCGTATAAGACTCCACACCTATTCCAAACACTTTTGATTCCACACACGGTTTTACAAGATTTTTATCATACGGCTCTGAGAGGATCTGCTCGATCGAATCCTTATAGCGGAGACGCGGTCCCATACGGTCTGCCGGAACATCCTTAAATCCATCACCGGTCCAGATGTTCATCACACACGGCATTCCGGTCTCTTTCGCAAAATATTCCGAAATACGGATACATGCTTTTCCGTGGTTGATCCAGAACTTTCTCGTCTCCTCGTCCGGGCTTGATAAGGTCAATCCGTCCTTTACTTTTTCATGGGAGAAAAATGTAGGATTGAAGTCAATTCCCATGTTGTGTTTCTTTGCAAATTCTACCCATTTTGCAAAATGCTTTGGCTCTAAGGCATCGCGGTCTGCAAATTCTCCCGTTCCAAAAATCGCATAAGATGCATGGATATTCAGCTTTGCCGTTCCAGGCATCAGTTTCATTGCCTCTTCCATATCTACCATGAGCTGTTCCGGTGTCTTCGCACGTCCCATATAATTTCCGGTTGTCTGGATTCCTCCGGTCAGTCCTCCGTCATTGTCAAACCCGATCACATCATCAAGCTGCCAGCAGTGCAGTGATACCGGAACCTTTTTCAATATCTCAATTGCCTGATCTGTATCCACACCTAATGCTGCATATTTTGCTTTTGCTGCTTCGTAACCTGTCATATTTTACTTTTCCTTTCTATTCTGTATCCTGATTACTTGTAAAAATATTTATTTCAAACGACTCTGCAATACATGCCCTTGCTGCCTTTAGGTCTTTTAGTTCTCCCGCCGCGATCATCTGTGCAGCAAAGTTTCCGACTGCTGTTGCCTCTGTCGGCCCCGCATATACGTTTTTCCCTGCATACTCTGCCGTCAGTTCATTTAAATAATGTGCGTTTGCCCCGCCGCCGACAATCTGTATTCTGGAATAATCAATACCTGTCAGTTTTTCTATTTCCTCTGCCGTTTTTGCATAACACTTTGCAAGGCTGTGATAAATGACCGCGGCTAATTCACCAATTGTCTGCGGAATCTGTTCCCCTGCTTTTTCGCATGCCGATTTTACTTCCGCTGTCATATTTTCCGGTGCAAGAAATCTCGCATCATTGACATCTACAAAGGATCTGATCGTTTCTTTTGATGCAAGTGCACAAATTTCTCCAAATCCCATATCCGGTGCGCTTTCTTTTTTCACTGACTGTATCATCCATAATCCCATGATATTTTTCAGATAGCGGAATCTGTAATCATAACCGCCTTCATTTGTCATGTTATGCTGCATACTGACTTTGCTGCAATCTGCCTCTTTTAACTCTGTTCCCATCAGTGACCATGTGCCGGAACTGATATAAAGTGCATGCTCCTCCTGCGTTGGAACTGCCATCACCGCAGAAGCAGTATCGTGCGTTGGCGGAAGAACTACTTTACAATCAAATCCAACCCTGTTTTGAATATCTTCCGTCAGTCTGCCTAATTCATATCCCGGATTTTGAATTTTATGGAAAATTCTTCGAGGATATCCAAGCATATCTATCAATTCAATATCCCAATCTTTTGTCACAGGATTCACAAGCTGGGTCGTTGTCGCATTTGTATATTCCTGTACCTTTTTCCCAGTTAATAGAAAATGAAAATAATCCGGTATCATTAACATACTTTTTGCCCACTCAAGCTGCCCCGGCTGCTGCTCTTTGACTGCCATCAGCTGATAGATCGTATTGAAAATCTGTTTCTGTATTCCAGTTCTTCCGTATAAATCGTCTTCCGGTATAAACTCATATACTTTCCTGTCCATACCTTCCGTCCGTCTGTCCCGGTACGCCACTGCATCCCCGATACGTTCATCATTTTCATCCAGCAGAACAAAATCGACTGCCCATGTATCAATACCCATACTATATGGGATTTTTCCTACCATGGCACATTTTTTCATCCCAGTCAGAACCTCTTGAAATAACTGGTCCACATCCCATACTTTGTGACCATTTTTTTCAATCATGCCATTTGGAAAACGATATATCTCTTCCAAAACAATTTTGCCGTTCTCCAGGTGCGAAAGCATATGCCGTCCGCTTGAAGCACCGATATCCACAGCCAGATAATATTTTGTATTCATCCCTTACTCCTTTCCTTCTCTTTTGCTGAATTTAAGATATCAAAAATAAGGACAGTTTTTTAGACTCTCATTCGACTAAAAAACTGTCCTTATTTTCTCTTCGTAATACTTTTCGTCTTTCTTTTATTTTGTCTTTAAATTTGCTGAAAACTATTCAACTCTTCCAACAGATATTTCGAAGAGTCAACATTTTTTATCACTTGCTCGTGAATATTTAAAATTGAATTTGCAAGTTTGGTCACATTTTCTGTTGCATTGCTTACTCCACGCACATTTTCCTCTACTACAGCTGATATATTTGTAATGCCATCATTCATCTCTGCCATAATATTACGAAGAGACATAATATTTTTATTGAAAAGACCTGTAATAGTATCCATATGATCTGCCTTTTCATAATACATATCTGTTGCAGCCTCAAATTCAACATAATCATTCATTATCTGATTTTGTATGAAATTCATGAGATCTTGTGCATTTGTCATCAATTGATTGACTGCCGCAATAACACGAACACTGATACCCTGAATGTCATTTGCCGTATTCTTACTGTTTTCTGCCAATTGACGAATTTCCTCTGCGACAACAGCAAATCCCTTGCCAACTTCCCCCGCTCTTGCAGCTTCGATAGAAGCATTTAATGCAAGCAAATTCGTCTGACTTGCGATCTCAAGTATATCGTTAGTTAAATTATTAATACTGCTGATTTGCCGACTTTCTTCAATGGATAAAGATAATGCCTGACTCTTTTCGTTAATAATATCAGAAATGTCTGTTTTCTTCTTCTCTGTCTCCTCTTTAACACCAACCGCTAATGCTTTAATATCAGAGGCAATTACAACACCTTCATTAACTTGATTTCCAACATCGTTAATTGAACTCACTATATCATTGGTGTTCCCGGTAATTCCCTCTATAGAAGATGATATTTCTTCCATACTCGCAGTAATTTCTTCCATGGTAGACGCAATATTATCTGCATTTTCATTTGAATTGTTTACTTCTTCATTCATTAATCCAAGTGAACTTTGCATTATTTCTGACTGCTTTCGTATTTTTTGCATAGCATTCTGTAACTGAATGATAAAATTGTTAATTCCATCCGATAACTGACCAATTTCATCCCGCGAACTAACAGTAATACGCTGCGTAAGATTTCCCTGTTTCTTATTGATACCATCAATAATATCATTTAGCTGCCGGCTGGCTTCACTTGCCGGTTTACTTACAGTCTTACTTATAACCAAAAAGACAACTACTGATACCAAAGCAAAAAAAGAAAATAGAATTTTTGTCATTATTAAATTTGTCTCAACAGCTTGATTATATTCCTTCGATAAATCAGAAATTCCCTGCTCAAGCTCCTCTGTAAGCTCCTTTTCCGTTGTTTCTCCCATATCAACCATCAGATTCTGAAAATCTACACCAAGAGCTATACCAGCCTGCACAAAATCCCCCTTGTCAACATACCCTTGTATTATGGCAAATTGCGAAATAACCTCTGTTAAAAAATCCTCATATGTATGGATTTTATCTTTTAACTCTACATTATCGATATTTTTCAGATATTCATCCATCTTACTCTCACTTGCCGTAATCGTCGAAATTTCCTCTGCTAGTGAACTTTCCAACTGTTGACGTAGCTCTGCATCATCATACAAACTGATAATGTTAAGATATTTCTGACCTCGTTCCATACTTTTTTGGATAGTGAAAATCTCTGTCTGAATCGGAATATACTGTTTCGTTATCTGCAATCCAGCCTGTTTTATACTATTCTGCGCTCTTATAGAAAACACTGTATTTAATCCAAATATCAAAACAAATATAATAATCATTAAAAAAACTTTATTTCCAATTTTTTTCATACAAATACCCCACTCTTATTTTTCAGAATAATATTTTCGAAGAAAATAAGCAGGCGCACAACTCCAGGCATGGCAGTAACTATTAACAATAGTCCCACCATAAGGTGATTCATCCGGATTATTTGGATTATATAACTCCCAAAACGTATCCGCACCAAGTCGTGCCATACCTCCCCAATATTTCTCCATAACACTAAGAGCCTCTGTTTTATCACCACATTTAAGTAATGCTTCTATATAATAGTGATACATATATGGGGTAATCATTTCAATTGCCTCTGTCTGTGTCGCAACATCATGTAAAATTCGAATTCCACTCTGCTCATCTACAACATCACCAAGAATCATCCATACCTGGCTTGCGTAGGAAATCTGCCTGCAATCACCACTGACAAATAGTCCTTTTTCTTCATCATAAAAATGCATCTTAGCAGCTTTTCTATAAAGTTCATAAGTTTTCATTATGCATTCTGCATCATGGTCTTTTCCGATTTCTTTTGCAATGGCAACGGCACTTTTCATCGCATACAGCAAAACACCCTGTGCACCTGCCTGCTTATTTAATTCCAGTGACCAGTCAAGAAAACACCAGCCGAGTTTATTGCAGTCTTTTACCACACCATCATTACCGACCTGTTTCTGTGCCAATACAATCTGCATTTTTGCTGTTTCCCACAAATCTTCAAGGGCCTCACGATCCTTCGTTTCTACATAATAATCCCACAGGGCTGCCACAAACAATAAAGAGTAATCAAACATACTGGTATCATCTACTTCCGGTTCAGGCTCTAAAAATACACATGCACCCACCTGTCCATTTTGCATCGGTAATGCAGCAAATAAATATAAACACCCCTTTACCATATCATTCATCTGATATGTCTCATAGTTTGCCAATGCCTGTAATCGAAGATCTCCCATCCAAAGTCGCCGATCACGTTTTGGTCCATCTTCAAAAACTTTCTGCATACAATCATGCAGTGTATGGCACGCAATATGATCAATCTGCTCCAATTCTTTATGCACATTATGATATGGTTTTAACTTACTATCATCTGCAGAAGATAATGCGATTGCCATGACATCTTCAATAACCAAATTAAATTTTGAACTGATATCAAGTATATCAATTTTCACATAGCGAAACGAATAACGCCTCGGCAAAGTATACTCTCCCGGAATCAGATCAAAATGAAGTTGTTCCTGTTGTACCCACGCTGAACAGATCCATCCCTGATAATTCTCCACATTTTCTTCAAATTCTTTCAAATTCTCTGCAAAGGAAAATCTAATCCAAACCGGAGCATCTGGATGTGAATTGACATAACCCATTTTTACTTGAAGATGTCCTACCAAATGTTTCCCAAAATCAATTGTTACCGAATCGCCTTTTCCTAAAGGTTTTGAAAAAAACTGTCCCTCTTTTGGAGGAACCAGTGTCTCCTTAACTTCCGGCAATAAACTTAATGCCTTACTTAAAAATTCTAAATTTTTTTTCATGTATTTGTTCTTCTCTCACTCTTACCATTTTAAGTATTCTTTTCCACAAAACGGATCTACCGGACTCTTGCCAGTAAAATTGCTTCTTCCCATAAGTTTTTCCATCACACTATCAATTACATACTCACTATTGGAATAGCCATTGATAAAGGTTTTTATCATGGGTACATCCACAAGATGATATGGATTAGCAAGGCTGATAAACACAACCGGTCTCTCAGCAGCAAACCATGGAACGTTATTTCCATTTCCCCAGAATGTATACCATGAAAGTCGGTTTGTCACTTTATTGGATGCATTTTCTACATTTCCAATATAAATGACCAGATCATAATTCTTCCGGAATGTGCCAACATCAAATTTTGCTGTTTCAAAGTTCTCCTGTTCATATACGTTAACTTCGAACCCCTCCTCAACCAATCGCTTACGAAAGCTTTCCAAAACACGCTCATTTGATGGAAACCCACCTATGATTTCCAGCAACACCTTTTTGGTCTTATGCGGATTCAACGGTAAAATTCCATCTATATCCTTTACAAGTGTAACTGCCTTGTCTGCGCTCTTTTTAGCCCATGCAACATGCTCATCAGCCTGCAGAATACAAAGTGCACTTTCCGAAGGCACAATTTCACACTTTGCTTTTCTGTGAAGTCCAAGCGAAGCTTTAGTTGCAAGAATTCTTGTGATTGCTTCATCTAATCGCTGTTCCGAAAGGATTCCCTGCTTGTATCCATTCAGCATATACTGATAATCTTCCTCAAGATCCTTATTAAAAAGGAACATATCACATCCTGCCTCAATCGCATAAGGAACTGCCCTTTCTCTGTTCATTGCACAGCTAAAACCTACCATGCAGGTAGAATCCGTTACAATCAGACCGTTAAATCCCAATTTTTTACGGAGCAAACCTTTTAACAATTCCGATGAAAGTGTTGCCGGTATTAATTTATTTGGAAAATCTGTATTATACGATTTTTGATATGCCGGCTGTGCAATATGTCCGACCATCACTGTCTGTGCCCCCGCCTGAATCAAGCCGCTATATATTTTTCCATATGTCGCATCCCACTCATCACAGGAAAGATTATTTACGCTTGTAAGAATGTGCTGATCCACTTCATCGCAGCCATCCCCTGGGAAATGCTTAATTGCAACAAGAACATTTTCTTCCTTAGCTGCCCTCATGTAATTGAGACCACATGCAAGAACACGATCCGGATCATCCCCATATGTACGCACGTTTGTAATCGGATTTCTCCAATTTCTATCAATATCAACCACAGGTGCAAAAGCCCAGTTACAACCAACCGCTGCACCTTCACTACAGCTTACTTTTCCGAGCCGATATGCATCCTCCGTGTCTCCAGTTGCCGCAACCTGCATTTGTTTTCCGTACTGTGTTCCATCTGTTGCAATTCCGCAGCCTCCATCCTCAAGATTAGCTCCAATAAGAAGTGGGATCTTACTGTGTTCCTGCAGATAACGGTGTGTCCGCTGCATTTCCTTCGCCTCACCACAACGATACATAATTCCACCAATGTGATGTGCGAGCATGACATGTTCCAGATATTGCGGATCTCCGGAATACCCGATTGGGACAAACAACTGACCTATTTTTTCTTCTAATGTCATTGACTTTTTTGTATTTTCAACCCATTCAATGTCTTCCCCTGAAAGGAAGAATGGATTCTTTGTTAAGTTGATCATATTCATACCCTCCTGCTTTCTATTTTCGTTTTCCGTTAAAAAGACTTACCAATAAATGTTCATTACTCAAATAAATCAAAAAGACTACAAGCAGTACTGCATTAATGATTGCCTGCATTGATGCATTTACCTCATTGGAGAATACAGCAAATGTTGAATTAAGCATGGACATACATAAAGCAGCTAAAAGGAATCCAATTTTTTCGTTTGTAAAGCGACTGATATAGGAGCCTATGAACATTGGAAGAAACGCCGTAAACATAATGCTGATAGAGGAAAAGTTCAACTGACCACCGTTGATTGTTGTGCTTCTTGTCGCATTTAAAAATCCTACAATTCCCATCAATCCGCCACAGATCACATAACATCCAATGGCATTTGATATCTCTTTTATACCGGTATTTACCGCAACCTTCTGACCATTTTTGAGTGCATTATAATCATATCCAAACTTTGTGTAATCAAAGATTGCTATACAGACAGCTAACACAACCACAATAATGATTGCTGCATAAATCCAGCTTCCTGTAAAAGCTGTCATAGATGGATTCTGCACTTCCTTCATCACATAACGTCCTTCCGTGATTGTAAAAAGAATTCCCTCATAGATCAGTGTCACTCCAAGAGATGTAATGATTGGCGGCAGATGCAGCACCACATACATAAGTCCTGAAACAAGTCCAAGTAACATACCAAATAAGATCGTCAATATCAACATCATCAATGCACTGTTACTTCCACCACCTAAAATGGAATATGTAATTTTAGCTCCTAATACAGAAGAAAGTGCTGCCATTGATCCCAAGGAAAAATCAAAACGACCACTATTTAAATTAATGGATAATGCTATTGTTGTAATCATCACAATTGCAATATATACAACAAAGTTATCAAAACCTGTCATGTTTGAAATCATTGTTTTTCCATTGAACATGCAGATTCCCTGCAATAATACAGCCACCAGTACCGGTATTGTTAATGTACCAATTACATTCTTTACCAAATGTCTATTTTTATTTTTCATGTTGTCCTCTCCTTTCATTTTTCAGGATATTCCATACCCTCTCCAAATAAATGAATTTTTAACTTTTCATTTATTTGGAGAGAGCACGGCTTCTAAATGAAGCCGTGACCTGACTGTAAAAATGAATTACTTCGATGTTACAAGTTCATTGATCTCATCAAAAGTAACAGACTCACCAATAATCTGGTCTAATGTTTCTTTATTGTAAATTGGATTATCTCCGTTATCTGACTTATAAAACTCATCAAATGTAGCCTCGTCAGTTGCAACCTGATAGTTTTGGCTGAGTGAGACTGCATTTCCCTGTTCATCACGGATTACATTTCCATTGATGGCATTTAAAACTAATGCAAATGCAGGACCTACAGAAGATGAATATTTACCGGCAAGATAGACAAGTTTTCCATTTGTGATAGCTTCTCCATTACTCTGTGTAAAGGAATCAATATCTGAGAACTCAATACCAGCAGCATTTAACTGCTGTGTAAAAAATGTTGTTGCCATTCCCACTGAAATAAATGCTTCCGGTTTTGCCTGAATTGCTGCATTGATCTCATCTGTTGTTGTATCACCATAGCCCTGCAGATAAGAAACAATCTGGATATCCCCAGAAATCTTAGACAAATCCACGCTCTGATCAGTAAAAATCTTGCCCACTACTTCTCCCTCTTCTGTAGCACCATCATAGGAAAGTCCCAGACCGGAAAGTACACCCGCTACACGGTATACATGCATAGGATTTGGAATAAATGCCCCATAGATAGCAGCTGTCTTAATGCCTTTTTCCGCAAAGAACCTGCCCATTTCTACACCAGCTTCATACTCTGTATCCATGCTTGGTCCAACCTGACCAAGGAAGTACTCATTTGTCTTATATTTTTCAAACTGCTCCTGATCAAGAGTTCCAGCAGCAACCGCATAATAAATCTGATTTTCCTCACAGGTTTCAATCTGCAATGCACGATCATTACTTGAAAGAGAGATGACTGCCTGATATCCCTGTGAAGCGAATTTTTCTATAGCAGACTTCTCGCTTGCCGCATCTTTAAGTTCATCGGTATAAGTAAATGTCACACCATACTGATTCGCAACATAATCTTCATAATAAGTACGGAACCCTAATGCTTCCTCGCCACTAACATCCTGAACTAAAACACCAATCTTAGCATTCTCTGCTGTCTTTGTCTCCTCCTTGACACTTGTATCACTCGTATCATTTGCTGTGTTGTCGCTGGCTGTATTGTCAGCTGTTTCTTTGCTGTTTCCACAACCAACCAGCATTGTCAACGATATGGCAGCAACCAGTCCAAGGCTTACCATTTTCTTCATTGTACGTTTCATAAATTATTCCTCCCATTTCTCTTATTAAAATTTTATTTTTAACACGTTATGTGTTAAATTCATATTTCTGTTATCGCGGCAACATCTGCGAACGATAATTTGCACTTGCAACATAAACAACTACCAGAAAAAAAACAGCACTGACAATCTGTGTAATTCCATATCCAGATGTTGAATCAATCAGCAGATCCAGAATATTATTTAAAATAATATAGGAAAATCCACCGACTACAGCCGCATAAATTTTCGATCTTGCACCTCCTGAGATTGGCATACCTCCAAACACGATAGCAACCATAATGTTCATCCCTATATCCCCCGCTGTCGTTGTTGTAACAGATGGGGTATAAACCAGCGTCATAAATGCGCCGATTCCAACGCCGATTCCCGCCAGAAGGAATCCAAGTATTGCATATGTATTGTATTTAATACCGGAAAGCTGGGCGCAGATTGGATTTCCCCCAACAAACTTTTCACGTCTTCCAAACTTGGTGTAATCAAAGATGAACGCACATACTACCACCCATATTACCAAAACTATAATTTTAAATGCGGATGTATCCAAATGTTTCACTACCTCACTCGGAATGCTGATTCCGCCTACTGCACCACCTTTTGTGGTAATGATCTGTGATGCAATTGCAGACAAAACAGACATCATTGCCACCGTTGTAACAAACACCGGAATATGAAAAATGGATGCCAGCACAGAATTTAACAAAGAACAGACAATTCCAGACAATAAAATCACAACAATCATTAATATAAAATTTTCAGTTGCATTATATGTCATTACCCCAAGTGTTGCTGAAAAAAGCGTTGCCGCACCCAAGCTGATATCAAACGAACCTAATGTATAAATAAATATTGCACCTGTTGCAACAATGGATAATACAATACCTTCATTAAATATAATCTTGATATACATATCCAGGCGATATCCCTTACTGCTTACAATTCCACAAAATACTGCAAACAATACGATAAGTGCTGCAAACGGCAATGCACCTATCATTATTTTTTTACTTTTTGTCATCTTTCCCAGCCTCCTATATCATGTACTCAATAATCTGTGAGTCAGAAAGATTTTTATTTCTCTCAAATTCTGCCGTAATCTCTCCGTCCTTCATGATCAAAATCCGATCACTCATTCCAATGAGTTCCGGCATTTCCTCGCTGATCATCAGAATGGATTTTCCTTCATTTTTCAACTTAACCATAAGCTGATACATTGCCTGCTTTACACCAATATCCACGCCTCGTGTCGGGCAGTCCAGTATAAGAATTTCACTTCCGCAGCCAATCCATTTTCCAAATACGACTTTCTGTTTATTTCCTCCCGAGAGTTGTGATACCGCCTGATCTCTTCCAGAACATTTAATGGACAATTCCTCAATCTGTTGATTTACATATTTTTTTTCGCGATTTTTTAAAACAAGAAAATCTTTTACGGCAAATTTGCTCATTCCCGCAATTGATATGTTGTCTTCAATACTTGCATTCAAACATAATGATTCCACATCTCTATCCTTAGACACATAACCCATACGTTTCTTCATCGCTTTTGCCGGACTGTCAATTACCGTTCCATCTGCCACTGAAACATTTCCTTCTTCTGGCTTTACTGCACCAAAACATACCTTTCCAAGTGTATGCATTCCACAATGTGCCAGACCTCCGACTCCAACAATTTCTCCCCTTCGCACCTGGAAGGAAACACCTTTCAGTCTATCTGTATAAACAAGATTTTTAACATTCAACGCAACTTCCTGCTGTGCGCTTGCTTCAAAATCACTTCGATAATAATCCCCCTGCAGTTCTCGTCCGATCATGCTTGAACGAATTGCACCCGCTTCAAACTCTTCTTTATTAAATGTTCTGATTATTTTTCCATCTCGAAGAACCGTTAAAGTATCACACACCTCCATAATCTCATCCAGATCATGTGAAATAAAAATCACTGACTTATTTTCTTTGCGGAAACGATTCATAATATCATATAAAATTTCCCTTCCATCATGAGATAAGGCAGTGCTTGTCTCATCAATTACCAAAATCTGAGGCTGTTTCATCACGACCTTTGCAATCTCTACAAGCTTTCTTGTCTGAAAATCCAGCTGTTGCATAAGCATATCGCCAGTAATATCATTTACCCCAATTTTTTTCATGACTTCAGTTGCATCTGCATTCATCTTCCTGCGATTGATCAATCCAAACCTGTTTTTATACCTCTCTGTCTCTGCCAGAAAAATATTTTCCGCAACTGTAATTCCCGGTATTGTTCCGCTTTCCTGAACGATCATTCCAATCCCCTTGTGAAGTGCATCAATCATACTAAGAGGTTTCCAGTCCTGATTTTTAAATATCATCTTACCACTATCGCATGCCTGCATTCCTGCTACAATGGAAGTAATGGTTGACTTTCCTGATCCATTCTCCCCAATTAATCCCCGAATTTCCCCCGGATATACAGAAAGTGACACATCTTTTAAAGCCACTGTACTTCCGAATCTTTTATTCATGTTTTCAACTTTTAATATTGGTTCACTCATGTTTATCACCTCGTCTTTATAGATATTATAAGTTTTCATTAATTTTCATGTGATTTTGTTTTTTATCTGTTTCACTTTAATTTTTAACTTTTTTATGTCTGCTCTTCTTTTCTTTCCACATCTTTTCAATCCGTCATACAAAACAGATTAAAAATTCGATGTTTTTATTGATTTTTTCATTACATTTATGTTTTAATCATTACAATATCTTATTTAGTTTTAAATGGGGGATTTTTTATGTCAGAAAATTACGATCTTATTTCAGAAAATGATATGCACATGCCCATTCGCTGTATAATGCAGCGTTTTGATCATATTCGTTCACAAATGCATGACTATTTTGAATTATCAATGATTGTTTCCGGGAACTGTACATTGCAACTGGATGATCATATATACAATTTAACAGAAGATGACGTGTTCTGTGTTAATCCACTCTCGCTTCATGAACTTCATGGTGTCAACTGTGTGATTGTAACCGTTTTATTCAACCAGACTTTGTTTGAACAGATTCTACCCGTTCCATTCCATCCTCGCTTTTTCTTTATCAGTACGATGACCGATAATCAGGAAGCTATTGTCCAACTCCGCACTCTGATAGCGCACATTATCAAAACAAATATTGATAAAAAAGATGGGTATGAATTACGAAACTGGTCTTATATCTACAATATTATGGATGTACTGTATCGGAACTTCCGCATCAAACTCTCTACTGCTAAAGAAAAGAAAAATCACAAGTATGCTTTACGTATTTCCGAAATCTCACAGTTGATCCAGCAGCATTACACGGAAAATATAACCTTACAAGAACTTGCTGATGCAGTCCATTTGTCCGTTCCATATCTTTCTAAGTTTTTTGTGGAATATTACGGAATGAATTTTTTAAGCTATCTTAACCAATACCGCCTTATGCACGCAGTACAGGAACTCTCAACCACTGATAAGAATATTGATGAAATAGCGATTGACAGCGGTTTTTCCAACAGTCATGCCTTTGTAACTTTTTTTAAAAAGCAATACGGGATGTTACCAAAAGACTATCGCCGTGAACAAAAAAAGAAGAAAGAGAATACTGCCCAACGTGTAGAACAACATAACTATATTTACGGATTAAAAAAATATTTGAAAGAAGATACATTTTTTCAGGTTGTATCTCCTGTGAAAAAAACTGAAATTGAGATTTCTGTAAACGGAAGTTCCTATACTCTGCTTCACACCTGGAAAAAAATGATGACCGTTGGGCGGGCAAGTGATGTACTAATTTGTGATGTTCAAAAAATGTTAACACAGATTCAGGAAACAGTTGGATTTGAATATATTAAATTATGTGGCATCTTTTCTGATGATCTGCATATATACAATGAAACTGCAAGTAAAGTCCCGGTCTATAGCTTTTCTTATCTTGATAAGATTTTGGATTTTGTTATCGTCAATCACCTAAAACCCTGGCTTCAATTATCCTACATGCCGGAAAAACTTGCAAAATATCCAAACAGACGATTGTTTGGTGCAAATGTCAGCCAGCCCCACTCTGTCAGTGCATGGTGTCAGCTGGTCCATGAATTTTTGCTTCACATCACTGACCGTTACGGGTTAGATACCATAAAGACCTGGAAATTTGGTCTATGGAACCAACCGAATACTTCTTCCGACCTATTTGGCTTTACAAACGAAAATGACTTTTTTCTATTCTATAAAAGCACTTATGATTGTATTAAAGATTTTTGCCCTGATATCGAATTTAGTCTTCCTCCAACCTACTACATTGTAGGCGAAAGCTATGAAAACTGGTATCTGAACTTTTTGGAATGGTGTAAAAAAAATTCCTGTCTTCCAGACTGTTTAAGTTTTACATACTACGACACTAAAATGATTTCCGATAAAAATCATTCCAAGGAATCGTTTGGTTTTGTGTATGCAATGAGTCTTTCTGAATCTCCTGATGGGTTAAAAGATTTTGTTATGCAGGTTCTCCGTGAACGACGCCAGCTTGGACTTGGTAATATGCCAATCTACCTGTCAGAATGGAACAACACACCAAGCCAGCAGGATTTGCTCAATGATACATGTTTTAAATCGTGCTACATTGTAAAAAATATTTTGGAAAATTATGACCGACTAGATAGTTTTACTTATCAGGCTCTTACCGATCTTATGGCAGATGACGCTCTGCCCAACAAACTCTTTTTCGGTGGACTAGGTCTGTTCACGGTAAATGGAATTCCAAAAGCAAGTTATTATGCTTATACTCTCTTACGGCAGTTAGGAGATCAGTTTTTAGGACGAGGAGACGGTTATTTCATTACCCGTAAACACAACAGTTATCAGATTATGTTGTACAATTACAAACATTTTAACTATCTTTATGCCAACGGAGAACGTTTTGATATGACAGAAACAGATCGCTATACTGTATTTGCAGATTCTGATCCAGTCACAATCGAACTATGTCTTTCTAATATTCCGCAAGGTACATACAAAATTTCTGAGACTTATGTAAATCGAACACATGGGAGTTCTTATGACCAATGGGTTTCCATGGGTGGATTAGAACTTACCACTCCTTATGAATTTGACTTGTTAAAAAAAGCATCCTCTCCAGGATTCCATCAGAAGCTGATGCATATCGCTTCTGATGAAACCCTAAGATTGAATGCAGAATTAGAACTATTAGAGATTCGACTTATTCAAATCACACCTGTCATCTGCCCATCTGACGTTAGCAGATAGAACAAATAGAAAGCAGATCTTTAAATGCCTGAATCGGATATGTCACTTGGCTATGACCTGCGGCATCTCCGATTCCAGCACTCTGAAAATCACCAGCATAAGCAGCATCAATACCGGCAAGCGCATCCTCTACGACCAGACAATTTTCAGGTTTTTCACCAAGCATCTCAGCCGCTTTCAAAAATACTTCCGGATCCGGCTTTGATTTCGTAATATTCGTTCCGTCACTGATTGCATCAAAGTATCCGTTTAATCCAATCTGTGTCAGAATCTTTTTCGTATTTTTACTGCTTGATCCAATCGCAAGCTTATACCCTCGCTGACGTAATATTTCCAGTGTCTTTTTTACCTCCTGCGACAGATCATCCGGAGACATCTTTTCCAACAGACGAACATAACTTTCATTCTTCCTTGCGGCAAGTTGTTCTTTTTCCTCCTGTGTATATTCTCTTGATGCTTTCTCCAAAATAATGTCCAGACTTTCCATACGACTTACTCCCCGTAGTCTGCCATTAATTGTCTCATCGAAATAAATTCCTTCTGCGTCTGCCATTTCTTTCCATGCCTGATAATGATACTGATCCGTAAAGCATATAACACCATCCAAGTCAAAAATAATTGCACGTATTGTATTCATAGGATACCCCCTTGTAAACTTATAGACTATGTATCTTTTTTTAAGATAACAAAAATAAGGACAGCTTTTTAGACTCTCATTCGACTAAAAAACTGTCCTTATTTTCTGCATTGTCTATCTTTTATAATGTTCTAACCGATACTTTCGCGGTGTCATTCCATATCTTTCTTTAAACTGCCGGAAAAAATAGCTCTGATTTTCATAACCAACATCTAACGCAATCTCTTCCACTGACAAATCTGTCTCCAATAATAAATGTTCAGCTGTCTCAAACCGCCTGTGCTGCAAAAGTTCCTGAAAATTATATCCGGTCTTTTGCTTGATGAGTCTGCTAAGTACCGTCATGGACTGATGGGTATCTGCTGCTATCTTGGTAAGATTTGCATTTTTGCAGTCACTGTTAATATATCCAAGTACTGCCTGTACAACCGTCTCCTTATAATCCATGGAAGAATTATGGCTTAAGCTTTCAAGATGATTCAGCAGATATAAAAATACAAGTCCCATAGAATACTGATTAATTACATCCTCATTTGCATGTTCATGTAACATGGAATCAATCATATTTTCCATAAGATTTTCTACCTGCGGATCTTCCTGCAGACGAAACAACAGATAATGGGAAACAGGATACTTCTGACGAAATGCACCAACAATAAATTCTGCAAGCACATTTTTCTCATGCAACATGGAAAGCGGAATCTCAAAAAACTCCGGTAGCGCAATAAAATTGATCCCGATATCCTCATATTCCGCCCGCCGGATTGCATGACGCACCTGCTGGTTTAACATCAGCACATCTCCCTTGTGAAGGGTCAGCTCTTTTCCCTCAATGATATGTGTGATGTTTCCCTGCACCACATACATCATCTCCACATAATTGTGCCTGTGCTCCGGGAATTCCACAAAACGGCTGTGCGGGCGCACCGTGACGAGCCGTCCTCTCTCTAACAGCAGTTCCCGGTCGATCTCACTGATCGAATCTTTCGCATATAACTGTTTTTCGATGTTTCCCTGTCCTGACTGATACTTCTTTTCTTCTTCTGATATGAGTTTCAGTTCCTGTAAAAGCTGTTTGCGCATGCGCTTGATTTCCTGTCTTCTAAAATCTTTTTATAGTGACTCCAGCAGTCCGTTGATCCCGTCTTTTTCAAAAATATCCTTATAATATGCAACTTCCCCCTGGATCAGCTGGTCGATCACCTGCATGCCGAGAAGCTCCACAGGCGCCTTGTCGTCCGTCATGATATAATCTCCCGCCTCATACACACTGCTGGTGTCTGCCACATGAAGCATCATATCGCGCAGATCGGAATGTCCGGTCTCATTTGCGTTATTCTCTAATGTCTTTACCATGTCTGCATTGGAGGAAGCATACAGCTCCCGGTTTGTGGAACCGTCCACATCCACGGTCACGATATGGTCAAATACGGATGCAATGGTATCCGACAAATACTGGTTGATATTGCCCTCATTGTTTCCGCGCATATTCATGTTTACGACCATCACGCCGTTCTCGTTTAAATGCTCTTTGACCATCGTAAAAAATTCGACCGATGACATCTGAAACGGGATGGTGATATCCTGGTAGGCATCCACCATGATAACGTCATATTTCTCGTCGATCGCCTGTAAATATGCCCTGCCATCATAGGTCGTCACTTTGACATCGTCCGGCAGGGAAAAATATTGTCTGGAAAGCGCCGTGATCTTATCGTCGATCTCCACGCCCTCGATTGACATATCACCGAAATATTTTTTACACTGGGTCGCGTAAGTTCCGGTTCCCATTCCAAGGATCAGAACATTCATATCCTCTGCCTTTTTACCCGGGATCATGAGCGGCGCCGCCATCGCATAATCGTAATACATTCCGGTCAGACCGCCGTCTTTCATGTAGAGTGACTGCACACCGAACAGGACATTCGTGGATAAGATCACGCGCCTGTCATCCTCGGAGACCTGTAAATAATTATAAATGGATTCCCCTTCGTAACTTAAGTCATTCTGCCAGAATGCAAAAGAATCCGAATAGCCAAGTCCACAGCAGAGTACGAAAATAACTGCCGATACTGCCACCTTCTTCTGTCCCCTGTGGCTGCTCAAAAAATACACTGCGGCTAATGCGATCAGAATTCCCGCAAAAATGAGAAACGTGATAGAGGTTCCGACTGCCGGAATCGTCACAAAAGTCGGCACAAATGTTCCGATAATGCTTCCGATCGTGTTGAATGCTCCCAGCGTTCCGACCGTTTTTCCACTGTCGTCAAGACTGTCCACCGAGTATTTCACAAGGGATGGCGTCACTGTGCCGAGTAAAAACAGTGGGAATACAAAAATCACCATACATGCCACAAATGCGGCAATAATGAGGAAATTGCTGCTGACGGTAAAGATCAGCAGTGCCGATATTCCAAGGATAATGTATTTTCCGACGACCGGTATCAGTGCGATCCAGATCGCAGCGATCAGTATTCTGCGGTACAGTTTGTCCGGGTCCGGCGACCGGTCCGCACTTTTTCCTCCATAAATATTTCCAAGCGCCATTGCGATCATGATCGTTCCGATGATGATCGTCCACACGATCTGCGACGAGCTGAAATACGGCGCCAACAGCCTGCTCGCACCCAGTTCTACTGCCATCACGGACATTCCGGCAAAAAATTCCGTGAGATACAAAAACAGCTTATTTTTTAAAATTCCTGACTTTTCCATAATTCTCCTTTCTTTTTCCCCTCTAGTATAGCTCATAAAGTGGACTCCAAGTCAAGTTTTTTATCCCGCATCAGGATTTTTCCCCAATCATTACCCTGCATCTCTTTTTATAAAATGCGATTCCATATTTCAGAATCTTTTCCACACCATCCTCTTCAAGAATGTCTATATAATTGTTCCCACCGATCTGTTCTAACGCAGACTGGCATGCCGTTTCCAAATCTCCATCCTGTGCATACTTAAGTTCCAGAATGATTCCCATTTCACCGTCATCCGTCTCGATCACAATATCACTGTAACCATCGCCTGATTCTTTATTCGAAGAAACACTCCACGATTCCTCATACCCGAGAATTCCAAGTAAGATACCGTGATAAAAGTTTTCTTTCATCTTTTTTCTCACAAAAGTATCCCGGATACTGATGGCCCGCCGCAGATAATCACACAGGCATTTTTCTATCGTTTCTGTTTCTCCGTTTCTTAATGCTTCACAGAATGTATTTAACAGCACGCCATTCTTCGGTACATTTTCTTTAAAAAAATCCATAATCTGGTCTGTAAAAATCTTCCGGATCTCCATATTCGGAATCACCAGCTGGAACGTATCCCCCGCTGCCCGTCCTCTTTGTGTAAGATATCCTGTTGTAAATAATACACTCCATAGATTGTCAATACTGTCATACATTTCTTTATAAGTCAGTTCCTGATGGATTTCTTTCTCGATCACTTCACCTGCAACAAGCCGCTCTATCTCACGCCTTAGCGTTACTTTATCCGATTCCCTGATAAATCTTTTGACCGCCTCATTGCTGCTTGTATTTGACCAGTAATTTTTAGGCTCTGCCAGCGGGTCCGCCCGCAACGTGTCCACATAATTGATTACATCCCATGGACAATAAACTTCTGCTTTTCCGAACTGATATCCGTCATACCACTCCCTAATATCCTCGTAATGATCGGAAAGTTCATAGTATTCCAGCATCTCCCTTACTTCTTCATCGGTAAATCCGAAATACTCGTCAAACTGTACATCTGCAATGGAAAGAACTTTCAGATTATTCAGTCCTGTAAAAATACTTTCCTTGGAAATGCGCATACATCCAGTCAGCACCGCAAATTTCAGGCTGTCATTTGTCTTAAGCGCATACTCAAACAGGTTGCGGATAAAGATAACCATCTGATCATAATATTCCCGTTCAAGTGCTTTTGCCAGTGGAACATCATATTCATCGATCAGAATAATTACTTTTTTCCCATAATGCTTTTCAAGAAGTTCGGAAAGCACTTTTAAACTGCTGCATAGTGTTCCCTCATCCACATCCGTTTCAAGTAATGCAATATATGCCTTTTTATCATATTCCGTGAGTTCACTGCTTTCTAACAGATATTGAAACCTTCTTGCCTCCCCTTTGATAAGCTGGACCGTCATCTCTATTGCTTTTTCATAAGTCTGCGCATTGATTCCTTTTAAAGAAACAGATATCACCGGATATTTTCCCATGTATTTTTCACACAACTCAGTTTCCTGTGCAATCTTTAAATGATTAAAAATTTCCTTATTTCCGTTTATGTCAAAGAAATTTTTTAACATACTCATATTCAGGGACTTTCCAAACCGCCTTGGACGGGTAAAGAGTGTGACTTTTGCCCAATTTTCCATAAGTCCTTTGATCAGATATGATTTATCTATATAGTAAAATCCAGCTGACTGTATTTCTTCAAAATTTTCTATTCCAATCGGTAATTTTTTCTTCTCATTTTTCATTTCCACACCCCAAATAGATTTTTACATTTTTGTTTTCATATAACCTTATCTTTCATCGGAATCAGGATCTTTAAGTCAAACCAGTTCCCGTTTGTGTCAATGCTGACCGCACCGTCATATTTGTTGACTGTATAGCGGATACTTTTGAGCCCGTACCCGTGATATTCTTTCTCTTTTTTGGTCGTGACCAGTTTTCCCTCCTGATACTCTAAGTTTCCTTCATAATAATTTTCAAACCGGAGGAGCAGGAAATTTTTCTGTTTTGAAACCGTCACATGCACGAGCCGCTTCTCTTTATCCGGTATTTTCAGTTCACACTCAATCGCGTTATCGAGCGCGTTTCCAAAAATGCTGCAGATATCCATCACATCCATAAAATCAAGCAGTGTGCCGTCCGCAACACAGGTAAACGTGATCCCATGTTTCGCACAATAGAGGCTTTTGGTAGTGAGCACCGTATCGAGCACTTTGTTTCCGGTCTTATTCTGTGTCTCATACTGTCTTATCTCATCCTCCATGCGGTTTAAATATTCTTCGCGTTTTTTCGGATCATCCTCACTCCGCAGGAATGCGATCTGGTGTTTTAAATCGTGATATTTATAATTGATCAGTTCGATGCTCTCTCTCGACTGCTTGTACTGCACATACTGATTCTGCAGCACATTCTGCACGGATTCTAGTTCTTTTCTCACACGCAGTTCCCGGCACTGGATCAGATGTGCATAAAGGATCGCGATACCGCCAAGATCTACTAATGTACGGATATTTCCGATCTCAAACGAATAGCGACCGGAAAACGGTGTATTTTCCGTGAGAAAACTCATGTTGCTAACAGCAAACACCGCAACTGCGATCAGTCCGGCGGAAATATATTCCCGGTGGCTGATATTCATTTTCCCATCTTTAGGCATATGTACCCGCAGAATTTTATACAGGATCAGTGCGATCGCACCATAGATCAGAACCAGAAGACCTCTGCAAAGCCACCAGTTTGTCATCGCCTCGTCGAAAAAGTAACATACAACCTGCCATTCGAACGATGCCATAAATTCCGCGACAACAAATGCGATCATCCCAAAATAGGCAGCATCGGTAAAAGTAATTTCGCAGCAGCTGTAGATAAATACGATCATTAAAAATACAGCCACGATCATACAAGGAATCCAGAAATAAATCTTAATATCATCCGTCATGACTAAAAACACACTCTGTATCAGAAGCACAGCCGCCATAATGCCTGCCGTCTGCCATTTTTGAAATCTCTTTTTGACCGGCAGGATAAATAACATGCATGCCATCCACTCTGCGACCGCTGTGTAGATTCTTGGTATATCCGGCATAATATGTTCCATCATTTGATAACCTCTCCCCAGTATTTTGTCAGTTCTTCCATAAATTCTTTTTTGCGCGCACGGCTTAATACCAGCTGCTCACCTTTTACCATGGCACAGCCGTCCGTGATCCCGTCCACATGCGCTAAATTGATGAGATACCCCTTGTTACCACGGCAGAAGTTCATATCAGCTAATTTTTCTTCCATCTCTTTCATTGTGCCTGTTGTCTCATAGTCGCCAAGAATTGTGTGCAGGATCAGCGTATGCCCCTGGCTTTCGATATAATAAATATTTGCGATATTGATCCGCACCGTCCCGCCTTTCATGCTGACCATGATCATCTTTGTCTCTCTTTTTTTCATGCGCCCGATCGCACGGCTCAGTCTCTGTGAAAATGCAAAATAAGACACCGGTTTTAATACATAGTCGAGTGCATCCACCGCATAGCCACGGATCGCATACTGTGCCATGTTTGTGATAAAAATGATAACGACCTCCGTGTCCACTTTTCGGATCTCCTCCGCTGCCGACATGCCATCCATAAATTTCATTTCCACATCCATCAAAATGATGTCATACTGTGACTGATATTTATTGACGATCTGATCCCCATCCGAATAGATCGTGATATCAAAAGCCTCCCCATTTTCTTTTTCATATTGATGTAAAAATTCCTCAAGCTGCTTTGCATACATCGCTTCATCTTCTACGATTGCAATTTTTATCATATATTTTTCTCCATTTTCTTTTCCAGTGTACCTGCTCCAATTCGCCGTTCGGCAATCATGTGAACATGTTGACTCACCTGCGCTCATGATATCATCCCCCACAAACGTTTTGTGAACGCAAATGGGGACCTGCACCAAATTTATTTTAGTACAAGTCCCTGTTATTTACCACTTTTTTATCTGATTACATTTTACCTAATCACGTTTCACTGCCGCTTTGATCAGGTGCGCTGTTCCCTTAATGCGGTGTCCGTTTGCCATCTCGGTCAAAGCTTCTGCCATCTTCATTGTGACAAAACCACCTGTCATTTTTGCATAGCCGCGGATCGGCATATTGTAATTAAACAATACGTTCAGATTCGGTTTTCCCTGCCATTCGCTGATCTTTAACAAAATACGCAGTACCCCGTAAAACAGTTTACCAAAAATTCCTTTTCCATAATAAAGCTGGCAGACTGCATCATTCATACGGATTTCTCCGCTCCAGCTTCCATCCGGGATCTCTCTGCCATACAGTCTGCGGAATGTATCATCAGAAATATTTTTGATCTCACCATTAAAATATTCCGGCAGGCTTTCTCTGCTGTAACCACCCTCTGTGACAGTTCCATTTACCGCAAGTGATCCCTCAAGCAGCATTTCTTCCGCATTGCTTCCGATCATGATCTGATAGGTTCCCGTTTCCACTTCCCAGCTGTCTGTCCGTGTATCATAAAAACGGAATGTCTTATCGTCAAATGAAATCTTTACTTCTTTTTCCTCGCCCGGAGCAAGTGTCACACGTGCAAAACCTTTCAATTCGCGCACCGGACGGAATACAGTATCCGATTGTTTTCCGATATAAAGCTGCGCAATTTCTGTTCCTTCCACGTCTCCGGTATTTTTTATCTTAAATGTCACACCTTCCGAATCTACTGCAAGATCATGGTAGGTAAATGTGGTATAACTAAGTCCGAAACCAAACGGGAAGCGCACCTTTTTCCCGACTGTCGTATAATAACGGTATCCTACATAAAGTCCTTCCCGATATTCGCTGCTTCTCTCTTTGCTTGGATAGTACGCATATGCCGGCGTATCTTCATAATGAAGCGGATACGTTTCATTCAGTTTTCCGGACGGACACACTTTTCCGGTCAGAACATTAAGCATTGCAGATGCTCCTGCCTGACCGCCAAGATAACCGTGTACGATTCCTTTCACATATGGATACCAAGGCATTTCCACGGAAGATCCCGCTGAAAGAACTACGATCACATTTTTATTTACCGTGGTAAGTTCATTGATCAATTCGTCCTGTGCTACAGGCATATGCATATGGGTACGGTCGAGTCCCTCCGACTCGCTGATCTCGTCAAGACCTCCGAAAAACAGCACCACATCCGCATTTTTTGCTGCATCAACAGCTGCCTTTACCAGTTTAGCATTTGGTTTTCTGTTTCTGATATACCCCTGTTCATAGGCTGTCATCGTAAGTCCGCTGTCTTTTATCTCCTCTAATATGGACTCCGGCGGCATTGCCGGATTCACTAAGGAAGATCCTGCTCCCTGATATCGCGGAGTCTTTGCAAAGTCTCCGATCACAGCCACTTTTGTCCCCTGTTTTAATGGAAGGATCTGCTCTTCATTTTTTAAAAGGACGATGCTCTCCTCGGCCGCTTTGCGTGCAAGTTTATGATGCGCTTCCTTATTGAAAGTAGTTCCTTTTCCATCCACGGTCGCCTGATGCGTCGCAAAAATGACACGGAGCAGTTCATCTAAGCGCTGATCTAACACACTCTCCTCTAATGTTCCGTTTTTGACGGCATTTACGATATCATGCATTCCTGATTTTCCGGTGCCCGGCATCTCAAGATGACTTCCGTTTTTCACTCCGAGTGCGTGATCATTACTTCCACCCCAGTCGGATACCACATATCCGTCAAACCCCCATTCATCGACTAAGATTTCCTGTAACATGTGGCGGTTCTCATTGGCATAGACACCGTTTACTTCATTATAAGAAGACATGATCGACTTCGCTTTTCCTTCTTTTACCGCAATCTCAAATCCGGTCGTATAGATCTCGCGGAAGGTTCTCTCATCCACAACGGAATCATTTGCCATACGACGCAGTTCCTGGCTGTTTGCTGCAAAATGCTTCGGGCAGGCTGCGATTCCTTTGCTCTGGATTCCCCTTACATAGGCTGCCGCCATTTTTCCTGCATGGTACGGATCTTCAGAAAAATATTCAAAATTTCTTCCACAGAGCGGGCTTCTCTTGATGTTTAATCCCGGTCCTAAGATCACATTGACATCCATGGTCACGGCTTCCTCTGCCAATGCCGTTCCGATCTCCTCGCCTAATGTTTCATCCCAGCTGTTTGCAACCGAGGCTGCGGTCGGAAAACAGGTCGCAGGGAGACTTGCATTTAATCCCAAATGGTCTCCGGCTCCCGCCTGTCTTCTCAATCCGTGCGGTCCGTCAGACATTGCCATGGACGGGATTCCGTATTTTTCAAAATCCACTGTCTCCCAGGTGTTTTTGCCGGACATCATCAGGGCTTTTTCTTCGAGTGACATCTGTTTTATGATAGATTCGTATTTTAAACTCATGATTGATCCTCTCTTTATTTGTGATCTGCACATCTTTCACTTTCGTAATTTCAGCATAGCACAAACAAAAGATGAAGAGGGAATATTTCACAAATGGGGGCATTTTTTGCATAAACTGTCAAAAATGCCCCCGAAGAGCTTTCGCTCTCAATCATGCTCAATCATAGTCATCATAATAGTCATCATCGTAGTCATCATCCTCGTAGTCATCATCCTCATCCGCAATAACATTCACGGTATATACTACTTTTTTACCCTTTGCCTTACCACTTGTACATGTACAGGTTACCCGTACTGTTCCTGTCTTTTCCGCATAAAACTCAACGTCCGTTCCGGTTGTTTTTCTTTCTGCAAACGAGACAATACTTGTATCACTGATCTCCCATTTTAACTGACTGTTCTTTATTGAGGATCCTTTTTTGACCTCTAAATCAAAATCATCCCATGCTTCTACATATTTGACCGATTCTCCAACCTTTGCCAATGAATAATCACTCTTTTTCTTCGTCACAGTTACAGTTATCGTATCACCATATTTCTTCTTACTCTTTCCCTGTACATAACACCTGATTTTTGCTTTTCCTGGTTTTACTGCAATGAAATCCATTTCATCGCCTGTGCGGTCACGATCCTCAAATTTTACATATTTTTTTCCTGAAATAATTTCCCAGCGGATATAATCGTCCTCAGCATCTATTGGAGTTACTTTCGCTCTGATTTCAAACTCCTTTCCCTGAGAAACCTTTTTTGCCGACTGCGCTATGGAAACCTTCTTCGGTTTCCAGTTATAATCTGCCTGTGCTGAAATGTTTCCCGTACCAATTACCGCCATCACGACCAAAAGTACAATTAAAACCTGTTTTGCTGCTCTCTTCATAAACAAATCCTCCTTTTTTCATGAGAGTTTCTCATTTCTAATTGTTTTGCTTTGTACTTTGATTATATCATGCATTTATTAGAACATTATTAATACGACAAATTTTTTATAATCATTATTGATTTCCATATGTCTGCTTTTATCAAAGCGGCAGTTTTACCTGAAAAACACTCCCACTGCCTGCCTCACTTTTCACTTGGATTTTTCCTCTGTAAAACTTCACAATTTCATAAACCATGGCAAGCCCAAGTCCACTTCCCTCGCCTCCTCGCGATACATCAGTCTGATAAAACCGCCGGAAGATCTTTTCCTGCTCTTCTTCTGCAATTCCTATCCCATCATCCGTTACAGACAAAACAAGTTCCGTTTCTTCTTTCTTTAATTTCACAAAGATATGCCCATTCTCTTTCCCATAACGATAGGCATTGCTGACAAGATTAACGAGAATTCTGGATAAAAGTTCACGATTTCCATAAAACACTGCCTGCTCCGTCTCATAATCAAGCATAATTTCCTTTTCTCTTATCAGCTTCATATCAGAGCAAATAGATGCCACCAGTTCTTCCATATCAACAGTTTCCTCTGCATATTTTCCTGATTTCATTTCCAGTCTGGCAAAGTCCAGCATATGATCAATAAGTTTTGTCATTTTCCGCGCCTGACGCCTGATTACCCGCAAGGCATCTTCATATTCCCCTACGCTTCTTTCTTTTTCAAGTGTATACTCACACTGTGCTGAAATGACAGCCATCGGTGTTCTTAGTTCATGTGAAACGTCAGATGTAAATTGTTGTTCCTTTTCAAATGTACTTTCCAGTCGTTCAAACATCTCATTAAATATATCCGCAAGCTGGTGCAGTTCATCATTCCCTTTTCCAAGATTGATCCTGCATTTCAAATCATTTTCTTCTCCAATCTTTCTTGCAGTCCCAGCTATTTTCTGAATTGGATTTAATGTACGTCCAGCAATAAAATATCCTCCCGCAGATGCTATTACGACCAGAACCGGCAGAAGAACCAGTGCAATCCGCATAATCCCAAAGCTCTGACGCTCTCCCTGTTCCTCTGATACCACTCCACGAAGCCATAATCCGTTAAGTCCTTCTGCTGTGAGTTTCCGGTCAAAAATATAATACCCCGTTCCATCCTTCATTACTTTTTGAATCTCGGAATCCACAAATTCCAGATCTGCCACTTTTGCAGCTATTGGATTTTCTCCATAAATAAGCCTTGACTTTTCATCATACAATCCTGTATAGACTTCATTTACCTTGCTCAGAAAATCGTCGTCAATTTCCAGATACCCTTTCCGGTAATCAATCAAATAATCAATATCCGCATCTGTACGGATTTCATCCATCCCAGAAAAATATTCAATCTCATCCACATTATTTTCCACTGTCTCCACCAGACTATCCTGTATTGTTTTTATCAAAATCTGACGGCTGACGACAAAAATCATCAGATATGCAAATAGTACTATTACCACCAATGCTGCAGTAAACCAGATTGTTATTTTCAGACGGATTGAGAATCTCCCCATATCTTAAATTTCCTCTCTCATTATATATCCTCTTCCACGGACTGTATGAATCAGCTTTTTGTCATATCCATCATCAATTTTTTTTCGAAGATAGCTGATATAAACATCCACTACATTCGTGCCCCCTTCGTAATCAAAATTCCAGACATGATCCTCTATCATCTCACGAGACAGCACACGCCCCTGATTGTACATGAAATATTCCAGCATGGCATACTCTTTAGCCGATAATGTGATCTCTTTTCCCCCCCGCATTACCCTGTGGGAAGTGCAATCCAAAGAAAGATCCGCAATATGCAAAACATTGTCAGTAACTCCGAAAGATCCCCTCATCATTGCGCGCAGACGTGCTGACAACTCTTCAAACGAAAATGGCTTCACAAGATAATCATTTGCCCCACTGTCTAATCCCTTTACTCTGTCCGAAACAGCATCCTTTGCTGTCAGAAATAGCACCGGTGTTGTCTTTCCCATTCCCCTCAGCGCACGCAGCACTGTAAATCCATCTGCTTTTGGCATCATAATATCAAGAATCACTGCATCATACTCCGTACAGGAAAGGATATCTATTGCTGTCCTGCCATCAAAACAATGATCCACACTGTAACCATCCTCAGTCAGTTTTTGAACAATAATGGCATTTAAATCCTGTTCATCTTCCGCCAAAAAAATTCTCATGTTTGTTTTCTTCTCCTTTGTTTTTTACCGCGTCATTATAATCCCCTTTAAATCCAATTGTCATATAATAAAAGTAACGAAACCAACATTTATAACATTCACGAAAGAAGATATTTCTTGCAGATACTATACAACATTCATTTCTCATATACAACCTGTAAAAATCTTCTTACGCAATCGAGTAGGAGGGAAATCTGAGTGATTTCCCGACCTCTCACACCACCGTGCGTACCG